>NZ_DKHD01000014.1:160190-168320 GCF_002453565.1 Pseudomonas sp. UBA6753 | reverse complement strand
GCAGGCCATTGCTGAAACGCAGAGCGCGCTCAATGCGGCCAGTCAGCGGCTGTCGCCATGTCTGTCACCTGGCATTCAGAAGGCCGTGCGGCATCTGAACAGCGCCACGCAGTTTCTTTACAACGGCGTGCACCTGATGGAGCTGGAAGTGCAGATGAAGCTGGGCGAGTACTACGCCTTGCAGAGCGCCCACCTCCGGGAGTTGCAGCACAAGGCCAACGCGTCGATCGCCGAGGCGCGGGACCGGATGCGCCGCAATATCGATGACTTCGAGTTTGGATCGATGAAGGCCATGCGCAAGGTGCGGCCGATCATCCAGCACGGGCTGATGAGCCTGGCCGTACTCGACCCGCGGTTCACCAATTCGATGATCAGCGTGACGGTGTGGGTCGAGGGCAAGGCCGAGGAAGTGCATGGGCGGTTGTTCAAGGAGGTCAGCATGGGCGTGACCCAGGCGAGCAGCGCGGCGCAGCTTGCCTTGGTGGATATCTCGGTGGCGGCAGGGACGTTGGAAACCGATGCGCGCAGGTTGTTGCACGGGATGAAGATCACGACGCAGCAGGCGACCCGATTGGTAAAAACCGGTTTTTCCGGGTTGCGCGGGATTGCTGGCAGCTGGGAGGTTCTGCTGTCGATAGGCGGGTTGTATTTGCAGCAGGACAGCCTGGGCAGGAATCAGGACAAGGCGGAAGCGGAGATTGGGCCCAAGGCGTATGAAGCCAAGTTGGCGTTGCAAGGATCGCAGTTGGGCCTGTTGGGAGGGCAAATCGAGCTGGTTGGGCTCATTTTGAGATCAAGTGCTGGTCCACTGAATTTGGGGTGGGCAAAGGGTGTTGCAGCCAGTGGGGGGGCCTTGATAAGGCTTGGTGCTTTGGTGAGTGCGGTTGCAGGGGTTTTTGATGCGGCTCAAGCAATCAATGCCATGAGGCGCACCGCCGCAGCGGGTGATGATGCAGCGAGGAGCCAACACTTCTTTTCATTCCTCTTATATGGCTCGGGCACTATTGTATTTAGTGTTGCAGTACTCAAGCCCTTGTTTTTCGGCCCGTTGGGACTGGCGATAGCCCTCACGCTTGCTGCTTATCAACTAAGCAAACTGGCTCAGGAAAATGAATCAACGGATCTGGAGCGGTGGGTAAGGCGATGCTGCTTTGGAAAAGCAAACGAAAAGCCGAGTATTCATTGGAATGCTCCAGAACATGCGGATATCGCTTTTGCCGAACTCAATGCTGCCACGCTAGGCGTTCAGGCGAAGTTGAATTTTGAGTCGCGCTTGGCCACTGAACCAGGACTTCCGAAAGTCGGCGGCTTGATTAGTGCCGAAATAATTAGGAAGCTAAAGTTCTTGATCGCATTGCCTCTGTACGATGAGCGGTCCTCGGGATATCGCTGGAAATTGATCGTACATCGTCACGGTGACGGCAATCACCCTGATTACGTTGGCGGGGAAACTATTGCTTCGGGCAATTTCTTTGCAAACGCTAAAGAACCTCTCTCACCGTCCTCTTCATTTTCTAGCTTTGCATCGCCACTGATCCCCGATCACGACCGCAGTATTTCAATTAGCGAGAAGCAGAAACCTTATTCTACTGGACTCTGTCAGTTAGAGATTTCTGGCTCGATATCGCTCATGGCGACTATAGGAAAACACACGATTCTGGCAGCTACGCTGTTGGTGATGTACTGGCCGGATCGGAGCTTGCCAAGTGGGTACATTGAGATTTGTGTCAGGGAGACTAACGAGTGAAGCGCGATGGTAAAGTTCTGTGGGAGCGTGCTTTAGGCTGGAGCCATGACCTTCCCAAGGTGGATGAAGTGCCAAAGTGGCGGGAAGTGTGGGCGAGTGTCAAACCGTCGCCCAACTATTTCGATGATGTTTATCTCGAATTGCCGCGGAGCAGCACCATCCTTCGAGGCGTTATATTCCTAATCGGCATTGCGGGTCTGCTTTTTCTTTTTGGAATGGCGTTTTACTTGTACTGGGATTTATTATACGACGACTGGCGACACGACTGGCTGATGAATCTATCATTGATAATTACCGCCTCAGCAATACTGTGGGCCTTGATTCCTTACATCAAGCTTGATCTGGTTGCCCCTAGAGACGAGCCAATTCGCTTCAACCGACTTCGCCAGAAAATATATCTTTATGAGTTTCGATATGACCGCATCTTCATCTTCAGCCGCAAACGCTGGGGCGTCAAACCGGTCGCCTACAACTGGGATGACGTAACCGCCGAAGTCTACCGAGTCTACGCCCCCGGCCACGGTGGCCTGATCGAAAACGTCATGCTGTCGGTCCGCAACCCGGAAACCAACGAAGTCATCGACCGTGTGTTCTTCACCTATGACCTCTACAAAGGCGAAGCCTACTGGGCCATCGCCCGACTATTCATGCAGCAAGGCCCCGAAGCCCTGCCGAAGTTCGTACACCCACCCCGTGACTGGAACGATGACGATGGCCTGAGCCACATGCATTGCCTGGCACCAAAGGTTCATTGGCCGGAGGACATTGACCGTGAGTCCCGTACTGCCCCATCTGACTGAGAGGGCCGATGACCCCCAAGTCTAGAAGGTATAGGCTGCCCTGGGTTGCGGCAGCCTCACTCTTCCCGCGTGGCCACTCCCCAGTCAGGCCCTGCGGCAGGCTGCTCCTTGCTCTGCTTGCCATCATCAGCCAGGCCATCATCGTCCTACCCATCACTTTTTCCACGGAACTGAATGCATGAAAGGAAAGAGAAAGATGCTACCTACCCGAGGGATGGGCTGGAAGTATGATCTTCCTCCGCATGAGATTGCACCCGCGCAGCGCGAAGTGTGTTTGGCATCTAATTTAAAGATCAATCGGGCTGGACATATATTTATCGAGTTCCCACGGTCGTCGTTCAGTGTGCGGGGGATATCTTTTTTCGGAGGCTTGATTATTTTAATTTACACCATGGTGTTTATCGTGCCAGACATCACCACTTCCCTCCTTGACGAATGGCAATCGGGAATTGAAATTACGACCATAGGCATCATGATTGTAACTCTTTCAACCTGGGCCTTTTTTCCATTGTTTCGTATGGACCTACGACTTCCTCGCGATGAACCCATACGCTTCAATAGAGCACGTCAAAAAGTCTATTTTTACGAGTACAGATTTGATCGTCTATACCCCTTCGGCAGCAAGGGTTGGGGGGGTAAAACCTGTGGCCTATGACTGGGCCGACCTAACTGCCGAGGTTTACAGGGTATACGCCCCAATGGGCTACGGCGGCCTCATTGAAAATGTAATGATATCGGTTCGTAAAACAGGCACCGAGGAAGTCATCGACCGCCTGTTCCTGTGTGACGACATAGAGCAAGGCAAGCAGTATTGGGCACTGGCACGTTTGTACATGCAAAGTGGCTATGACGCTCTTCCTGACTCTCTACGCCCTTTTCAGGGTCAGAAGGTTGGCAATGGTCTGAACCCTATGCAATACCTCGCCCCCAAGGTCCGATGGCCAGCGAAAATCGACTTGGAGTCTCGCAGCCCACCGACAACAGATGAAGTCGTCTAAAACCTTAGCGCAAGGTGCTGAGGGCCCGGTAAGCCCCCTGACTGCAAACCAGACACGGCGCTGGATTGTTCAGGGCAAGCCCGATTCAACAGTTTGATTCGTCGAAATTAGCATTAGGGAAGCCAACGAATGAAGATCAAGCCCAGGATCCTTTCGGAGCGAGCTCTGAGTTGGAGTCATGATCTGCCTGGTGTCAGTTCGGATGAAGTTCCGCGCTTAAGCTTTGAAGATATAAATCCGCCACCAAACTACTGTGATGATGTGTTTCTGGAGCTTCCCCGATCTACTGTCAGTTTGCGTGGTGTCACAGTGCTGATAGGGGGACCAATTCTGGTTTTTTCTGTGGGTGCATTAATCTACATGCATTGGAGGTTTTTTGGTATCTACTGGTCGAATAATTGGGGCATCGACATCCTCTCATCGTTAGCGATCTTGATTGGCATGTGGGCTACTGCGACATATGTAAAAATGGACCTATTGCTCCCACGGGACGAACCCATTCGCTTCAATCGCCTACGACGCAAAATCTATCTCTATCAATTCAGATTCCACTACATCTTTCTGTTCGGTCGTAAACACTGGGGCGTCAAACCGGTCGCCTACAACTGGGACGACGTAACCGCCGAAGTCTACCGAGTCTACGCCCCCGGCCACGGCGGCCTGATCGAGAACGTCATGCTGTCGGTACGCAACCCGGAAACCAACGAAGTCATCGACCGCGTGTTCTTCACTCACGACCTCTACCACGGCGAAGCCTACTGGGCTATCGCCCGGCTGTTCATGCAGCAAGGCCCCGAAGCCCTGCCGAAGTTCGTGCATCCACCTCGTGACTGGAACGATGACGATGGCCTGAGCCATATGCATTGCCTGGCGCCCAAGGTTCATTGGCCGGAGGATATTGACCGTGAGTCCCGTACTGCCCCATCTGACTGAGAGGGTCGATGCGCCGGGGCCTAGACGGTAAGGATCACCATACCTTTCAAGGCAGCTGCAGTACCTGTGGGAGCGGGCATGCCCGCGAACACCGGCGTAGCCGGTGCCAGCCACCGCGTCTGATTCTTCGCGGCCAAGCCCGCTCCCACAGTTTGGTTCAATGCCTCAAGCGCTGGCCGACACATGACGTGGCGCACGCATACCCCACAACCAGTAACCCAGGGATAGCAGCACCAACCAGCCAACCCCGACATACATGGCTGTGCGGCTGGCCGGGAACCAACCGAGCACGCCAAAAATGAACACCATGAAAGCAATCGCGCAAGCTGGCCCTACCGGCCACAGCGGCACACGATAATCCAGTGCTGCCACCTCCTCCTTGCTCATGCCGCGCCGCATGGCCACTTGAGAAAGCAGGATCATCAACCAGACCCAGACAATGGAGAACGTGACCACCGCCGCAAGAACCAGGAACAAGTCTTCCGGCACCAGGTAGTTCAATACCACGCCCAGAAGCAGCGCGACGCCCATCACTGCAACCGTCATCCACGGCACACCGAAACGTGACAACGATGCAAAACCGGCTGGCGCCTGGCCGTCCTGAGCCATTCCGTACATCATCCGCCCAGCACTGAAGATATCGCTATTGATCGCCGAAACAGCAGCTGAAATCACCACGATGTTCAACACGGTAGCCGCTGAACTGATGCCAAGACCACTGAAGATCTGCACGAACGGGCTACCGTGGCTGCCGATGCTGGTCCAAGGGTAAATGGCCATGAGTACGAACAGGGTAAGAATGTAGAACAGCAGGATGCGCAGAGGCACCGAGTTGATAGCCTTGGGCAGCACGCGTTTAGGGTCCCTTGCCTCGCCTGCGGTGATGCCGATCATTTCGACCCCGCCAAAGGCGAACATCACGACAGTGAAGGAAGCGATCATCCCACTGACGCCATTAGGGAAGAACCCGCCGTGGCTCCACAGATTCGAGACTCCGGCAACCGTGCCTGCCTCGTCATTCAACTGGATACCCAGCAGCAGCACAGCCGCACCTGCCACAATCATGGCAACGATCGCGGTCACCTTCAGCAACGACAGCCAGAACTCCATTTCCCCGAACACTTTCACGCTGCACAGGTTCAGCGCCCCGATAAAGAACACTATCCCAAGCACCCAGATCCAGGCAGGTGTTTCAGGGAACCACAGCCCCATGTAAACGCCAAAGGCCGTCACGTCTGCCAGGCAAACCACCAACATCGAGAACGCGTAGCTCCAACCTGTCAGAAAGCCAAAGTAACGCCCCAGATACTGGCTGGCATAATGCCCGAACGAGCCTGACACCGGGTTATGAACCGCCATTTCGCCAAGGGCACGCATCATCATGTAAATGGCTGCGCCACCTATCAGATAGGCCAGCAAAACTGAAGGCCCTGCCAACTTTATTGCCGATGCCGAGCCATAGAACAGCCCCGTACCGATAGCAGAACCTAACGCCATGAAACGAATATGCCGGGTAGAGAGACCCCGCTTCAACTGGTGTGAAGATTGAGCGCTCATAGATACCTTCTTGGTTTTATTATCAGGTCCGCACAACGCTAATGCCGTGCGGTTTTATCAGGCACGCAGCATTCCAATCATCAAGCCCTTGGCCACAGCACCGGAAACAGTTCGTGGTTCATTTGGGCACCGCTGGCGAGTTGCGTTTCGAGGCCGGGAAACTGTGGCGAGGTTTTCCACTGGCGCGGTGCGTGAGTAATGTCATCGCCCAGGAAACGTACCGAGAAGGCACGACGCCGACGATTGCCCCCGACACCGCCCGAGGCGTGCAAGGTGAGCATGTGGAAGAACACTGCATCGCCTGGGGAGAGCTCCCAGCCGAGGATGTTCCAGGCGCTGCGATCGGCCTCGATATCCGGCAAGTCCGCAAGGCTGCCTTCCGGGAACCATTGCGCCTGGCTGTCGAGGAAGCTGCGCGGCATCAGCCATGGCCCAAGGTGCGAGCCCCCTACGAATTCAAGGGTGGATTCTCTCGAGACCGGGTCGACTGGCATCCACATGCTGCAGTTCTGGCGCCCGTCGATGTTGTAATACGGCTGGTCCTGATGCCAGGGTGTTCGCTGGCGCGTGTTTGGCTCCTTGACCAGCAGGTGATCGTGATAAAGCCGGGCTGTCTCACTGTTCATGAGTTGCGCTGCAACACTACCTACCCTGCTTTCGAAGATGAACTGGCGATAGGCCGAAATATCCCCCCAATTACAGAAGTCTTCGAAGAACCAACCCGGGTCATCAGGGCGGCTTGCCACTTTAGCGCGCTCGCTTGGGGCTTTCAGGTTCTGTTCGATGCCGGTTTCGAGCAGTGCAACTTCTTCCGGCGTGAACAAATTACGTACGCAGACGGCACCATCACGCTGAAAAGCCTCGATGGTTTCGTCACTCAGTTGAAATTCGGCGGACAGTTTCATAAGCACCCTTTGGTCTTTTTATTGGGCAACAGCACCACTGCCATTTTTCAAGCGGAATAAGCAAGGTGCACCGCGAGTATTGCTTTTCAGCCACAATAGGAAAAGAATATATTTCCTAATCCCGAGTATAGGAAAAGATGATAGGGTTCTCGTTCAGGCAGCTCGAGTACTTCGTCGCCGTGGCCGAGCACGGCAGCATCAGCGCTGCGGCCAGAGCCCGGCACGTTTCACAGCCATCGGTTTCGGTAGCGATCGCCCAGCTGGAAGAGGCGCTGAACGAGCGGCTGTTCCGGCGCCAGGTGAGCCGCGGGCTGGAGCTGACGTCAGCGGGCACGCGTTTACTGGCCCAGGCACGCGATATCATCGGCATGGCCATTGCCATGAATCAGAACGCGGATACCACGCGCGGCTCGCTTCGCGGCAACCTGTCGCTCATCTGCTTTCAAGACTTGGGCCCCTATTACGCGCCGCGGCTGCTGTCGAGTTTTCGCAAGCAGTATCCCGATGTCGAGGTAACGCTTTTCGAGACTGACCTGGCAGGCGTACACCGCCACTTGAGCGCCGGTAAAGCCGAGCTCGCGCTAACTTATGACATTGGCCTTGATCCCTTGCTGCCGCGCCAGGTACTGGCTGAGTTGAAGCCCTACGCACTCATCGCCACTGACCACCGCCTGGCCCACCTGGCCGAGATACCGCTGCATGAGCTGGCGCAAGAGTGTTTGATTCTTGAGGACATCGCACAAACGCGTGAGTATTTTCTTTCACTGTTTTGGGCGCATAACCTGCAACCGCGCACTCAGCAATACACCCAGACCTTCGAGATGCAACGGGGCCTCGTCGCGCATGGCTACGGGGTTGCCCTGTCATGCACCCGGCCCGCGGGGGACCACTGCTATGACGGTACACCGCTGCTATGCCGGCCATTATTGGAAGAGGTATCACCGCAAAAAGTGGTGCTGGCCCAATCAGGCGCGATGCACCCATCGCCGGTGGCGGAGGCGTTCAAGGGCTGGGTTGCTCGGGAGATAGCTGGTGGGGGGGCCTGAGTTCGTTCACTCAAGAAAGCTCCACTGTAGGAGCGGGCATGCCCGCGAACACCGGCACAGCCGGTGCCATGCACCGCGTTGGATTCTTCGCGGGCACGCCCGCTCCCACAGGATCACCACAACCTTCAACGCAGCCACAGTACC
>NZ_DKHD01000014.1:94934-160076 GCF_002453565.1 Pseudomonas sp. UBA6753 | reverse complement strand
GCCCGCGAACACCGGCACAGCCGGTGCCATACACCGCGTTGCATTCTTCGCGGGTAAACCCGCTCCCACAGGCTCACCACAACCTTCAACGCAACCACAGTACCTGTGGGAGCGGGCATGCCCGCGAACACCGGCACAGCCGGTGCCATGCACCGCGTCGCATTCTTCGCGGGCTCGCCCGCTCCCACAAGATCACCACAGCCTTCAACGCAGCCACAGTACCTGTGGGAGCGGGTTCACCCGCGAACACCGGCGAAGCCGGTGCCATACACCGCGTTGGATTCTTCACAGGTAAGTCAAACCGCCACACCGCCGCGTCGCACAACAAGCGAGCCCGCCAATCAGAACACCGACCACCCAATCCGCGAGCTCAGCAACTCAAGCGCCGCCATCCCCGCCAGAGAGTTACCCGCCGCATTCAACTCCGGCGACCACACGCACACGGTGAATTGCCCCGGCACGATGGCCACAATCCCGCCCCCCACGCCACTCTTACCTGGCAACCCCACCCGATAGGCGAAATTCCCTGCTTCGTCATACAACCCGCTAGTGGCCATGATCGAGTTCACCTGCTGGGTCTGGCGCCGGGTCAGAATCTGCTCACCGCTGTGCTTGCAGAACCCATCGTTAGCCAGGAAACAGAACGCCCGAGCCAGATCAAGGCAGTTCATTTGCAGCGCGCAGTAACTGAAATAACTGCGCAGCACCGTCTCCACCTCGTTATGGAAGTTGCCGAACGACTGCATCAGGTAAGCCATGGCCGCGTTGCGCGCGCGGAATTGATACTCCGAATCGGCAACGCGAGCATCGATCGAGATATGCGGATTGCCCGATAGCCGCCGCACAAAATCGCGCATCGACAAAGTGGGTGCAGCAAAGCGCGACTGGTTGATATCGCAAATCACCAACGCACCCGCATTGATAAAAGGATTACGCGGCCGACCACGCTCGAACTCCAGCTGCACCAGCGAGTTGAACGGCTGGCCGGAAGGCTCATGGCCAAGCCGCTCCCAAATGGCTTCCCCCGAGCGCCCAATCGCCTGCACCAGGCTGAACACCTTGGAAATACTCTGCACCGAGAATGGCACCAGGGCGTCGCCTGCGCAGTAATAGCTGCCATCGTTGCCATAGACCGCTATGCCCAGTTGGTTCGCTGGCACATCGGCCAGCGCAGGAATGTAGTCAGCCACTTTGCCCTTGCCGATCAAGGGACGTACTTCTTCGAGAATCTCGTTCAACAGCGTTTGCATGAAAGGCCCTGTATCAGTCCCCAGACGACGGCGAAGGGGTAGCAATCTTGACGAAGATCGAGCGAAAGAAATCACACTCTCGGCAAGAAATGGCCAGCCGCACCTGCAACCCAAGGCTCCACGCTATAACCTATGCTGTGCTTGTTTCGACGGTATAGAGAACGCGCCCCGCCAAGTGCAAAAGCAGCCAACCAGGGAATGGAGGACCAACGATGCCAGCTTGCCCTTTACCCGCAGACGAAGCGCTTCGCCAGCGCACGCTCGATGACATGAACCTGGTTGATACACCAGCCGAGCATTACCTCGATACCCTGGTGCGGCTTACCCAGGACCTGGCCCATGTGGACACTGTGCTTATCAGCCTGATCGACCAGGACCGACAGTGGTTCAAGGCCCGCATAGGGCTTGAGGCAAGCGAGACGACGCGCAGTATTTCCTTTTGCGGCTACGCCATTCTCGGTGACGAAACCTTGATGGTCCCCGATGCCAAGCGCGACAGCCGGTTCGACGACAATCCACTGGTGCTCAAAGAGCCCTATATCCGTTTTTACGCCGGCCACCCCTTGCGCGCCGGCAACGGCAAAGCCATCGGCACGCTGTGCATGTTCGACCCCCACCCGCGCGTGCTCAGCGAGGCTCAACAAGCGAACTTCAGGGACCTGGCCACGCTCGCCGAGGGATATCTGCAGCTGCGTACCTTGGCGCAGGTAAACCGCGATCTGCGGCTTGAAATGGATCGCGAGCAGCGCAAAGCCCTGCTCGACCCTTTGACGCAACTGTGGAACCGCGGCGCGCTGTCGGCGTTTGAAGACCATGAACGGCGATTGGCAGAGGTGAACGGCTTACAACTGGGCGCGGTTTATGCCGACCTGGATCACTTCAAATCCATCAACGACAAGTACGGCCATGGCGGCGGTGACAAAGTGCTTTGCGAATCTGCCCGTCGCCTGCGCGCAGCACTTCGCCCCGATGACCTGCTGGTGCGCCATGGGGGTGAGGAGTTCGTCGCTATTTTGCATGTTAAAGACAGCGAAGAACTGACGCGGATTGCTGAGCGGATTCGCGAACAGGTGGGTGCCAGCCCGATGCAGTTGCCCTGTGGCCCGTTGAAGGTGAGCGTGAGCGTAGGGTGCACCCTGTTTGCCAAGGGTGAAACGCTGGACGACGCACTGGAACGCGCTGACAGGGGACTTTATGACGCCAAACAGAATGGACGAAACCGGGTTGTATATGTAGCACCACCATTCTGAGACGGGCATGGTCCGAGCTTTAAACCTATTACCCGGCACCCTGTGAGAGCAGGTGTGCCCGCGAAGCGTTCAACCAGGCCTGAGTCAATTGGTCATGCGCAACCCAGTGGCTCTACGTAGCGCCCCTGGTAGGCATTGCCCCACAGTGTAAGAACACACCTACCAGAGCAACCCACCCCACCATGATATTTTTCTTGAGGAATTCAGGCTGATATCCCAAAAACAAAAACTGCTGAAACTCCAATATCCTCATGTATGTAACAACAAAGAAGATATTGTATAGCAAGCACAGACAGAATAGCCCATAACCGAGATGAGGCCCCGAGCACTTGGTACGCAAAATGAATGCACCGCACACACTGAACACGGTGCACAAAATGAATAACCATGCCATCACCTATTCCTCAGCTGGACTCTTACTTGATCACCTATCAACATGTTTAAAATTTCGGAGACAATAGGCCACTTCGCCAGCTCCTTGTAAGGGAAAGGCTTGGAGGCTATAGAAAAAATATCGCCTAGTATGTAGGACCGTTCCGAAAGCCACGCCTTGCTTTGTTAGAGACTATTGCGTTAGCGCCAGCTTCGGTACCAGCCACAGTGCGCCTGTTCTAACTCATCACCAAACCGTTTAGGCCTACTACTGGAAGCCAGAGGAAGACACCCGAGAGGAAAGTCTGGACAAGTACATGGCCACACAGACACACGACAAACAGCCAAGCCAATTATCTACCCCTAGGCATCGCACTTGAAGCGCGTGACAACTTTGCGCCCCCCGCTGCATCCCTCTAGTAAATTGTCTGGTTGCGCCCGAGATACCGACCACCTGGCCAGCGTCGTTTTCGAGACAAGTACACGATTTGTAAGAGATCGCCCGGCCCTTGGGTTGCGCTATCGCGCAGAGAGCTCAACTCGCAAGCGCGACGCGGCGCCTGTGGGAGCGGGCATGCCCGCGAAGAACTCAACGCGGTGGTTGGCACCGGCTGCGCCGGTGTTCGCGGGCGCGCCCGCTCCCACAGAGCCCCTGCTAGCTCAATCAGTCATATGCTATTCCATGAGACCGATTTAGCGCATTCAAACTGCCGAAGATCTCGGAACCTACCCACTTGCCCCTGCCCCGCCAGCCCCGATCTCATCCATGAAATCCGCAAGAAACACTTCAAGCCGAGCATGACGTTCAGCAGCCAATCGAGCCCCTTCAGCAGTTTTAAAACCTGACGCAAGCTTGAGCAGCTTGGTATGAAAGTGCTCGACCGTATACGCCTTGTCCTGATACTCCCTCCCCCACGCAGTGGGGTTCTCGAAATCGTACAGCGCCGACCCCATTCGCCCGGAAACGTAAAAACACCGGGCGATACCCACTGCACCGATGGCGTCCAGGCGATCACTATCCTGAAGAATCCTGGCCTCAAGGGTGAGTGGTTCGAAGCCAGCCGAGTAGCTGTGGGTTTTGACTGCATGCGCCACCTGCTCGATGCGCTGCAAGGGCCAGCCCATATCAGCCAGGATTGACGCCGCCCTTTGTGCGGACAGCGTTGACGCCTGCCCACGCAAGGGCGAGTTCTTTTCTACTGCGACACAATCATGCAGCACAGTCGCTGCAAGCAGCACTTCCAGGTCGCCGCCTTCTACGCGCTGTATCCGTTGTGCGTTGACCCATACGCGATGGATATGGGACAGGTCGTGGGAGCCATCTGGCTGGTCAGCCGGTAGGTACTTCAGCAGGTCAGTGGCGAGGCGCTGGAAAGGGGCAAAAGCTTCGATAGTCATCTTCGGTGCATTCCATGGGCTGTTACTTGGCGTCCGTTGTCAGGGGCTGGCCCGTGACCTGCCTTGGTCCAGATGCGAGCGGGTCAGTTTCAAGGCTTGAGTGGCGAAAGTCCATGCTGGACCGTTTGTTGGCATCGCGACATAACTGGATACAGGGATTCGTGAGTGGAATTTTTTTTGAGAGCTGCAAGCCGTTAACAGAGCAGCCCGGCGTTGCATGCTGTGAAGGTGAATGGGCAAAAAAGTCAGAATTAACCCCTTCCTTGTAGGGCATTTCCCAAAGATACTCCCCAACCGTGTTTTTCGTTGCGGTCGTTTTTTCAGCATTCTAGTCTCGGTCCGTCGTTGCATATCAACGACCGGCTTTGACAGGCCGCGACGATACACAGTGCATACCCGTTTATGGCGGTTGTGCATGGGGCACGCTCGCGTGCGCCGGTTTCTGTGTTCGCCGGTCTGTCAACCCATGCACAGCTGCCACCTTTCCGTTTGACAGCGGGCTGGCGGTGGCCCCACCGAGAACACAGTACGATGCTAAAAATAGTTCCTGACCCACCCCATACACTCCAAACCCTCGAAGACACCCTGATCCAAGCCACGGACTACGCGCTATGCGCGGCGACCGTCGTACATCAGGCAATGCTGCTGCAGCCCAAATCGCCAGCGTCGATTCTGATGATGGCTTCGATGCATGAGCTGGAGACCCTGCGAGCTTTGCTTGAGTCCGCCATAGTCCAGGTGCAGATGCCTACTGAGCCTCGGACTCTGCACTAAGGCTCCATTAATGTATCGCTTGGTCCGGCCCTATCGCCGGCAAGTCGGGCTCCCACATAGATCTGAGCTGCGCCACAGATCTCGAGGCCTATGCAGTACCTGTGGGAGCAAGCTGGCTTGCCGGCGATGAGGCTAGACCAGGCATGAAAGATTTCGGGGAGATTGAACAATGACCACAGAAGAAACCAAATTCACCGTCGGCAAAACCACCTTCTACCAAGGGGAAAACCAGACCCATCCGCTGTTCCGCATCGAAGCAGGCATCCCCTGCCAGAGCGCCCGCGAACAGGCCTCAGAGCTTATGGGCTACGCGCGGGATATGACCCTGGACGGCTTGATGGAAGACAAACCCCAGCTGATCTGGGCTTCGCATTACCTCTGCGCATTGGCTAAGGCGCTGATGGATGATGCCGAGCTGGGCATGATGCGCTGAAGCGCCTACGGGCCGCCTTCAGAAATCTCTGAAGGCGTTTCTTCCGCTGGAGCCATGCGACTAAAAATTCCCGCTTCACAGGCCAACACCACAACTCAGCCGCAGCAGCTATTGAGCAGGGCTATCAGTACCAGAGCCTAAACCTAGATTCAGTTCCATCGACTGAGAGCTCAAAGAAGAACCTAGGCGCAAAGGTTCCGGCAAGCCGATGTCACAAAATCCATTTGTCCGATACAGGCGCATCGCCGGCGAATCTGCGATCGTCACGCCCAAGCGTATACGTTGCGCCCCTCGACTTTCAGCCCAAGCAATAGCTCTTACCAGCAGAGCCCGACCGGCTCCAGCACCGCGTGAGACGGGGTCTACCCACATCTGAAAAACCTCGACGACAGCTGGCTCAGCTTCTGATGATTTGCACCAAACCAAGCCACAAGGCTCGGCGTGCTGAAAAGCCAAATAAGCCTGTGCGCTGGTGGAGGTTGCTACAGCCGAGACACGGGCTTCCCAATCATCGTCGCTTCGAGTTGCCTCACGCTCGTAGGTACTTGCGAACGCATCCGGTGACTCTCGCAGTGCCCGCAAACGCAGATTCCGATAAAGCCGCCACTCATTTGCGGCTATGGTGCGAACAAACACGATGGCACCTCCAATTGATTTCCTACCGTCAGGCAGGGAGCGGACTTGTAGAGGCTACGCGCCTCTCGCCTTCTAGCAATCCCTTCTCCCTACCGTAGCCCATCCGTTCTGGCTCAAGCCCGCCCGCACACCTTTCCAACGATTCTCAAAGTCCTAAGCGAATGCGACACAACGAGAACAGCGACTCTTCATGCGTTGTAGGAAATTTCCTTCCACGCCGTAGGAACTCACGCTAGAGTCGCCAGCGACAGACCAGCACTTAGGACGCGAGATGCAATTTTTTTGGGTAAACCTGGGCGCAACTCATAAGGAAGCCAAAAACGGTCAATTTTTATGGGCTCCTCGTAGTTCACGATCCAAGCATGGAAAGGAGCAATTCCGAACTCACTGGGATAACGTCGCCAAAGTCCAAACCGGAGATTTGATTTTCTGTTATCACGACAACTACATCCGGGGTATTGCGACAGCTCGGGGCAAATCCTACATCGCTGAACGCCCTCCTCGGCCGTCATTTAAGGAATGGCAGAACGAAGGGCATCGCGTAGATATTAGCTACAACGAGTTAAAGCGCCCGATGCGCAGTGATGATATTGCCGAAATCTACATGGCACGATTCGACGCTCGTACTGAACCTCGACTCTTCAACAGTGTGAGCGGTATAAACCAGATCTACATGGCTTCACTGCCCGCCGATGCCGGCCAATTCCTGCTAGAACAAGCTGGAATTTTTGTCGACTATGAGAACCGCATAATTGATGCCGGCTCGCCTCAAAAGATAAGCAATACAACCAGAACGGCACTGATCGAAGCCAGGGTTGGTCAAGGGGCATTCCGTTCTGGATTGCTAAGTCGCTGGAATAGCAAGTGCGCCCTCACTGGGCTGCAAAGTCCAAGTCTGTTGGTTGCCTCTCATATCCACGCATGGAGCCTAGCCGATAACGCCGAACGTTTAGATATAGACAACGGCCTGCTTCTGGCTGCGCACATTGATCGCCTGTTCGACTCTGGATTAATTTCATTTTCGCAAAATGGTGATGTTCTTATCAGCGATAAGCTGAAGGAACAGGAGCGCTACATTTTACGATTAGACGAATTCACAAAAATCGGCCAATTGAGCGATGGTAATCGCAGGTATCTTGCTAAGCATCGGGAACGGTTTAGCTTCAGCTGAGTGAGGCTTATTAGGCGGAAGATCTCAAACGAGTATCGTAGGGGACCGCTGCCTCCCATGGGATCCGGGGTACGATAGCTGCCCCTTCCGGGTAATGCCTGGCGTCTCGCCCAAAGCTAGTTTCACAGCCAACAAAAAAACCCAATCGTCACCGACTGGGGTATGACTCACCCATGTGGGTGACCCGTACACTGGGCTTTTTCATTTCAATAATGGTCGGGACAGAGTGATTCGAACACTCGATCACTTGCACCCCATGCGCTTATTTTATAGATCCCCATAGATCGTACCGGACACTATCGGAAAAGCTAAACCCTAGTAAATACGTGCCTTAGAGGCTACTCTTTCATCCAATAGCATCCGATACCGTCCACCACCAGCCAAGCATTTTGGTGGCACAAAAGTGGCACAAAATTCGGGCGCGAGGAATTTTACTAGGGGTAGAGAGTGTCCAAGGTAACGATCAAGCAATTGGAGGCACTGACAGCGCAAGATGACGGCAAGGTCTTCCGTGAGGATGGAGGACTGGTTGCTGAGGTGCGTGTCGGAGTCCGCGGGATCACAGTTCAGTTCAGCTATGAATTCAAGCTGGATGGAGCGCGAACTAGGAAGCGCTTGGGTAGTTGGCCGAAGAAAAGCTTGGCGCAAATTCGGTCTGAGCGGGACGAAGCCCGCGTACTCGTCACCAAAGGCCTGCACCCTACCCTTGCCGCCAAAGCTGCACGGATCGAGGCGCAAGCGGCAATCGCCACCACTATTGCTGAAGCAGAGCGTGAAGCCGCAGAAAACAAGACAGTGTCCGATCTCTTTGATGAGTGGATACGTGACGGCGTCTCCCGCCAGGACGGCAATGCCGAGCTGATCCGCAGCTTCAAGAAGGACGTACTGCCACTCATTGGCAAGAAGCCGCTGCGCAATCTTACTGAAAAGGATCTGCTCGCTGTCCTGCGCTCAGTCAAATCACGCGGCCTAAACCGCACCGTCGTTATCCGCAGCAAGGACATCGGCCAGATGCTGCGCTGGGCCGAGAAACGTAAACCATGGCGCGGCCTCATGACTGACGGCAATCCAGCCGACCTGATAGACGTGAACAAGTTGCTCGACCATGACTACGAAGAGCAGCGGGATCGTCTGCTCTCGCCTGACGAGATTCGTGAGCTGCGTGACGTCCTGGAACGCCTGGAAAATGACTACGATGAGCTTCCTGCGGGCCAGAAGTATTCAGGCATTCGCCCGGTCAACACTCGAGTCCAGTGCGCTCTGTGGATCTGCCTGAGCACCCTCTGTCGTATCGGTGAGTTGCTCAAGGCCGAGTGGCGGTACGTGGACTTGGAGAAAGGCACCTGGTTCATCCCTGCCGAGGCCACCAAGGGCCATAAAGGCAAGCGCCAGGATCACCACGTGTTCCTGTCAGCGTTTTCCATTGCGCAGTTCAAACGCCTTCAGGAAGAAACCGGCGATACGCCGTTCTGCTTCCCCAGCAAGGATGGTCGAAGCCACGTTGATACCAAGACTGTCAGCAAGCTCATCGGAGACCGCCAGTGTCGATTCAAGAACCGCAGCAAGCCACTGGCCGGCCGGCATCATGACGACTCACTGGTACTGAGCAAGGGAACCAAGGGTGAATGGACCCCGCATGACCTGCGCCGCACGGGCGCGACGATGATGCAGGAGCTGGGTGTAACACTGGAAATAATCGACCGCTGCCAGAACCATCTGCTGGGCGGCTCGAAGGTACGCCGACATTACCTGCACCACGATTACGCCAAGGAAAAAACCGAAGCCTGGCGCTTGTTGGGCGAGAAGCTGGAGTCGATTCTTGCCGGGAGCCCGGTAGCTGCTGTCCAGTCTCAGTAGCCAGCTTCTTTTTGATGGCGAAAGGCCAAGACATAGGCGGTGTCATCTGCGCGCTCATAGCGGTACAGCGCGACGTAACCTGAGTCACCAAACTCGATGATGAGCTCACGCAGCTCTGGCAGATCTGGAAAAGGACGCCCTACTTCCGGACTTTCCTCCAATCGAGCGAATTGGCGCTCGATTGCCTGTGCAGCACGGCGTGCGACCTGCGGATCTTTATCGGAGAGAAATCGCCGGCAACGCTCCAGGCCCTTCGCCGCGCCTTCAGTGACGATCAGTCGTGGCACTTGGGTAACTCTGCCTCAGCATCTGTACCCCAACTACCAAGCCAGGTGCGAGCCTCCTGGCCGGTCAAGTGCTGGCCGGTTTCCTGGTATGCAGCCCAAGATGCCAGCGCTTCTTGTTTGAAGCTCTCACGGGCCTCCTCACGCTCGACGTACTGGGTGATCGCCTCACGCATGATCCAGTGAGATGAGCGCTGGCGCAAACAAGCCAAATGCTGAATGCGACCTTTCAGATCGTCGTCAATTTTGATGGAAGTGGCCATGGTCAGCCCCCGTTATCTAAAGGTATTACCTTTGAATATCGTAGCAGAAAAAAACTGTGCTGCCTATGAATACGCCGATGGGCATAACACCGGATGACCCAATCCAAGCCAGAGCATCTGCTGCTTAAAGGTCTTCCAAGGACACCCGGATGGATTTTTCAGCTGCCAGAGCCTTCGCCAATGCAGCCAGCTCGAAATCGTCCAGGCGCTCCAGTATTTGTTCGTACAGCTCTGCTGGCACCAGATATGCCATAACACGATCCTGGTCGAGCAAGGCTACTGGGGCACCTGCGGCTTCAGCCAAGATGCGGGATGGATTTTTCTTCAGCTCAGAAATGCTGACTGCTGCCTCAGAGAAGATGTTTCGCATAGAAAACCTCTTTGCCCCTATTGCCCGAGGGTTGCAGGACGAATCTGGATCAAAGATCCCGTCCCCGGATGAGCTTGAAGCCAACACGGACTTTCAAATAGAGATAAGTCAGATTTTTATTTTATAACTGGGCCCGGCATTCGATTCGAAAAAATCTCAGCCACACATTACTGCCATGACATCAGCACCAAGGAGGTTCGCCCCATGTCATTGCAGTGCCCCCGCTGTCACTCCCCAAAAGTCGCTTCATTCCATCACGCCATGAAAGCCGGCGCGGCCATCGGCGCTGTCGGAGGCCTCGCACGTGGCGTCAGCGCTGCTCTGGCAGGCGGCAAGGCCGGTGCAGCACTCGGCCTAATCGCCGGCCCTGTCGGCATCACCCTCGGCTCGGTATCCGGCGCCATTCTCGGCGGCCTGGCCGGAAGCGTCGGTGGTTGTGCGATTGGCGCGCAGCTCGGCGAGTCGCTGGACCGTCATGTCCTGGCCCACAACCTCTGCCTACTCTGTGGTCACCGCTTCAACCTGCCGGCCTGATCCGGCCAGCGCTCTCCTCTTCCTTATCTCTCATTGATTGCCGGTGCTGCGCTCTGCGCGGCGTTTTATGCCGGCCTGCACCCAAAGGAAATTCGTCATGGCTCATCAAATCGAACAAATGGCCTACGTTGGCGCTACTCCGTGGCACGGCTTGGGCAACAACCTGCCGCAGAAACAACCCATCGAAGTCTGGCAACGCGAAGCCGGTATGGACTGGCAGATCATGGAAAGCCCAGTGCACTTCAAGTCGGACGCCATCGGCCATCTGGGCGCGATCCACTCCTTCCCCGAGCAGAAGGTGCTCTACCGTTCGGACACCAAGGCACCGCTGTCAGTGGTCTCGCAGCGCTATCACACCGTGCAGCCTCGGGAAGTACTCGAATTTTATCGTGACCTGACCGAGGTCTCCGGCTACGAGCTGGAAACCGCTGGCGTGCTCAAGGGCGGTCGCAAGTTCTGGGCGCTGGCGCGTACTGGGCAGGGCGCTGCACTCAAGGGCAACGACCAGGTGAATGGCTATCTGCTGTTGGCCACTTCCTGTGACGGCACTCTGGCCACCACCGCAACACCCACCACCATCCGCGTAGTCTGCAACAACACGCTGACCATCGCCCTGGACAGCACCAGCCGTGCGATCAAGGTGCCGCACAGCACCCGCTTCGACAGCGATCTGGTGAAGAAGCAGCTCGGCATCGCCGTCTCGCAATGGGATGACTTCATGTACCGCATGCGCCACCTGGCTGAACGCAAGGTGCAGTGGCATGAGGCGCTGGGCTTCTTCATGAACGTGATGTGCGAAACCAGCCCGACCGGCGCCCTGCCGGAACAGCTACCCAACGAGCGCGCGCTGCGCAAAGTGCAGGAGCTGTACGAAGGCCGTGGTCGTGGCAGCCAGCTGGACTCCGCACGCGGCACGGCCTGGGGTCTGCTCAATGCCGTAACCGAGTACGTCGATCACGAGCGGCGGGCACGCAGCACCGAATACCGCCTCGACTCCGCCTGGTTCGGCCAGGGTGCCCAAATCAAGCAACGCGCCTTGGATACTGCCCTGCAATTGGTCGCCTGACCTTTTACCAATCCCACCCCATAACGCCCGACCCGCTTCGTTGCAGGTCGGGCGTTTCTATTTCTGCAAGGTGAACACTATGAAAGCCACTTCATTGAATCGCAGCACCAGCAAAATCCGTCCCGCTCTGCGCCTGGTTAGCACCAAGGAGCTACCCCGCGAGGACTGGCTGCAGATCCGCAAGCAAGGCATCGGCAGTTCGGACGCTGCGGCGGCGGTCGGTCTGAACCCCTATAAGTCGCAGCTGGAGCTGTGGCTGGAAAAGACCGGGCGCGATGCTGGCATGCCCAAGGCTGATCCTCAGGATGAGGAAAGCCCGATGTACTGGGGCAACGTGCTGGAGCCCATCGTGGCCTGGCATTACAGCAAGCGCACGAAAAACAAGGTACGGCGCATCAATGCCGTGCTCCAACATCCGGATCCGGAGCTGCCCTGGATGCTGGCCAACATCGACCGCGAGGTGATCGGGGCGGACGACGTGCAGATCCTCGAATGCAAAACAGCCGGCATAAACGGGGCACGCCTCTGGAAGGAGGGCGTGCCGGAGTATGTGCAGCTGCAGGTGATGCACCAGCTCGCCGTCACCGGCAAGCAGGCGGCGGATGTGGCGGTACTGCTGGGTGGCCAGATGCTGGAGATCCACCGCATCGAGCGAGATGAGCAGATGATCGCTCGGCTGATCGAGCTGGAGCGAAAGTTCTGGCACTACGTGGAAACCGACACCCCACCGCCGGCCGATGGCACCGCCTCCGCTGAATCAGCCCTGCGCTGCCTCTACCCGGAGGACAACGGCCAGGTCATCGATCTCAGCCAGCATGCTGGTCTGTCAGCGGCTTACATCGAGCTGAAAGCCGTGCGTCAGTCGATTGCCGACAAAGAAAAGCGCGAGGCTGAGCTCAAGCAGATGCTGCAGCAAGCCATGGGCGACGCCAGTCGGGCGGAGTTTTCCAATGGCTACGTCAGTTGGCGCAAAGCCAAGGACAGCATCGGCCTCGATGTCGCTCAACTGCTCAAGGACAAGCCCTACCTGCAGGCCAAGTACCCACTACTGAAACCGGGAGCACGGCGCTTCCTGGTCGGCTGAAACCCAACTTCCCCAACCCTTCCCTCCCCCTTGGCCAGTCCATGCAGTTCGCGCTGCGTGGCTGGCCTTTTTTCATTTCCAGGAGACTCACCATGCTCAAAGGTCTGGCTATAACCCCGCCGGTACTCGGGCGGATTTCCATCGGCAAAGTCATCGAGAAGAATGGCAAACGACTGCCGGAGAAGGATGACCAATTCACCATCACGTCCCAGGTGCAGGGTAAGGACGGCTGGCTACTGCACCCGCTGAATGACGAGCTACGACAGGGCAAGGACGACAAGCTACGCAGCATTCCGGTACGCCTGCTGTTCAACGAACCGGAGCTGAACTTCCGGGCCGACTACACGCTGTTCGACCGGCAATCGGGCCGACCGGTTTGCGTTGGCAATGGCGAGACCTGCAAGCGGGTTACCCAGGACGGCATGCAGTCGTTGCCTTGTCCTTCACCGGATGCCTGCCCACTGGCGAAAGGCGGTGCCTGCAAGCCCTACGGCCGACTGAACGTGGTCATTGGCGATGAGGATCCGCTGGGCAGCTTCGTGTTTCGCACCACTGGCTTCAACAGCATCCGCACCCTTGCTGCTCGTCTGCATTATTTCCAGGCCATCTCGGGCAACCGCCTGGCCTGTCTGCCGCTGGAGTTGCGTCTGCGTGGTAAGTCGACTCGCCAGAGTCATGGCACTCCAATTTTCTACGCCGATCTGACGGTACGCGGAGGCATGGAAATGGCCGAGGCACTGGTGACCGCCAGTGAGCTCGATTCGCGGCGGCAGGCTGCGGGCTTCGATCAGGCCGCTTTGGATGAGGCAGCACGACGCGGCTTTGGCAACGGTGCGTTCGAAGACAGCGAGGAGGATGCCAGCGCCATCGTGGAAGAGTTCTACCCCGAGAGTGAAGCACCAGCTGCAGCAACGACCTCTCCAGTCAATCCCACCAAACCTAGCCTGGCTGAAAAGCTCGATGCACAGGCTGCACGTCAAACCCCACTCACAGACCAAAACCAAGGAGGCCGCCATGCGCCTGCACAAGCTGAAAGCCAGTGACACGACAGGCACCTACCTGGTCGAGTCGCCGGTGACGGAAAACGACATCTTGCTGATGGCCAAACAACTGGCCAGTCTGCGTCTACGCAAGGGACGTGCCCTGACGTCGCCTAAGGAGGTGTTCAGTCACCTGCAGGCGCTGCTGGCTGATTATGAGCACGAGGTGTTCGCACTGCTCATGCTCGACAGCCGGCACCGGGTGATCGCATTTGAGGAGCTGTTCAGGGGGACTCTCGATGGCGCCAGCGTGTATCCCAGGGAGGTCGCGAAGCTCGCCCTGGAGCACAACGCCGCTGCCCTGATCCTGGTGCACAACCACCCTTCGGGTGACCCTGAGCCTAGCATGGCGGATCGCAACCTCACCACGAAACTGCAGGACGCGCTGAATCTCGTCGGTGTGCGCACGCTCGATCACATCGTGGTGGGGAACGAAGGCTGCGTGTCACTGGCTGAACTGGGCTACCTGTAAGGAGGCGATATGAAGCTACTGCTACGCACGTTCGCAGCCGCGTTCATGTTTGCCGGGATACTGGCTGGCTGCCTGGCGATATTGCTACTGGTGATTCTGATGGTGCGCTTTCCGCCACTGCTCGTGGCTGTGGTGCTGGCGTGCTGGATCTTCAATCGGCTTCCGAAGTCTGAACGCTAGTTGGTCAGAAAGCGTGGTTACAGCTGAGAGGCTGTAACCATGCCACTGTCTGCTTTCTTTTTTGCTCTGCCTGGTTGCCAGGAGCAAGATCACTCACTCGCTGGCATCCTCAACCTTAACGAACGTTGCACTGAACTCCTTGCATTGCCGGTGTTGCTGCAACCGGTTCGCAAAGCTAAACGCGTCGTTCAGTTCGAAGCGCTGGAAGATGTCCAGCCCACGTCCAAGCACGATTTTCCAGCCCGTATCAGTGGTGATGTCACGATCATGCTTAGTCCCTGTCGTGTCATACGCCCAAGTGAACTTGATACCCACCCCTGCACATGCGTCAGCAATTTTCTGCAGGCTTTCGGTCTGGCGATCACCATTGAACTCATCCTCCACGGTGACCACATGTACAGCTACTTCCTCACCTGAAACCAACTGCTTGCTGATCGTCTCCATCAGCTCCATCAGGTTGCGCAGTTGATGGAACATCCGCAGGTACGGATCAATAACGATGATCCGCTTAGCCCCTTTCAGATAGGGCCCAAACAGCCTATCGAAGGTGACACCGCGCTGGTTCTCCTGAATAACCAGGTGCTGAGGTTTCAGCTCTGGCTCTTTACTAACCGAGCCAGCAGGCTGTTGAATGGGGTGAGGACTGGCCGCATCGCTAACCGGCTCGCGAGGAGCGACATTAGCCGTATCGAACAGATCAGACTCCGAAACCTCACTCGCCACTCGCCGGTGGTACTGGTTCGGGTACTCCCCTTCCTCCAGAGTGCTGACCAGCCTCTCTACGCCATCTTTTCCTTGATAGGCAAAACGCACAGCTGGGTAAGTGGTGTCTATGCGCAGCAGCTGATCCTTGACCCGCTTACGCCCTTCGATAGCACAGCGCAGCACATCCTCGACCTCCGACTCAGTCGCCTCGCCATGAGGGAAGAGGATCTTCATCAGCCCAGAGAAAGTCTTGTTGATACCGTCACGATCACGCGTGGAGATTTCATCCGACAACGTGTACAGACCTTTGTAGCGATCCGAGAAGTCATGGCTGCGCAGTGAACGGAGGATCTCGGCCAGATAATCGACGACAAAGCCGTAGCCGCTGGAGAACATCTCCCCACGGATGACGTCCACCTCCCAGCCCGGTATGTAGCTGTGCAGGCGATCGAGGAAGGCCGAGTCGTGAAATTTCTCCGGCAGCGGATCGAATAGGTCGCTGTGCTTAAGCATGTACGGAACGGTGTGATCGGTGTTGCCCACGAACACCATGCTGGCCTCGGCCCCAAGGGTTTCCACACCCCGCGAAAACGACTTGTTGGCCATGTAGTTCTTCATGATGTCGACCAGCGCCTTGTCCACCCGCTTCTGCTTGCCGGCGAACTCGTCGAAGGCCACCACGTCCCAGTAGCCAACCAGGCCGAGCTTGCCCGTACCGTTGTGGACAAACAGCTTGGGCACCGTCACCTCTCCGCCGGAAATCAGGATGCCGTGGGGCGAAAACTCGGAGTAGACGTGCGACTTGCCGGTGCCCTTCGGCCCTAGCTCGATCAGATTGTAGTTCCGCTCGCAGAATGGAATCAGACGGATCAGCTGCAAGAGCTTGTTGCGCTTGCCGAACATCTGCGGATTGAAGCCGATGCTCTGGATAAGCAGATCAATCCACTCATCTGTGGTGAACTGCTTGCGGGACTCCAGATAACCGTCGAAATCAAAACGGGAGATCTGGATAGGCTTGAGCGAGGCCAGCACCCAGGGAGAGGCGGATTTGTCCTCGGTGTAGTCGTACTCCAGATCAGCGATGCACCACACGCCCCCAACCAACAGCTTCTGATGTGCCTTCACCGTGCTAGAGTCGATCAGCACTTTTTTTATCCCGAGGTTAGCGAACTCAGCCTCGTACACATCATCCTTGTCGTTGAGAGAAACGCTGACCCGGTCAATGACCTTGTGGCGCCCCTTCTCCTTGATGATCGAACGCACCAACCCCGCTTCGTTGCGATGCACATAGTGCTTGCGCAGGATTTCTTTAACCGTCTCGATGCCGGTTTGAATCGTCGACTCATCATTCGTTGCGCAGTACTGGCCCAGCAGGTACTCCAGCACGTAGGACGGCACGATGGCGTTGCCCTTAACAGCTTTGACCAGATCCTTGCGAACGACTAAGCCCGCGAAATGCTGGTTGATCTTGTCATCGAGCTGACTCATGAGGGCTCCCGCTTAAAAATCGAATTCACTGGTGAACGAACGACGAATCGTATACCGAGTGGCCTTGTACTGGGTGAAATGCGAGGTGCCTTCAACCTGCTCTTCGAGTCGCAACTCAACCTGCTGGTTGTTTGCTTCATCGGCTTTTCTGCTGAGGATGAAGCGCACCGACAGCTCGCGCTCACGCGGGTTATCGGACGCGAAATCGAACGTCAATTCATGCGAGTCGGAGATCAGCTCCCCGTCCAGGGTATACAGGCCTGCACGCAAGCGGCGAGCTTGTTTCTTCTCGGTGACCGCCTCGGACTGATACAGCACAACGGCCAACTGGCCGGTGGTGATGCTTCTGCTCCCGCCACCGATGAACTCGACGTCGACACTGCCTACATCGCTTTGGCGCTTTTTGTTGATACGCACAACCGGGATCACCACTTCTTGCAACGTGGCTCCGCCATGTACGAACCGGCTGCCAGAACCTTTGAGACGCAAGCGATTGATCGACTTAGGGATCTGCACATCCAGCGATCCTTCAAGTCCCAGCTGTTCAGGGGTGAAGGTTCGGAAACCTGCCTGGCTGCGCAGACCGCGCCCCAGGACGAAACGCCGGTCCCGATAGAGTACCTCGTCGCCTTCCGGCACGTTGCTGAGAAAATCGCTCTCCTCCAGCGGTCGGTGCTGGTAGATGAAGCCATGATCTGCGGTGACTAACAGGTTGCTGGCATTGGCATTGGTCAGTTTCTTTATTAGCCGGACCAGCTCGGCCAATGTCTCTTCTGCCGCAGCAAATACCCGTTCCTCGGTATCTCGCGTGTCGCCAGTCTTATCGATCAGGTTGTGGTAGACGTAAACCACATCGTTATCACGCAGCAGCGCTCGCGAATCCGCCTGGTTCATAGCCAGCAGGTCCTTGGCCAAAACAACAGCAGAACTCGGCACCGCAGCAGCAAGGATCTTGCCGCGATTAGTCGAGCCCTGGGCGCTCTGACCATCCACTATTGCATCGCCGCTATCGTTTTCAGCCAGCTGCAGTGCCTGGTTAGGTAGCAGTGCGGCCATACCCAGCTGTGTGTAGCTCGGCAACATGGAAAGCGCCGGTTCCAGCTCGGCCTCAAAGCGGTCTTCACGGCGAATCAGGCTCTGCAGCTCTTCACCTACCTCATAACGGAAAGCATCCGAGATCAGTACGCAGACCTTGGTCTTGCGCTCCAGGAAAGGCTTGACGCAGCGGCTGAAGAAATTCCGCTGCAGCATGATCGGAGCTGCCGTCCAGCTTGTTGCAGAGTCCACAAACTGCTGCCAACGATCATTAAGGCGCGCCAGATAGTTGTTGGTGTACTGGTTTTCGATCTGGGCGCTGAGCTCCTCCAGCAAGGAGGCCTGGCCAGACTTGCGCGCATGATAGACGAACTTGCGATACAGCTGATCCAGCCGATACCAGCTCTTCGCGTACTTCTCAACGCCATCGGCCAAGGAGGTCATTTCCAGCTTGGCAGCATCCAGCGTCTGCAGGAACTGCGCAGCATGATCCAGCGCCAGATACACATCCTCGAAATGGCTGAACCAATGGCTCTGGCGCCGTTGACGCACAGACTGCTCGACATCGGCAGCAGTCGCCGTTCGGGCAACAATCGCGCGAACCAGCTCACTGAGGATCTTGCGGTCGATCAGCTCAAAGTAATCAAGATCAAGGAGGGCTCGATAATCAAGCTTATGCAGCTTGTCACCAATCTGTAGTACCTCTGCACACTGCGCAGAGAGCAGTTCGAAGCTGCTCTCATGCGAACGACTGTCCTTCCAGCGCCGGAGAAAGACTAAGGACTCCCCGTACAAACGTGCCTTGTACTCAGGATCCGTGCCCATCATGAAGCAGGCCTTGAACAGCTCGATCACGAAATCGTGCAGTCCCGGCTGGTCCGACACATAGCCGTAAGCGCGCTTCATCTGCTCCCAGAGGAAGCTATCCAGGCCACTTGTTTCAATAAGCTTGATGCGTGTGACTTCCGCATTGGCGAGCTCAGCCAGCAACTCCTCAACAATCACATCCAGTCGCGGCTCACCCTTTGCACCAGCACAAACTGCAAGCATCTTGAAGCGCAGCATACTGTGCGAGTCGCCCGGCTGTAGCAGCTTATGCAACTGCTCACGCCGCTTGGCCGCAGCAAAGAAGGCAGCATGCTCTTCCAATACCGGATAGCAGTCTGGCCCTAACTCTAGCTCGGCCAACCAAAGAGCAAGCTGGTCCGTGCGGAAGGTATTGCCGCTGGCCAGTTGTACATCAAGCAACCAGTTATCCAGATAGGCTGGCTCTGCACCCTCGCGATACAGCAGAAACTTCTGCTCGGGCTGCTCGCGCAGAATGCGGTACTTAACACCGAACTCGTTGTTGGCCAGCTCGATTTTCTCGACACCCGGCAGCTCTAGGGATTCGAAATCTGCACGGAACTCCAGACGGTTGTCGTACCAGAAGACAATACGCTGCTTCTCGAACAGGTTGGTCAGAGCCTGGTTAATCTTCGAGTTGCTCATACCACAGCCTCGGTTTCTTCCTCTTCATCCAATATTTCTTCAGACGCTGGCGGCTGTGGTCCACTGACCACCACATTGCTACGCAGGCGCTGTAGAAGGGCCTCACGCCGTGCATTGCAGAACGCCTGGAAGTCCTCAAACTGAAGGCTGTCATTCTCGTCTAGCAGCAAATCGGCTCGTTTGATGCCGCACCCTTTTTCGGCCAGCCACTCGATCAGCGGCATATCCTTTTTCGAGCGGTTCTGCGAAGCATTCAGCAGGTGCAGATTGGCAATTGAATTCCAATTGACTGGGTTCTGGTAGAACGCCATCAGCTCGGAGTCATTTTTAAGAAAGCCTTGCTTGGAGAGCTCTGCCTTGGTGAAGGCACTTTGCGGATGCAAGTGATCGATGTCCAACTGCAGGTTTTCATTGATTTCGGGGAACAACAAACTCAAGACCGAACGACACCGCGAGTCCCCATACTGGATATCGAGCAACCCTCTGAGGTACGCCTCGTCAAAGCGCAGATCCTTGTTGGTCGCAGTGAAGGCTTCAATGATCTCGTCCAGAGGGAATGCCTTCTTGTTGATGTGCTTGTTAATCAGCCGCTGCATTCTCGTCAATACACCATCCGCTTGACCGCCAAACACCCCGCGCAGCAGCACCATGTGCAGCCAGCGAGACAGTGCTAGGCGCTCATCGCGCAACTGGTTGATGTTGTTGATGCTTAGATAAAGCGGCTTGTCCTGGAATGACTGCCTGTACAGGTAGAAAGCCAACGGGATGACAGCATTCTTTGCTCTCAGCGAATGATCATTTAGCCCGAACAGACGCAACAGCTTGAAGGTTGCGACAATGCAGGATCGGATCTGCGACCATTGCGTCTGGATAACACTGACCTGATCAGCGTCGAAGTTCTTGACCTTAAACCGCACATCGGCACCGATCAGCATCAGGCAGGTCTTCAGAACCCAGTCTCGACCAATCGAAAACTGCATCTCTGAACTCTGCCTTACCTCCGCAATCAGCTCATCAATGTCCTTGCGTGCGTCACCCTGCCAGTTAGCAATGGCGATGGACATTAATAGGTCGGAGAACGCCAGCGGCGTACCACCGCTGTTGGTACGAATGAACACGTCAAGGACATGGTCGATATCCTGACTTTCCTCGTTGTAGTAGTGGATAACCTCGTCCCGGCGAACGAGGTGGTACAGACGATTCAACGTCTTAAGTGCAAACCTGTTGCTGGCCAGCCCGCGCTCCGTCAGGTAAGGCAGCACAACCTCCATCAGGATCTCATCATCAGATCGCACATCGGGCAGTTCCAAAACCTTGCCCACCTCAAACCAAAACGAGGTGCTATCGCTCTTATACGTTGCTACCTGCTTCTCGGTCAGAAACCGGAAGTCGTACTGAGCCATCGACTCATTGTCTTCCCCTTCAACACCCTTGCTCAGATTGAGATAAAGCCGGCGCGGCGGAAGGACCTGATCGTTGCGCGTATTGGGCCACCAGACTCGGGGCTGCTTATAGGCGTACGTTCCTTTTAGGCCGATGTAGATTGAGGTCAGACGCTGCTGCCCATCTATAACCGCCTTGAAGTCTTTGAAGTCCCCCTGGGTCGGGACATAGTCGTTAGACTCCTTGAAGCGCTGGCAGTAGTCAGTCAAGAAGCTGTAAAAGCGGTATTTATTCTTGATCTCGGGGCTCGTCACATCCCACATCATGAATGTGTTGATGGGGTACTCACGCATCAGTGAGTCAAAGAGCGTACAGATCTGCTGCGTCGACCAGACAAAATTGCGCTGGATTGCCGGCAACAAAAACGTCCGGTCATCGATGTTGCGTATGGCCTGGCGAATCGTGATCGCCTTTTCGAAGCTACCTGGCATAGATCAGTCTTCCTTGGCTTCCAATCCCGGAATCTTCTTCAGGGCTGCGCCCAGCTTGAGGTAGTTGACCTTAACGCCATCGTCCAGATCGAGCTCGACCTGTTCGGTCGCCAGCGGGTAAAGCGTATCGCGCTCGTAATCATCCAGCTCAATAAGCTGTTTTTTGATGGTATCGGCTTCCTTGCTGGCCTTGGTCTTTTCGCTTTGGCTGGCAGATGGGTTGATAGCTACCTGCTGCAGATAATCCAGACGCGAGGCGAGCTTCTTGCGAAAGTCGCGCAGGTAGTTGAGCACGACGCTTACTGTGTCAGGGCGATAGCGGTGCAGATAGACCAGTGCGCTGAAGGTGCCCTTGGGGCTGCTGAACAGCCAGTAGATGGGACGCTTCTTGTAGCGCTTCACATGGTCGTTATAGAACTCGCCCAAGAAGTAGTCGCGCAGGCTGTAGTTGCGCTTGCCCTTGACGTTGAGCGCTTGCTCGATAAAAGCCAGGTTGTCCTCGTAATGCTCATCACCAAAGGCCACGCGCAGAAACTGGCGGAAGCGCAGGGTGATGTCGTCCGGGAACCAGTCACCATCGAGCAGCGGGATCACGTTATCGTCATCGGCCGGGAACGTAGGCTGCGGCACCTGGGCCAGATAGTCCGCCAGCGTCTCGCCCTGGTTAGCCAAGATCAGTCCCGGCTTATCTAAACTGTAGCGACCAAACATGCAGCCCACAGCGTAGCTCACCAGCTCGCGCATGGTGTCGGCCAGCAGCAGAGCTTCCAGCTCCTCCTCGCTTTTGTCCCCGCCGTAGCGGTAGTGCGGGTTGCAGGTGAGCGTGATCTCGTTCAGCGGTACATCGGGCGTCAGTTCGTCCTGTAGGCCGTAAGCGTCAATAAAGATACGATTGTTCTCTTCCTCTAGGCGCTGCATTTCTAGCGTCATCTCGCGCCAATGTGTGCGTAGCTTTTGGTAGCAGGCCTTAAGTGTGGGCTCGCGATGGATGGTGTGCAGCAGAGGGAGGTTTCCAAAGCCCCAGGATGCTTCGTATGAATTCCAGTCGTCCTGAGCAATAGCAACGCACTTCTTAGAAATACCCTCAACATCCGAGCGGATAAACTTATCAGGATATGGGAAAGACTGGTAATCCCCAATCTGAAAATGCAGAGTGGGGTTTAGCATTTTGGCCGTAAGCTTGGAAAACTTAGTATTCAAATAGGCCAAAATTGAATACTTCTCCACGCCAGCCTGCGGAAAAGCACTATGGCCGGATATATCGTAAACACACCCTGGAGGTAACGCTCTCACTGATAGGTGCCCACTGGTTACGTCCGACCAAGTAATACCTTCCTGAAAGTAACAATCCGTATTTTGCGGGCGTGAGCGAAGCTTCCCTTTTTCATCTTTGAAATTCCTGATCTCCTCTCCATCATTTTTCCAATTTACAAGCCACTGAAGGTTTCCGTACCACCGACGAAACTCTCCACCCTTGTTATATGGGAACCACTTCTCTTTTAGTTTTGTGGTTTCAGCACAACTCTTTGCTTGCATAGAAAAGCTGCTCGCCGAAACTTCGTACCAAAGCCTTGCAAATATCGAATTATCTCCAGTAGCCAAGCCTTGCCGCGCTTTTGTTTTGTTGCCTAAGTTTTCGCTAGTCTCGAATATGTTCAGGAAGGCATTGCTAACCCAATAGACGATTGGCTCTCCTGGGATTTTTCTGAAATCCGCAGCCGACGCGCGAAAAAAATATTTCGCCCGTTCATGCTCATGACTGTTGCTCTTGCTCATTCTTTTTCTCCCGCCGGCAATACCTTGCGGCCAAAATCAATTTCAAATCCATCCGGCACCGGTTTGAACGGTTTGGCCGGCGAGCGATAGCTGCTCTGGAACTGGCGCAGCGCCCGCACGTCAATCTCGCCGATCACGCAATAGTCGGTCACACCGCCCTTAACTCTCAGTACGTCACGATCCCAGCTGTCTTTTGCTGGTGCGCGAATGCGGCTGTCTCCATATTGGCGGTCATTGCACTGGATGATGTAGGCGTGCATATCCAGCGCGGCAGACTCCACCAGGGCGTTGAAGGTCTCGGTGTCCTGGTTCCACTCAGGCACAAACAACGCGTCCACCTTGCCGCGCAGGGCGGCACGATAGCTGATGTTGGTCAGTTCGCTGCAGATCAGCAGGGCAAACCGCAAGTCACCATGCTGCAGGATGGGCGGTGTTCGCCACGCCTTGTCAGGTTTCAACTCCAAGCCAGCCAGGCGCTGCAGTTCACGTTCCTCATGCAAAGCTGGGCGCTGTTTGTCCTGCCGATAGATCATCAACGAAGGGAAGCCCAGGCCATCGTGCGACAGCGCAGCCCAAACCTGGTTGCGCACGCGCCCTTTACTGACGTGCAGGTATTCAATGCCAGTGATCAACGAAATGCCGCCCGGCGTGAAGTCGATGGCCAGATCGGTGAAGGCAATGAAGTTCTTGAGCTGCAGGTTGGTGATCATGCAACCCTGCCTTGAATGATGGCTTTGGCCATCATTTCCATCTTTTCCGCTTCCGAACTGCCATCCACCAGGCGCATGTAAGCGCCCCGGTAATCGGGCTTGTGGGCGTTTTCCAGCACAAAGGCAGTGGTCGAAACAACTTCACCGCCAATACTGTCGAAGGCCCGTGCACCCAAGTGCGCCATGGATAGGATGGTGTGCTGATTCAGGATGCGGCTACGCAGAGACTCGAAGGAGGAAAGGAACATCCAGCTCTGCATGGTGATCATGGCAACAGCTCCTCCCTTCACCGTCAGATCCAAGTTGCGTTCGATGAACATCGCAAACAGGTCGGATTTGCTGCTCGGGAAGTTCTCCTTGGCCCAAGTGCTCAAGCGAGGGTTCATGCCCTTACCGCCCATGTAAGGCGGGTTGGCTACGACCACTGCATAGCGCGGACTCAAGGCATCAGCCATGCGCAGAACAGTCAGGACTTTCTTGTGCGTCTCGGCCAGGAACAGGTTGCTGCTCATGTCCTTACTTTCCAGCGTGGCCAGCACATCGGTCACGTTGGCAACCTTCGGCACGATCAGCGAGCCGAAGTTGTCGGCTTCACTGAACTGCTCCAGCGTTTCGCGAAGGCCGTAGGTGAACAAGTCACGGCCGACAAAGCTCATATACTCGTCCAGCTCTTCGCTGCTGAAGCTCACCTTTTCCAGCACGCAGATGTTCGGCTTGACGCCTTTATTGAAGAAGCGGCGCTGGCGGCCACGGGCCTTCATGGTGAGCGCGAAAGCGGCCAACTCACCGGCGCGCTCATCCAGCTCGATGCCGAAGAGGTTGTGAGTGAGGATCTTTTCCGGGATCTCGGCCGGGTCATAACCCTCTTCTTCGTACATCGCATACAGCAGGTCGAAGGCGTAGGTGAGCATGTGACCGGAGCCGCACGCCGGATCGCAGACTTTTATGTCCTCTGGTCCGGTGATCTTGAGGAAATCACTCTCTGGCTTCTCTGGCGGGATGTAGTACTCCATTTGCTCTTCTAGCCGTGAGTTGGGCCGGTTGAGCAACCAGAGTCGGCCCAGCGAGTTGTCCACCAGATAGCGCACAATCCAGTGCGGGGTGAACAGCTGAGTAGCAGCCGGGATGTTCTCCGGGGTGATCTTTTGGTTCTTCTTCAACCCTTCGAACACCGCGTCCTTCTTCTCGGAGATGTAGAACTGGTACAGCCAGCCGATCACCTCAACATCTTTGCAGGCGTCAGGCGTCATGGCTTCGCGCGTGTAGGCCAGGATAGAGTTGCCCGAAAGCAAATCATCGGGCATCAGCAATTCGGTGTAGTCGTCGATGCGCTCGAACAGAAAATCCATCGACTGGTTCCAAGCGTTGCACGCGGCAACGACCAGCAGACGGTAGGCTTCGCCCTGTGAGTCAGTACTTGGTGCACGACCCGCCAGAAGATCCAGGACCTTCTGACGAATCTGGCTCGGGACCATCTCTTCGTCGATATGCCCCATCTTGGCTTCAGCCAGGATCTCAGGTTGAAACTGCCCCTCAGCTGGAGACACTACGCCGATGCGGGTGTAGCGATTTACGTCCATGAAGCGCAGGGCACAGAAGCGGTTAAACCAGGTGTAGGCAACACGCTCTGTCACATTATCGCGACTGGAGTTGCTGATCAGTTTTTCCAACTCAGCCACTACCTGGGCCCGCTCACGACGTGCAGCACTTTGCGGTGCCAGTACCACATCCAACTTGCCACTCACCTGATCAAGCAAGGTGCGACGTGCGTATTGAGCAAATTTCTTGAGTTTGCTGGTATCCATCAATCCCCCACTCAGCCATTCAACCGAACGGCCCTAGACTTGGCCTCGCATCGGGCGGGCCAGTTGTATTTATTCAGTGTCAGATCTGCACACGGTTGCCGGCCTGGATTTCTTTCAGCCAGGCTTCACGCTGCTTCTGCAGGTAATCGTCCAGCTCCGCTTCACTGGTCAACCAGGGCTTCGAGTAGCCAACTTTGATATGACGGGCCGGCACGATGCGAGGCTCCGCCACTTTCAGCGTCGGTTGTTCAGGCGTGTCAGTGCCCAGCGCCTTAGTGCTCTCGGGTCGGTTAGATGGCACAGGCGGCTCAGAAGGGGCCGGCTCCGGACGAGCCAGCTGATCAAGCTTGAGTAACAGCTGAGGGTATTGCTCGTCCTCGAAACGATTGCGCTGGTCACGAATGACTGCAATGAGCTTCTGCCCTTTCAGTTGCTGCTTAGCCTGTGCGAAGGGGGCTGAGAGCTGCTGTTTCTGCGCCGCGTCGAGAGCAGCGTAACCCTCAGCGCCCTGCAGGCGCTGCTCCAGATCGTCGAGCAACTGCTCACTGGTTTTTTGCTCGCTGGCTAGCTGGTTGGCAATGGCAAGCTGAAGCGCCTCCAACTGCTGCCGTGCTTGTTGAAGACGATTGCCTTGCCAGGGCTTTGCATCTGCAAGCACGGCTCGAATGGCGTCAACTTCCGCCGAGCCGACATAGGCAAAATTCTCTTGCTGCTCTTGCACCAGCAGACGAGCCTGATCGTAGATCTCTTTCTGCGGGCTTTTCATAAAGCGCTGCACAGGGTCGATGATCTGCTCTTTGGCTTCTAGCAGCGCATCTTCTGCGCGGGACAGATCCGTCAGGAACCAAGCTGGATTCTTGGCAGCTATTTCCTTGAGAGTCGCCAGCACACCGTCCAAGGCACTGAGGAAGGGATACTGCACCTTCTGACCGTGCAACTCAGCCAGATCGATCTCCAGCTCCTTGATGGCATCTATGGTTTCACGCGCCAGAGCGCGGGCTTCATTGCTGCTGGCCGGCTCGCCGATGAAATCCGCAAAGAAATCCTTTAATGCACGTACCTGGGACGCGCTGAACTCGATCTGCGGCTCCAACACCAGGGTAGCGTGGGCATTGGTATTGCGCAGGCTGCGCTCCAGCAGATCCCCTTCCAGGGGATTGCTGTCCTGACGCACCTCTACCTTGCCTCGCGCGCAAAGCAGGGCGAGGTTGCAGAGAATTGCAGCGTAGTACCAACCGTAGCTCTTGCGTTCGAAGCGCTCGAGCAAGCTCTTGACCGTGGTGCGAACGCCACTGCGAGCATTGGTCTGGATAAAAGCCAACAGCTCCTGCTCGGGCTCACTCAGGCTGGTAGCATCATTGCCAAGCAGTCCATCCTGCCCCTGGCGCAAGTACTTGCCAATATCAGCCTCGCTGAACGGCACATCCCGCAACATGCGCAGGTTCGGATAGGTGGTCTCGATGAGCTGGTAGAAACCTTTCAGAATTCGTGTCTGACCATCAGTACTGGGGGCTTCGATATCGGCAGCATTGATGATCAGCTGGGCACCTGCCAACAGCTGCTTGGCACGCTCCTGGATATCCGCAAGTCGCTCGGTGTTCTGGAAACTCTTGGAGTCGAGGATTCGCTTCACCGCCTCCTGTTGAGTGCTGCTGTTCTGACGAATGTACGTCTCAGTGCGCTTGTACATAGTCAGGTCTTGCATGAAACGCGCATCGGCAGGTAGCACGACACGCAGCTCGTCACGCCCCATGCTTTGCATACGCTGCACGGTGAGATTATCGAAGTTGTCGCTGAGCGGCGTTACGACATGAATGGTGAGTTCATGCTCCCGGCTGAGCACCCGATCATCCATCTTGCGGGTATAGGAGTAATCCTGTCCGTTCTCGTAGCGGATCTTGCGCTGCTTGATTACCCCATCAAAAAGTAGGACTTCCAACTCCTTGAGGATGTCCGCAGACTCCACCTCGGTGTTTTTGATCTCTTCCTCGATGTCCTTCTCTTCGTCAGTGAGGTACTCGTAGAGATCGCCGTTGCGCTGGATGTAGGTCTGCTGCTCAAGCAGGTTGAGTGCGGCTTCCAGCTTCTTGCGTTGGGCGGGCACGTCCTCGCCGAAACGCTCCAGCATCAACACACTGAGGTTGCGCAGGGTGGCCTTGAACTCCTTGACGTACTTGACCAGGAACAGAGCCTTCAATACACGGATGGCATATTCGTCCCCCAAGTGACGCTCGGCGTTGTTGATCGCGCTCTGGATTGCGCTTTTCAGCGCGCCACGAATGCCTTCAAACATTCGGTCGAAGGTGGCGAGCTGGCCAACTGGTTCGTTCTCAATGGCGATGGCCACCTCTCGGAACACGCCGAGCATGGAGCGCTCACCTACCGAATTGGCCTTACCTTCAAAGCCATTGTGCAAAGAAATGCCACGGATGGCCGACTGGAACAGCGGGAACTGATACGGCACAAACGGATAGCAGTAGGTGAAATGCTCCAGATCTCGGAAGTTCTGGTAATGCTGGCCGCCATCGGCGAACTCGAACAGGGTCTTGAAGTTATTGAACTGCTGGTCGTAAACAGTTTTCAGCAGATCTGCACCGCTATCATTCTTGGTCAGCAGACGCTTCTGGATCACCTCAGCCACGTCAGCGCTGGTGAGCTTGAGACGGTTAGCAAAGCGAGCCTGGATCTTGGTGAAGTCATTACTCTGCTGCTTGCTCATGTCCCCGAGCACGGAGTTCATATCCTCTTGGGCGGTAACGATGATCCAAGCCCTCCCCTGACACTTAGTCGCCAGGCTTTCGGCGACTGTCTGCAAATTAGTCATCAGCTTGGTATTTTCGGCGATGTATTGGCCTACCTCATCGACGAAGAAATTCAGGCGGAAATTGGCTGGCTGCTTGTCTAGCCAGGCTTTGACCTGATTGCCGAAGTCCTCGATGGAGACGCTGTACTGGGTGCGGTACTTGTCGAGGATTCCCTTGGCCAGAGTCGGATCTTCACCGGTGATCTGCGCATAGGCCTTGGCAATGTTGCCGGACTCCAGCAGGGCCTGCTCGCGACCACGCTCCCAAGGCTTTTTGGCGATGGATTGGTAGGCCTCCTTGAAAGCATCGAACTGCTCGCGGCTGTCGAGATCACGTTCGAACTGGGCAATGTAGCCCTGCTTGCCGAAGTAGCCGCACATCTCATTGAAGACCTTGACGAAGACCGACAGCAAGGCGTCGATCTGCGTCTTGCTGATGATGTCGGCCTTCTGGTCGATGTTGAACAGGATGCTCTTCGAGGGGATGGCGACAGCCTGCTTGAGCTTGCTGCGCAGCAGTGCATCATCCTCGTGGATCTTGGGAAGGAAGATATCCAGGGCAGAGGAGCCATCGACGCGGCGGTTTTCCAACAGAAGCGCCAGCATCTTCAACAAGTGAGATTTACCCGACCCGAAGAAGCCAGACACCCACACGCCATTGGCGCCATGATAGTCAGTGTAAGCATCAAGGAAGTGCTCCAGGCGCTTGGCGACCTCGTCAGTCAGCACATACTCGCTCAGCTCGTTGTAAAGGCTGGCTTCATCATCAGCTTTGATCACCCCTTCAATAGGACGGCTGACGGGGTTCAGGAAAATGCCGTTGAGTTCCATCTACTGCTTCCTCAGGCCTGAGTCTCAAAAATGTTGAATGCGCGGTAGTACTTGTCGTCATGCAGCAAGCCAAACAGCTCCAGAGAAGCCCCCTGCTCCAGCGAGTACCGGTACTCGCCGGGAAAGAACATAACAGTGGGCTTGGACTTGGCCGTGCTTTGCAGGTTGTTCAGCACGTTGTGTGAACGGATGTAGGGGAACACCTCACCGATGCCGGAGAGGAATAAAACGTCGTACTCAGCAACTTCCAGTCGCTCGCCGATAGCGGGGATCAGATACTCCTCGATGCCCAAGACGTTCTGCAGAGTCTCCAACAGCTGTTCTTTCTCTACCTCAGGCTCAATGGCGAGTAGGTCATCCCAGAGGCAGCCCTGCTCACTACTGCCCTCTCGGGCCTTGAGCAGCTCAATGGACAAGTCATACAGGTTGATTTCCAGAACCTGGATGCCTCTTCCCTGAAGACAGGGAATGCTCATGTTCGCCAGCCGCGTTACCAGCTGCCGGCGTACACGCTCCATCTCCACCGCTTCAGCAGCCTTGAACTCGCAGATGTAAAAGGGCAGATCGTTGTTCAATCCCCTCATTTCAAGGAAACGCTGACCACTGATTACGCCTAGCAAATGATCGAAGCGAACGGCCATTGGCTGCTCGCTGATTTTCCGGTTCATTGAAGCCAACGCTTAATCTCCTGATCAGTTACGGGGTAGATAAGCAACTCTTCCTTACCCCTTTTGGCCAACAGCTGGGCCAACGCCGGCGACAATAGGGCCGGCTGAATTTGTAGCGAATCACCAATCAGATCCGCTTCTCGCATCATTCGAAATAGATTTTGTTTGAGCTTTTTTTGCGTCGACTCAGCGATCTGATCTAGCTCAACGTGCCACAGAGCTTTCCTGCTCCAGAATGCGTCGAAGTCGATCGAGGACAGGACGCGCCGCCTCATCAGTAGATGCTCACGAAGCACCTCCATCGCGAACTCGCGGATAAAGGTGTAGCGCCGGGAACAGGCAGCCCAGAGAAGGTATCCCTGGTCCTTCCTTTTCCCCTCAACCAAGGCCTCAAGCTCACCTACATCCAGGTACTCCAATCGGGCGACAATCTCTTTACTAATACGCGTGGCAGCTGCTGCAGTACGCACCTGCAACAGGTTCATCTCACGAACCTGATCACGAGCCTCTTGCCAGTCATGCTTCATGAGGAAAAGCTCAGCCACAGGCGGTGACTCCTGAATGAAGAGCCCACCTGTGGTGAATGACAAGCGGTATGGATCAGCCATGCGCCGACTCCGAGGCGGCATCATCACTGGCACCGCCAGCTTTAACCCACGCGTCCACCTCAGCCTTCTGGAACTTCCAGAGCCGCCCGACCTTGTGCGCGGGCATGTGCCGCTTTGCGATCCATGCATAGACAGTGTCCTTACTCACGCCCAAGTGTTCGCCAATTTCCTCTACGCTCAACCACCGATCGGTCATTTCCAGATCCATATCGAATAGGAAGCACAGATCTTAGCTGATTGAGCAGGATTAAGGCGGATTTATCTGCCCAGTGAAATCACGCTGACTCAGTTGGCGGGAGCGCAGTCTTTGGACATGGGGGTCTTGGCCACATCGCCGCGCCCGGTGCAGATCAGACTAATGCGCATACCGCTCTGCAGGCCTGCGGCGTAGTTGGCATGGGCGTCATCGAGCTGGAATTGCGGCTCCATGAACTGGTTTACCCCGCCACGTAGGGTGACGTAAGGGCTACCGAACAGATCGGTATTGATGGAATCCACCACGCCAGTGACCTTGAAGGTCTTGCCTTTGAACTGCTGGTCCGCCGCGACCGTATTGCGGTCATAGGCCTGGGCCAGTTGCTGAGCGCTCACTTCAAACAACGGCGTAACCGGGGCTGCCACCTTTGCAGGCTGACTCTGGGTTGTTGCCGTAGCGGCCTTGTCGGACGGACGATCCCCCGAGGCCATTGCAACCAACATAACCGCCAACCATGCAAAGCCGATTAGCCGACTGGTGGTGCTGTGCCCTTGGCGCAGCAAGAACCAAACAAAAACGACCGGAAACAGAAAGATCCCCACGCCCAGCCAGAAGCCAACACTGCGGCTAATTGCGGGGGCTGGCTGCATTTGAACGGTGGCTGCCTGCTTGGCGATAGGCGCACCACAATGCGGGCAGGCAGCCGCCTGGTCGCTGGCCATGCGATCGCACTCGCTGCAGTTGATCAATGCCATTTCACTACTCCTTGATTGCACTTCCTGAGCCAGCCTGGATTGGCTGGCTTGTTTGTCAGGATCAAGATATGTAGCGTGGCTTGACGCATCTAGAGTGTGCGTTCGTACAGGTAAAGTTTTCGAGCAAGTGAGGCAGGGATGAAACGCAAACAGGAAATCGAGTCCGTGCGCTGGGACCTGGCGCTGCGCTACCGTCTGATCGAGACTGTGGTCTGGTGGGAGGGACGCCTGACAACAAACCACCTGATGCAGAGTTTTGGCATAAGCCGCCAGCAGGCGTCAAAAGACATCAACTCCTACATCACCGACTACGCGCCGAAAAACCTGGAATACGACAAGCATTTGAAGGGGTATGTGCCGAGCCGCCACTTCAAACCGCTGTTTATCGATGACAGCGCCAGCGCCTACCTGCACCTGCTCAACCAAAATCACGACCGTGCCCCACACATCGAGGGACTGGCACTGGCCTATGCGCACACTGAAGTACTCGACGTTCCGGATCGCTCTGTGCGCCCAGAGGTGCTGCGCCCGCTGCTCAAGGCCTGCCGCGAGGGGCTTCGACTGGAGTGCGAGTATGTATCCTTCACTACGCCGGACGGCGAAACCCGCCTGATCGCACCGCATACCCTGATCTACACAGGCATGCGCTGGCATGTGCGGGCCTATTGCGAGAAAAACCGCGACTACCGCGACTTCGTGCTGAGCCGCTTTCGTGGTGAGCCCGATCTGATGGATGCCCCCTCGGAGCACACTCGCGAACTCGACGATGGCTGGAACACCCAGCTAACGGTAGTGATTGAGTCGGACTCACGCCTCAAGCCCGAGCAGCGTTCCATTATTGAAGCGGACTACGGCATGTGTGATGGGCAACTGGTGATCGAGACCCGAGGCGCTTTGGTGCAGTACGTGCTGCAGCGCTATCAGATCGATCCGACCAAAGTGCATGCCAAGGCCACGGCTCAGCAGATCGTGGTCGCCAACCTGGAAGAGCTACAGCCCTGGCTGTATCACTGACTAACGACAGGCACGTCTGGCTTTGAGTCGATGCTGCCAGGCGAGGTCATCTCTTAGTCCGTAGTGCCACCGTAGGCCAGCTTGGCCAGCCCGAGCAGTGCAGGCAGCAAAAGCGCCAGTGGCAAAAGATCGTTAAGGGTGGGTAGCAAGTTCATAGGAGATCCTCCTGGTCGGTTTCCACCAACCTAGCGAGAATGGTCCGACTGGGCGACCTGTCTACTTTTCGCCTGTAAACAATCCGTGCATACCCCAGACACCGGCGACGAATGCACCTTGTCTGGATGGCTGAGCGCTGGTTACTGTATATAAATACAGTTACTGGACAGCCCGTTATGAGCACCGCACTTATCCTCGGCCCGCTGCAGAGCAGCAGCGCAGCCCTCCCCCTCTTTGATGCACGCGTTCCGGCTGGCTTTCCCAGCCCGGCACTTGATCACATGGAGCACAAGCTATCGCTTGATGCTCTGCTGGATCTGCAAGCTACGCACACCTATGTGGTCGCCGTAAGCGGTGACAGCATGACAGGGGCTGGCATCTTCGACGGCGACCATCTGATCGTCAGCCGTGCCATCCCTGCAAAACCAGGTCACGTAGTAGTGGCCTGCCTCAACGGCGATGTCCTGGTAAAGCGCCTGGCACAGGAACAGGGGCAGTTCATCCTGCGCTCTGAGAACCCGGCCTACTCTCCCCGCTACATCCTGGAGAACGATGAACTGATGATCTGGGGCGTCGTCACTCACAGCCTGCGGAATCACCTCACCCATGGCTGAGCCGGTTTACGCACTGGTCGACTGCAACAGCTTCTACGCCAGTTGCGAGCGTGTGTTTCGTCCGGATCTGTTGCGAACGCCCATCGTGGTGCTCAGCAACAACGATGGCTGCGTGATTGCACGCTCGGCCGATGCTAAGCCGTTCGTGAAAATGGGCGCCCTCTTCCACGAGATCAGGGGCGACCTCAGGCGCCATGGGATCGTCGCCTTCAGCAGCAACTACGCCCTCTATGGCGACATGAGCGAGCGTGTGATGACCATCCTCGAAGGCTGTTTTCCAAGCATCGAGGTCTACAGCATCGACGAAGCCTTTGCCGATATGACCGGACTGCCCGAACCTCTGGAGTCGATAGGTCGTCAGGTGCAGGCAGAGATTAAGCAGAAGACTGGTATCCCGGTCGGCATAGGCATCGCCACCACCAAGACACTGGCCAAGCTCGCCAATAACGCCGCCAAGCGCTGGCAGAAGCAAACTGGTGGCGTCGTAGACATCCGCGATCCGGTTCGGCGCGACAAGTTGCTCAAGGCTATGCCCGTTGAAGAAGTCTGGGGTGTTGGCCCCCGCATGCGTGCGCACCTGGAAGGTATGCAGATTAAAACCGCTTGGGACTTGGCACAGATGGATGCCTGGACTCTGCGCAAGCGATTCAATGTCGTGGTCGAGAAAACTGTGCGCGAACTGCGCGGTGTGGCGTGCCTAGAGATCGAGAACGAAATCGAACCCAAGCAAGAGATCTGCAGCAGTCGCTCATTCGGCAAGCGTCTGCGTGAGCTAGCCCCCATACAGGAAGCCGTCACTAGCTATGCCTCGCGCGCTGCTGAAAAGCTGCGCAAGCAGGAGTCACTCTGCAGACAGGTGCGGGTCAGTCTGCGCACCGGGATGTTCAACCCAACCGAGGCTAAATATGCCAACGGCGTTCTCTGCCAACTGCCCTATCCAACCGATGACAGCAGGCTGATCATCAAGGCCGTCCAGGCGGGATTGCAGCAGGTCTACAGAGAGGGATTCAGCTACGCCAAGGCTCAGGTTCTGCTGTTGGATCTATGCCGCAAGAATGAGTACACACCGGATCTGTTCGCCTCCGAGCAGCCCGTGAAAACCGAACGACTGATGAGCACCCTGGACGCGATCAACAACCGCTGGGGGCGTGGCACTCTGCAACCAGGACGCATCGCCAAGCCAGTCGAGTGGGCCATGCGAAGAGAATTGCTCTCCCCCGCCTACACTACTCGCTGGTCTGAGTTAATGGTTGCAAAGGCCACGTAGCCTTCCCACTTACTTATCGGCGGCAAACACGCCCCAGAGCCCCCTTACGCAAGCAGCGTGCCCCTGCAGACTTCAAGCGAAGGTGCTGACCGTCCTTGACCAGATACTTCATTGCCTTGTGTACATGGGGCCGCTTCGACTGATCCTCCCGCTGGATCAGGCCAATGCCTAGCTTGTCACCATACCGTTCCTTGTCGTGGTTGCAGCTATGGGCATAGCCCTGACCACGCGTGACCTCCTCCCAAAGCTCACTGATCTCAATCGCCTTCCAGACATCCCGGCATACCTGGTTGCCATTGAAGTAGTAGGCCGCATGGATGTGGTACCCGCGCCCCTCCTTGCAATCCCCCTGCTCGACTGAATAGGTGTAGCCAATCAGGTGCTCGAAAGTCCGGTGATGGCTGTGTTTGTGGATCAGAGCATCCAGGTGATCAAAGACCTGCTCGACGCGCTGCCTGGCCTGAGCTTCAAGGCGGTAGTACAAGTCCAGCCGGATTACCGTAGTGCGTGAGTAAAGGCTCATCACTGCATCGTTGTAAGCGATGATCTCCTTCGCTTGCTTGCGTGCCTCATAGGCTCGATCCCCAGCTTTGCGCTGATACCACCGCTGACGGGTCAACTCACGGATCCGTGCGGTCAGGACGTTCATGCTCTGGTGATGACTGAGCCAGTACGTCCCCGTCTCGCTCATGCAGACAGGACCATTGGGTGAACGCTGAAGACCGATGTCGTCACAGGCTTCCCGGAACGCTAACAGGTGCTCGCTGTAGTCGTACGGCACTCGATCATCGAACAGGTTGTACATCTGCTGGACGTTGGTGAAGTACCGGGAGAGTCTGGTCTGCTCGACCTGCTCATAGCCTGAGCGCTTGTGCGTGATCCGGAATGCAGGAGTGTCGCTGTGTTCGATAGCCTGAACGAGTGATTCGATCTGCAGGGCTATGTCGGACTGGGAGAGGTGGGTGTTGTGCTTACGGTTGTTCATCGGTGAGTACCTGATTGGTTGTTGGTGCATACCAGGCACGTGGTGTGTTTCTTTTTACTGGTGTTCTTTCCCTCTGGTGGTAGTCAGTAGTGATGGGTAGTGATGGTTGCTATCGATTAGTAAGAGCTGGTAGTTAATAGCTATATCAATAGATGCAGCCCTGACCAGAGCCGTCCCTCCAGACCTGGGCGGGAAATAGGGAGCAACATTGCCAAGCCTGTCGAGAGATTTTCCGTACTGAGCTTTGGGAGAGTTAGCTGAGAGCAGAGCCCTACCAGAAACGGCATAAGCGCCATGACCAGCGAAGCCGATCATGGCGGAAAAGTTTACTTGGCGACGCTCAAATGGTTGCTTGGACGTGTGGCGGATCCCTCAGCCATATCCCGCTCCTCGATTCTTGCCAGGATCCAATCATCGACCTCTGACTGGATCCACCCCACGCCTCGGGTACTCGGCATATCCATGCCGGCAGGAGCTAAGTTAACCGGTTTCGGGAAGATTCCGTCCGCGATGTATTTGTAGATAGTTGACCTGGCAAGACCAGTCGTATCGATTACTTCTTTCAATCGCATTATACGCATGAGCAGGCACTCCTCTATGGCTCAGAGGATGTGCAAGGGTTTTAAAAAAGAACCGACCCAAAGCCAGCCCTGTAGGCAAGTACGCCCGAGGCAGCCATCCATTGCGGGAAAGTAATCATGGCGGCCTGGCACAGGCGGCAGCCGACGAATCCGAAGCTAAGCCAACCGCAACAGACAAATGCAATACAGGGGCAGCTCACTTGCCCGCCCTCCTGTGAACAGTGAAAGTCCCGCTCGGGCGCCACACATAGCCTCAAGGCACGTGAAGCCTCCGGGGTGCCCCTCCCTAACCAGCAAGAACAAACTGACTGAGCACCACGTCATTGCTAGCAGCAGCTGACTGAAAATCAACCAGCAGCTGAATGCTTGTCGGACGAAGCGCAGCTGCCGAAAAAAGCATGAATTTCAGCCAATGCTTACCGTTCTGCTACTGGCATTTACATGCCTATAGCTACGTTGAAGCCATGTAAAATCTGGGTTACACAAGATTTCATACATCTATAAATCATCTACAGATGTTCTTTCATGATTCATTTCATTGACTATTACCTATCTCCTGATTAACTTAATTTGTACTTTTTATGTGCTAGGAATGAATAGATAAATGGCTGTAAATGAGATGGATTTGCTTTCTGAGGAGCTTCCCGGGTGGGGTCTGACTGAACGGGAGGTAACGTGGCTATGGCTTTTCCTGGAAAGCAGGGAAAGCATTCAGATGGATGAGTGCCAGCTCAACAGCCAAACCATGCGAAACCAAATTGCTAGAGCACTCAGAAGGAATCCTCGCGTCACGAGGGGCCTAGTACGAGCACGGGATAGCGAGCTGCTACCGGAGGAGGCATTCAGCTGGGTCGAAAAAAGCGGACGACAACCAAAATGGCTCGCCGCTCAAGCAGGGAATAAAACAGGACTGCGAATACGTAGCAGTGTCTTCCGCACACTCACTGACAGGGAGCAACTGATTGCACTGTTCGATCTCTGGGACAGAGATTTCGGCCAGAAAGAGAGTGCATTGAAGCGCCTATCAGACGCCTGGACCGAGCACGCGCGGTCAGACAGGATCTTCAGCTGGTTCAAAGACAAGGACGAACGCACAAAATGCGCTCTGGCATGGAGTTGGCTTGAGAAAAACAAGCCCAGGCTAACGTGGCGCGCCGAGCCCTTTACAAAGCTCACTGAGCTGCTGGAGTTCTTCGACCATAGCGGAGCCTCCGACGAGGAAAAGGAACTCTACGTCGACAAAATTAAGAGGCGCTGGAGCACGCAAAAAACGCGCGAGAAGGCTGTCGAGAAGAAGCAATACAACTTTGTGCTCCCCCTGAGCGTCAATGCGCTCCTGGACAAGCTTGCTGAAGAGCACCAGCTATCCAGAACCAAGGTCTTGGAGATGCTTATCCTAGGCGAGGAACAGCACGAGCTGTATCTCCCGAAACAACCCTCCAGATGAGCCATCTGGAGCCACGAAAGCCCAGTGGCACAAAAAGTGGCACAAAATTCGAGCGAGACAGAAAACCATCAGGCATAAAAAAATCCAGTCACCGTTAAGTGACTGGATTTTCTAGGGTTTTTTGGTCGGGACGGAGTGATTCGAACACTCGACCCCTTGCACCCCATGCAAGTGCGCTACCGGGCTGCGCTACGCCCCGACTGGGCTTTGAAGCATGTTCTCAATGCTTCTGAGAACGTTGAAGAATGTACTCTAACCTCCTGATAAATGAAAGCTTTTTCTCAAAAAAATTTCACTCATCAAAAACCCAGGTCACTTCTTCAACACCACCAACACATCCTCCAACTCGACAATCATCTGCCGAATCAGCTGCTTGTACTGGCTCGACTCATCCTTGGCCTCATCACTGGAAAGCCTCAACCGAGCCCCACCAATAGTGAACCCTTGATCATAAAGCAGCGCACGAATCTGGCGAATCATCAGCACATCCTGCCGCTGATAATACCGCCGGTTCCCCCGCCGCTTCACGGGATTGAGCTGATCGAACTCCTGCTCCCAATACCGCAGCACGTGCGGTTTTACCGCACAAAGCTCACTCACCTCACCAATGGTGAAGTACCTTTTGCCCGGTATGGGGGGCAGTTCGTCGTTATGGCTTGGTTCCAGCATAGGCCTCAACCCGGGCCTTCAACTTCTGCCCTGGACGAAAGGTGACGACGCGCCGTGCAGTGATCGGGATTTCTTCCCCTGTCTTGGGGTTGCGGCCCGGCCGCTGGCGTTTGTCGCGAAGGTCGAAGTTGCCGAAACCGGACAGCTTGACCTGCTCGTTCTCTTCAAGTGCGTGCCGAATTTCTTCAAAAAACAGCTCGACCAACTCCTTGGCCTCACGCTTGTTAAGCCCCAGCTCCTCGTACAGCCTTTCGGCCATCTCAGCTTTCGTCAGAGCACCCATGCCGTTATTTCCTTAACGTGGTGTTCAACCTTTGTTCGAGCGAGGTGAGGATGTTTTGCAGTGCGGCGTTCACCTCATCGTCGTTAAGAGTGCGCGATGGATGCTGCCAGGTCAAGCCGACGGCAAGGCTTTTTCTATCAGGATCAATGCCTTTACCTTGGTAGACATCAAACAGCCTGAGGTCTGTGAGCCATTCGCCTGCATTGTCACGAATTACTTCAAGCACCGAGCTAGAAGCTACATCACGTCCTGCGATCAAAGCCAGGTCGCGGCGGGTTTCCGGGAACTTGGACAGCTCGCTGAATTTCGGCAGGCGGCCTTCGACCACGTCGCCCAGCACCAGCTCGAACAGGAACACCGGGCGGTCCAGATCCAGGGCTTTTGCCAGCTCTGGGTGGATGGCGCCGAGGTAGCCGACCAGCTTGCCGTCACGCTCGATGGCGGCGGTCTGGCCTGGGTGCAGGGCTGGGTGCTTGCCGGCGCTGAAGGTGAAGTCGCTCAGGGCGCCGGAGTAGCCCAGCAGGGCTTCCACGTCGGCCTTGACGTCGAAGAAGTCGACGCCGTCGCGGCCGTTGGCCCAGCCTTCTGGCAGGCGGCTGCCGGTGACAACGCCGGCGATCATCGGCTGCTGCTTCAGGTCGCCGAGCTGGCCGACGAAGCGCAGGCCGCTTTCGAACAGGCGCACGCGGTCTTGCTGGCGGTTCAGGTTGTGCTGCAGTGCCTTGACCAAGCCCGGCCACAGGGACGCGCGCATGGCGGCCATGTCGCTGGAGATGGGGTTGGCCAGCAGCAGCGGCTCTACGCCCGGGCTGAACAGTTCGAACAGTTTCGGGTCGATGAAGCTGTAGGTGATGGCTTCCTGGTAGCCGCGGGCAACCAGCAGGCGGCGCAGGGTCGGCAGGTCACCGCGGGTTTCCGGCTTGCCCTGGGGGGCCAGGCGGGCTTGCGGGTAGCGAACCGGCAGGTTGTTGTAGCCGTACAGGCGGGCCAGCTCTTCGATCAGGTCCACTTCCAGGCTGATGTCGAAGCGGTGGCTTGGGACATTGACAGTCCACTGCCCTTCTTCGGTCTTGGTAGTGGTCAGCTCCAGGGCATTGAGCAGTTGCTCGACCTGGGCTGGGTCCATTTCCATGCCGAGCATCTGGGTGATGCGTTCGGCGCGCAGGGTAACCGGGGCCACTTGCGGCAGGTGCTGTTCGCTGACGGCTTCGACAACCGGGCCGGCTTCGCCGCCGACGATGTCCAGCAGCAGCTGGGTGGCACGCTCCATGGCTTCGCGGGCCAGCTGCGAGTCTACGCCGCGCTCGTAGCGGTGCGAGGCGTCGGTGTGCAGGCCGTAGGAACGGGCTTTACCGGCGACGGAGATCGGCTCGAAGAAGGCGCTTTCGAGGAACAGGTCGCGGGTTTTTTCGGTGTTCACACCGCTGTGCTCGCCACCCATTACGCCGGCGATGGCCAGGGCGCGGGTGTGGTCGGCGATTACCAGGGTGTCGGCGCGCAGGGCAACTTCCTGGCCGTCGAGCAGGACGAGCTTCTCGCCCTCTTCAGCCATGCGTACGCGGATGCCGCCGTTGATTTCTGCCAGGTCGAAGGCGTGCATCGGCTGGCCGAGTTCGAGCATCACGTAGTTGGTGATGTCGACGGCGGCGTCGATGCTGCGCACGTCGCTGCGGCGCAGGCGTTCGACCATCCACAGCGGGGTCGGCTTGCTCAGGTCGACGTTGCGGATGACGCGGCCCAGGTAGCGTGGGCAGGCAGCCGGGGCGCTGACTTCGACCGGGCGCACTTCGTCGTGGGCAGCCGGTACGGCTGGCACTACCGGGCGGGTGACCGGGGTGTCGTACAGGGCGCTGACGTCACGGGCGAGACCTGCGATGGACAGGCAGTCGCCGCGGTTGGGGGTGAGGCCGATTTCGATGCTGGCGTCGTCCAGGCTCAGATACTGGCGAATGTCTTCGCCAACCGGGGCGTCGGCAGCCAGTTCCAGCAGGCCGTCGTTCTCTTCGCTGATCTGCAGCTCGGCAGCCGAGCACAGCATGCCGAAGGACTCGACGCCGCGCAGTTTGGCCTTCTTGATCTTGAAGTCGCCTGGCAGTTCGGCGCCGATCATGGCGAACGGGATCTTGATGCCTGGGCGAGCGTTAGGGGCGCCGCACACGACCTGGAAGGTTTCCTGGCCGTTGCTTACCTGGCACACGCGCAGCTTGTCGGCGTCCGGGTGCTGTTCGGTGGCGAGGATTTCGCCCACGACGATGCCGCTGAACTGGCCGGCAGCGGGGGTAACGCTGTCGACTTCGAGGCCGGCCATGGACAGGCGGGCGACCAGTTCGTCACGGGAGACTTGCGGGTTTACCCAACCGCGCAGCCACTGTTCACTGAATTTCATGCTGTTCTCCTAGAATGTGCGTCGATTGGGCCTAGCGGAATTGGGCAAGGAACCGCAGGTCGTTATCGAAGAACAGACGCAAATCGTTGACGCCGTAGCGCAGCATGGCCAGGCGCTCGGCGCCCATGCCGAAGGCGAAGCCCTGAAACTCTTCAGGGTCGATGCCGGACATGCGCAGCACGTTCGGGTGCACCATGCCGCAGCCCATCACTTCCAGCCAGCCGGTCTGCTTGCACACGCGGCAGCCTTTGCCGGAACACATCACGCACTGGATATCGACTTCGGCGGACGGCTCGGTGAAGGGGAAGAACGATGGGCGGAAACGTACCGCCAGTTCTTTTTCGAAGAACACGCGCAGGAATTCTTCGATGGTGCCCTTGAGGTCGGCGAAGTTGATATCGCGATCGATCAGCAGGCCTTCGACCTGGTGGAACATCGGCGAGTGGGTGATATCCGAGTCGCAGCGGTACACGCGGCCCGGGCAGACAATGCGGATTGGCGGCTGGGTGGACTCCATGGTCCGCACCTGCACCGGCGAGGTGTGGGTACGCAGCAGCATGTTGGCATTGAAATAGAAGGTGTCGTGCATCGCCCGGGCCGGGTGGTGGCCGGGGATGTTGAGCGCTTCGAAGTTGTGGTAGTCATCTTCCACCTCTGGGCCTTCGGCAATGCCGTAGCCGATGTGGGTGAAGAACTGCTCGATGCGCTCGAGTGTACGGGTGATCGGGTGCAGGCCACCGGTGGCCTGGCCGCGGCCTGGCAGGGTGACGTCAATGCATTCGGCAGCCAGGCGAGCGCTGAGCTCGGCTTCTTCGAAGGCGGCCTTGCGGGCATTGAGCACAACGGTGACGCGCTCTTTGGCGTCGTTGATCAGCGCGCCGACTTTCGGCCGCTCTTCGGCTGGCAGGTTGCCCAGGGTCTTCATCACCTGGGTCAGCTCGCCTTTCTTGCCGAGATAATTCACCCGGATCTGTTCCAGGGTATTGATGTCTTCAGCGCGCTCCACGGCCTCTAGGGCTTGGGAGACCAACGCATCCAGGTTTTCCATGTACAGACTCCAGATACGAAAATAGGGGAAGAGCTTTGAAGGCTCTTCCCCTATCGATGACGTTCAATGCCCGACGGCGCTAGCGCCGCCGGGTGATTGTCGCGGGTACTTAAGCCAGAACGGCTTTAGCTTTCTCGACAATCGCAGCAAACGCCGCTTTTTCGTTCACTGCCAGATCGGCCAGAACCTTACGGTCGATTTCGATCGAAGCCTTTTTCAGGCCAGCAATCAGACGGCTGTAGGACAGACCGTTGGTGCGGGCACCGGCGTTGATACGAGCGATCCACAGTGCGCGGAACTGACGCTTCTTCTGACGACGGTCACGGTAGGCATATTGACCTGCCTTGATGACAGCCTGCTTGGCAACGCGGAATACGCGCGAGCGCGCACCGTAGTAGCCTTTAGCCAGTTTCAGAATTTTCTTGTGACGCTTACGAGCGATGACGCCACGCTTAACACGAGCCATGAGTAACTTCCTCTATCTAAACCAGAATTAACGTACGCGCAGCATGCGCTCGACTTTTGCCACGTCAGACGGGTGCAGCAGGCTGGCACCGCGCAGTTGACGCTTACGCTTGGTCGACATTTTGGTCAGGATGTGGCTCTTGAAAGCGTGCTTGTGCTTGAAGCCGGAAGCGGTCTTCAGGAAGCGCTTCGCAGCACCGCTCTTGGTTTTCATTTTTGGCATGTTGGAACTCCGCATTCGATAAAATTACACAATAATCATCAGGCCTGCCGTGCCCGGGAGATTACTTCTTCTTTTTGGGGGCGATGACCATCATAAGCTGGCGTCCTTCCATCTTCGGATGCTGCTCAACGGAGCCGTATTCGGCGAGGTCGGCTTCGACCCGCTTCAACAGCTCCATGCCCAGCTCCTGGTGGGCCATCTCACGGCCGCGGAATCTCAGAGAGATCTTGGCCTTGTCCCCATCGGTAAGGAAACGTACCAGGTTGCGTAGTTTTACCTGGTAATCCCCTTCTTCCGTCCCTGGACGAAACTTGATTTCTTTGATCTGGATCTGCTTCTGGTTTTTCTTGGCTTCGTTGGCCTGCTTCTTCTTCTCGAAGAGGTGCTTGCCGTAGTCCATCACCTTGCAGACGGGCGGTTGCGCGTCTGCAGAGATTTCCACCAGATCCAGCTTCGCTTCATCAGCGATACGAAGCGCTTCATCAATCGAGACGATGCCAATCTGCTCGCCGTCAGCGCCAATTAACCGAACCTCGCGTGCCGAGATATTCTCGTTGATCGGGGCTTTCGGTGCAGTTCGTTTATCGTTTCTCATTTCACGCTTAATAGTCATTACTCCGATTCTAGGCGACCGCGCTGGGCAACAGCGCTGTTGAGCAGCTGCGTGAATTCAGCCACCGGCATGGAGCCGAGGTCTTTGCCTTCACGGGTGCGTACGGCGACGGTCTGCGTTTCGACTTCGCGATCCCCTATAACCAAAAGGTACGGGACCTTGAGCAAAGTATGCTCGCGGATTTTAAAGCCGATCTTCTCATTTCTCAAGTCCGACTTGGCACGGAAACCGCTACCGTTCAGGGTATTTTCCACCTCGAGGGCGAAATCGGCCTGCTTGTCGGTGATGTTCATGATCACGGCCTGGGTTGGGGCCAGCCAGGCCGGGAACACGCCGGCGTAGTGCTCGATCAGCATGCCGATGAAGCGCTCGAACGAACCGAGGATGGCGCGGTGCAGCATGACCGGGCGAACTCGGCTGTTATCTTCGGCGATATAGCTGGCATCCAGACGTTCCGGCAGGTTCGGGTCGTACTGCAGGGTACCGCACTGCCAGTTACGGCCGAGGCAGTCGCGCAGGGTGAACTCGATCTTCGGGCCGTAGAAGGCGCCCTCGCCCGGCTGGTACTCCCACTCCAGGCCCGATTCGTTCAAGGCGTCGGCCAGTGCGCCTTCGGCACGGTCCCACAGCTCTTCGGAACCCACGCGCTTGGCCGGGCGGGTCGACAGCTTCATGGCGATGTCGGTGAAGCCGAAGTCCTTGTACACGTCCAGGGTCAGCTTGATGAAGTCGGCGGCTTCTTTCTTCACCTGTTCTTCGGTGCAGAAGATGTGCGCGTCGTCCTGCACGAAGCCACGCACGCGCATGATGCCGTGCAGGGCGCCGGACGGCTCGTTACGGTGGCAGGCACCGAACTCGGCCAGGCGCAGCGGCAGGTCGCGGTAGCTCTTCAGGCCCTGGTTGAACACCTGCACGTGGCACGGGCAGTTCATCGGCTTGACCGCGTAGTCACGGCTTTCCGACGAAGTGGTGAACATGTTCTCGGCGTAGTTGGACCAGTGGCCGGAACGCTCCCAGAGAATGCGGTCGACAACCTGCGGGGTCTTGATTTCCTGGTAGCCGTTGACGCGCTGGACCTGGCGCATGTACTGCTCGAGTACCTGGTACACGGTCCAGCCGTTGGCGTGCCAGAACACCATGCCCGGGGCTTCTTCCTGCAGGTGGAACAGGTCGAGCTGCTTGCCGATCTTGCGGTGGTCGCGTTTTTCGGCTTCTTCGATGCGCTGGATGTACGCCGCCAGCTGCTTCTTGTCGGCCCAGGCGGTGCCGTACACGCGTTGCAGCTGCTCGTTCTTGGCATCGCCGCGCCAGTAGGCGCCGGACAGCTTGGTCAGCTTGAATGCCTTGAGGAAGCGGGTGTTCGGCACGTGCGGGCCGCGGCACATGTCGACGTATTCTTCGTGGTAGTAAAGGCCCATGGCCTGCTCGTCCGGCATGTCTTCGACCAGGCGCAGCTTGTAGTCTTCGCCACGGGCCTTGAACACGTCGATGACTTCGGCGCGCGGGGTCACCTTCTTGATGACGTCGTAGTCCTTGTCGATCAGCTCCATCATGCGCTTTTCGATGGCGGCCATGTCTTCAGGGGTGAAGGGGCGCTCGTAGGCGATGTCGTAGTAGAAGCCTTCGTCGATGACCGGGCCGATCACCATCTTGGCGGTCGGGTACAGCTGTTTCACCGCGTGGCCGACCAGGTGGGCGCACGAGTGACGGATGATCTCCAGTCCCTCTTCATCTTTAGGGGTGATGATCTGCAGGGTGGCGTCGTTGCTGATCAGGTCGCAGGCATCGACCAGTTTGCCGTCGACCTTGCCGGCCACGGTGGCCTTGGCCAGGCCGGCGCCGATGGAAGCGGCGACTTCGGCTACGGATACGGCATGATCGAACGAACGTTGACTGCCATCGGGAAGAGTAATAACGGGCATGGCGCCTCCTCTCCTAGTGGTGACCCCTACCAAAGGTCACGTGGGTTGGGATGAGCCAGTACAAGATCCGACCTGCCTTCCCGCAACGGGAAGCCTGCCTCACAGTGGCAGAAGCCTTTCGGCTTGCCAGGGACGAACCAGAGTGACTGGAAAGAAAAAAGATAGCTGCAGGCTGCAAGTTGTCAGCTGCAAGCCGGGCATGCTAGCACGCGGGTTGCATGCCAGGCAGAAATATTTGGAAATTACGCCGCAGCGGTGAACTAACGCGGAAAAATTCCTATCAGACCTTGGGAAGCAACCTACTCTTGATGAGACCTTAACCCAAGGAGTAACTGGTTATGCGAGTTCCGTCTCTTCTGGCCCTGGCGGCTGCTGGGGCCCTGCTGCTGCCCATGGCTGCGAACGCCGGCAACTTCCCGCCCGGAAAGGAGGCTGGCTACATGGCCCAGTGCACGCAGGTGGCCAGCGGCCAGGGCGTTGATGCTGCGACAGCAAAGAAACACTGCGAATGTGGCGCTCAAGCCATCAAAAAGAATTTCAGTGACGCGGAGATCGCCGACCTGGACAGCAAAGATGGCGTGGACGCCAAGCTGATGCAGAAGGCCCAGACGGTCGTGAAACAGGCCTGCGCACCGAAGAGCTGAAACCTTAAAGCCAGAGCAGACCAGCCATTCTTTGAGCTGGATCAATATCCTGCGAAGGTAAAAGGCGCTAGATGCGCAGAATTAGACTATGATGTGTTCCGTGCTCCGTAGCCTCGGCCGCATTGCACCACTGAAAAAACTAAATGTTCTGGAGATTCACCCATGTCCAATCGCCAACAAGGCACCGTCAAATGGTTCAATGATGAGAAAGGCTACGGCTTCATCACCCCAGCAGGCGGCGGCGACGACCTGTTCGTTCACTTCAAGGCCATCGAATCTGACGGCTTCAAGAGCCTGAAAGAAGGCCAGACTGTTTCCTTCGTCGCCGAGCGCGGCCAGAAGGGCATGCAGGCTGCACAGGTTCGTCCGGAGTAATTCGGATAGCTGTAAAAAAACCCGCCCTTGTGGCGGGTTTTTTTATGGCATCTGTAGCCTGTACCGGCCTCATCGCCGGCAAGCCAGCTCCCACAGCTGCGGCGCCAAGGGTGAGGCCTGTGCTGAACCTGTGGGAGCTGGCTTGCCGGCGATGAGGCCGGTAAGGTCAACCGCAGTTGACGCGAACCACCTTGCCCTGCTCGTCCACATTCAGGTTCAAGCGTTCGGAGCGGTACTCCAGGGTAACCACGTCATGCGGCTTGAGAATGCGGGCCATCTGCGAGCCACTGGCCTTGCGCGCCTGCTCCAGCAGCTCGGCGCTGGCTGGCTTGCCAATGGCGAAATCGGCGCCGCTGGCTTCGCAGCGGCCATCGTTGCCTGCCGGCGTGGCCGGTGCAGCGCCACCAGCAGAATTGCCACCAGTGCTGCAACCAGCCAGGACAGCAGCCACCGCCAGGGTTGCCAGGTAAGCACGGGTACGGAACATGAAGCCTCCTAAATCGGTCCGGGAACTGTCTGATCCGACAGTTCCGCTCATCTTTTGTTGCAAAACCGGTCAAGTCTGCCTGAACTCGCCAGCCGAGGCGAAAACGCAATCGTGACCGGATTTTGCACAACCTGCTGCGTTTGCCATATGCTTAAGCCGCAAGGTCACTGACGCAAAGTCATGATTTAGTGCAAGAAGTGGAGCGCACCCCGCCTCCATCGAACACCAGGGTCAGGTGTTCGCCCCTTCGTCCCGGGCCCCAAGCGAGAGCCTTTCATGAGCAGCCACAGCATCGAAGCCGATATCAAGGTCAAATGGGCCGAAGGCCAGAGCGCGTACAGCCCTGGCACGCCGGAGGAGTTGCTGCTGATTGCCATCGACCTGCTGGTGCGCGATCGCGGCGCCGAGGCGGCACGCAGCTTCTTCGACCAGGTGTTCGAGCGCTACGCACCGCACACGGCTATTCCAATCGCGCCAAACGGGCGCTGAGCAGGTCGAACAGGCCCTGGGCATCGCCCTCTTCCACCCACATCACGTTGGCTGGCTGCTTGAGCACGCCGTACCAGTCGGCAAGGGTCTGGCCGAAGCTGGGGCCTTCGCGGCTGTCGATGCTCATATGGATGCGCCGGCCGCTGAACAGCTCGGGCTTGAGCAGGTAGGCGATGACGCTGGCGTCGTGCACCGGGCCGCCGGGCATGCCGTACAGATCCATGTCGTGGGTGATGTAGGCGTTGAGGATATCCACCACCCGTTTGCTGGCCTGGTTGTTCACCGCTGCCAGTTGCTTGAGGCGGGCGTCGCTGGTCAGCAGTTTGTGGGTGACGTCCAGCGGCAGATAGATCAGTTGCACGCCGCTGGCCAGCACCACTTCGGCGGCATGTGGGTCGGCATAGAGGTTGAATTCCGCCGCCGGGGTGATGTTGCCGCCGTTGAAATGGGCACCGCCCATGACCACCACCTGCTTGATGCCTTTGGCGATGTCCGGACGCTGGATCAGCGCCAGGGCCAGGTTGGTCTGTGGGCCGAGCATGGCGATGGTGATGCTGTGGGGCTTGGCGGTGCCAAGGGTGTCGACCAGGTATTGCACGGCATTGCCTTGGGCCAGCGGCGCTTTCGGTTCGTGGACCTGGATGCCGGTGAGGCCTTCTTCGCCGTGCACGTCGGCGGCGTAGATCGGCTTGCGTACCAGCGGGCGAGCGGCGCCGGCGTACACGGGGATGTCTTCGCGGCCGGCCCATTCGCGGGCCAGGCGGGCGTTGCGCGAGGTCTTTTCCAGGCGCACGTTGCCGGCCACGGTGGTGATGGCGCGGATGTTGAGCTCGTCGGGCGAGGCCATGGCCAGGAACAGCGCGACCACATCGTCGGCGCCAGGGTCGGTGTCGATGATCAGGTCGATGGGGGCGGCCTGGAGGGTGGTGGCTGCGGCCATGAGGGCGATTCCTTGTAGCAAGGGTTTGAGCATGGGGTGGCACTCCTGTTGCCAGAGCATAATTATTCAGGCAAACCGCAATCCCCTGTGGGAGCGGGCGTGCCCGCGAAGAATCCAACTCGGTGGATGGCACCGGCGTTGCCGGTGTTCGCGGGCATGCCCGCTCCCACAGGGGTTCTGCGTTGACCAAAACGACGAGCTAGAAGGTCACGCCGGAAATCAGCGCGATGTTGCTGTAGGGCTGGCACTCGCCAGTGCGCACTACCGCACGGGCACTGCGTGACAATTCCTTGAATTCTTCATGGCTCAGCCATTCGCGCTTGCCCAGCTTGCCCTTCAGCCGCTCGATCTCGACCAGCGCCGGTGGCACCACTTTCTGCATCTCTTCGGCCAGCACGTGGCGCTCCACTTGCAACTCGCTCAGCACAACCCGCAACACGCTGGCGAAATCCGGCAGGCCGGGCGTGACGGCCAGGTCGATCAGTTCGACACCCGGCGGCACCGGCAGCCCGGCATCGCCGATCACCAGGATGTCACCATGCCCCATGCCGGCGATGGTCCGCGACAGGGCGACGTTCAGCAGTGGGGTTTTCTTCATGGCGCAAGCTCCGCCAGGTAGGGAATCGACGGCTGGGCACCGGCGCGGGTAACCGACAGGGCCGCGGCGCGCTGGCCGAAGGCGATGGCTTCGCCCTCCTCCAGGCCGCGCACCAGGCCAGCGGCAAAGCCGCCGATGAAGGTATCGCCGGCGGCCGTGGTGTCCAGCGGCTGCACCACCGGCGCGGGGAAGTGCTGATGGCCCTGACGAGTGACCAGCAAGGCCCCTTGCGCGCCCAGGGTAATGATCACTTTGCCCGCGCCCAGTTGCAGCAAGCGCTCGCCGGCGCGCCGGGCACTGTCCAGATCAGCCACCACCACGCCGGTCAGGGCTTCGGCCTCGCTTTCGTTGGGCGTCAGGTAGTCGATGTGGGCGAACCAGCCCGTCGGCAAGGGGCCGGTCGCCGGCGCCGGATTCAGGATCACCCGCTTGCCCAGTTCATGCCCCCGGGCCAAGGTCCAGGCCACGGTGTCGGCCGGTACTTCCAGCTGGCAGATGATCACCTCGGCTGCCTGCAGCAATGCATCGAACCGCTGCACCGACTGCGGCGTCAGCAGGCCGTTGCCACCGGGGATGATGACGATGCAGTTCTGGCTGGCGGCATCCACGGTGATCAGCGCCACACCGCTGGACACGCCCTGGCAGGTGCTGACGCCCTGGCAGTCGATGCCTTCCACATACAAGGCCCGGTGCAGTTGCCGGCCATAATCATCGTCGCCGACGTTGCCGATCATCGCCACGCTGCCGCCCAGGCGCGCCACGGCCACCGCCTGGTTGGCCCCCTTGCCGCCCGGCACGGTGAAAAAGCTTTCGCCGGGGAGTGTTTCGCCGGCCCGGGGCAGGCGCTGGGCGCGGGCCACCAGGTCCATGTTGAGGCTACCGACTACCATGACCTTGGCACTCATGACATTTCCTTAGCGTTAGCGGTAATCGTTGAACAGGTCCGGGCGCGGCCCGGTGGACTCGCGCAGCACGATGCGCGGGGCGACGATGCGTTGCTCCGCCGCGCCCTGGCGGGGTGTGCCGATACGCGCCAGCAACAGCGACGCGGCGCTCTCGCCCAACTCGCGGATCGACTGGCCCACCGTGGTCAACGGTGGGTACACATAGCGGCTGAGTTCGATGTCGTCGAAGCCGATCACCGACAGCTCGCCAGGCACGTTGATATTGCGTTCGGCCGCGGCGCGCAGCACGCCGAAGCCGATCATGTCGTTGCCGGCGAAGATCGCCGTGGGCCGCTTGCCCTCCAGCAACCGGGTTGCCACCGCATGGCCCCCCGGGCTGGTGAAGTCGCAGTGCAGCACGCGGTCGCCCAGCACCGCTGCACCGGCCTCGGCCATGGCGCGACGGAAGCCGCTCAGGCGCAGCTGGGTGACCCCGGTCTCGGCGGGGCCGCCGATGTAGGCGATGTCGCGGTGGCCAAGCTCCAGCAGGTGACGGGTGGCCAGGTAGGCGCCCTGCTCGTGGTCGATGCGCACCAGGTCGGCGTCGACGCCATCCAGTTCGCGGTCGACGATCACCATTGGCGTGCGCACGCCAGTCAGGCTTTGCAGCAGGTCGCTGTCCTGGCCTACCGAAGCCACCACCAGGCCGTCGATGCGCTTTTCCAGCAGTACACGCAGGTAGCTGCGCTGCTTCTGCGGGTTGTCGTCGGAGTTGCACAGGATCACGCAGTAGCCGTTGCGTTCGCAGGCGTCTTCGATGCCCCGCGCCAGTTCGGCGAAGTACGGGTTGACGCTGTTGGGCACCAGCAAGCCGATGGTGGCCGTGCTGCGCGCCTTCAGTGAGCGGGCCACGGCGCTGGGCACGTAGTCGAGTTCGGCGATGGCGGCTTCGACTTTCAGCCGCACCTGCTCGCTGACCGGCCGGGTCTTGTTCAGCACATGGGACACGGTGGTGTAGGAAATGCCCGCCAGTGCCGCGACGTCTTTGATGGTTGCCATGTTTTCAGTTCCGCCGGCCTGCACGCCGGCTACGGTAAGTGTCGAGCACCACGGCGATGACAATCACCGCCCCGGTGATGATGCGTTTGGTCGGTTCGCTGGCACCGATCTGCGCCAGCCCTGCGGCCAGCACCGAAATGATCAGTACGCCAAAGAAGGTGCTGATGACCGAGCCACGCCCGCCCATCAGGCTGGTGCCGCCAATCACCACGGCGGCGATCACCTGCAGCTCCAGGCCGGAGCCGGCATTGGGGTCGGCGGCTTCCAGGCGCGATATCTGGAACAGCGCGGCCAGGCCAGCAAGCAGGCCCATCAGGGCGAACACCAGCACCTTGTACGGGCGCGGGTCGATGCCGGCCAGGCGCACGGCCTCTTCGTTGGTGCCGATGCCGATCAGGTAGCGGCCGAACACCGTGCGGGTCAGCACCAACTGGGCCAGCACGATCACCAGCAAGGCGATGATGAACGCCGGCGAGATGCCGAATGCGATGGGGTTGGAGAACCAGGCATAGGCATCGCCGATATAGGCGGTGCGCGAGTCGGTGAACTGGTAGGCCAGGCCGCGGGCCATTTCCAGCACCCCGAGCGAGACGATGAACGACGGAATGCGCCAGGCCACGGTAACCCCGCCGGTGATGCTGCCGGCCAGCGCGGCCACGGCCATGCCCAGCAGGGCCGAAGGCAGCACGCCCCAACCCCAGCCGAGGATCGCCACGCTGACCGTGGAGGCCGCCAGCGCCAGCACCGAGCCCACCGACAGGTCGATGCCGCCGATGATCAGCACGAAGGTCATGCCCACCGCTAGCACCATCAGGTCCGGGATCTGGTTGGCCAGGGTACTGAAGGTGTTGTACGACCAGAAGTGGCTGCTGAGGAACGAGAACAGCACGATCATCGCCAGCAAGGCGCCGGCCAGGCCCAGGTAGGTACCCAGGCCAAGATAGGTGCCACTGCGGCGCACCGGTGCGGCGCCTTGGCTGTCGAGCGGGGTGGTTTTCATGCATCCATCCTGGGAGCTGCGTCATGCAGCAGTGCGTCACGTTTCTGATAACCGGCAAAGGCCGCGGCCAGCAGTTGGTCCTGGCTCCAATGGTCACGCTCGAAGGTGTCGATCAGGCGACCGGCCGACAGCACGGCGATACGGTCGCAGATCAGCATCAGCTCGCGCAGGTCGCTGGACACCACCACCAGGGCCTTGCCCTGGCGCGCCAACTCGGCCAGCAGGCCATAGATGTCGAACTTGGCGCCGACGTCGATGCCACGGGTGGGCTCGTCGAACAGCAGCACCTGGCAATCGCGCTCCAGCCAGCGGCCGATCACCACCTTCTGCTGGTTGCCGCCAGACAGCTCGCCCACCACCTGCTGCGGGCCGGCACTGCGAATGCGCATGGCCTTGATCTGGCGCTCGGCCAATGCCGCTTCGGCTTCGCCATCGAGCACTCCGGCCCGTGATACCGCGCCGAGGTTGCCCAGGGCGATATTGGCGCTGATCGACTGCGTCAGCAGCAGGCCCTCGCCTTTGCGGTCTTCGGTGATCAGCGCGATACCGGCCTGCACGGCAGCCTTGGGCGAGTCGATGGTGACCACCTGCGGTGGCTGGCCGAGGGCAATGCTGCCGCTGTCGGCACGGTCGGCGCCGTAGATCAGGCGCAACAGCTCGGTACGGCCGGCACCGATCAGGCCGGAGATGCCGAAGATCTCCCCTGCCCTGACCTCGAACGACACTTCACGCACCTTGTCGGCACGGCTGAGCTTGTCGACCTTGAGCAGCGGCGCGCCGATCTGCCGGCGGCCCAGGTCGATATGCTCGCCCAGCTCGCGGCCGACCATCAGGTTGACCAGTTCGGCGCTGCTGTAGCGCTGTATCGGCTCGTCGCACACCAGCTTGCCGTCGCGCAGCACGACGATGCGCTGGGCCACGCGCTGCAGTTCTTCCAGGCGATGTGAGATGTAGACGATGGCCACGCCACGTTGGCGCAGGCGCTCGATCTGGGTGAACAGCAGCTCCACCTCGCGCGCGGTGAGCATGGCGGTGGGTTCATCGAAGATCAGCACATGGCAGTCGCCGATCAGGTTGCGGGCGATCTCGACCATCTGCTGGTGGCCGATGCCCAGCTCGCCGACCGGGGTATCCGGGTCGATGGCGTCGAGGCCGACCTGGGCCATGGCGGCCGTGGCCAGTTGGCGCAGGCGCTTTTGGCTGATCCAGCCAAAGCGCCCGGGCAGGTTGTCGAGGAACAGGTTTTCCGCCACGGTCAGCGTGGGCAGCAGGTTCAGCTCCTGCATGACCATGCGCACGCCGAGGCGCTCGGCCTCGCTGCGGCTGCCAGGCGCGTAGGCCTGGCCGCGGTAGTGCATGTGCCCGGTGGTGGGGGTTTCCAGGCCACTGATGAGCTTGGACAGGGTGCTCTTGCCGGCGCCGTTCTCACCGGTGAGCGCCAGCACTTCACCGGCACGCAGGTTCAGGCTGACCTCGCCGAGCACGGGCTGGGCGTAGGTCTTGCCCAGGCCGCTGGCGGCGAGCACCACTTCATTGGCCGATGCAGGCATGGCCGTTTCTCCTGCCAGCGATCAGGGCTTGGTGATGAGTTGGACCGGGGTCTGGATGACGTTGTCGGCATCCACGTCGGGTTTCTCGCCCTTGACCATTTTCAGTGCCGCCTGGATGCCGTACACCGCCTGCTGGCTGGCCGCCTGGTCGAGGGTGGCGAGCACACGGCCATCGGCGAGCATCGGCTTGATGGCGTTGATGTTGTCGTAGCCCACCACTTGCACCTGGCCGGCTTTGCCAGCAGCACGCACGGCCGACACGGCGCCCAGGGCCATGCTGTCGTTACCGGCCAGCAGGGCTTTCAGGTCGGGGTATTCGTTGAGCATGGAAGCGGCGACGGCGTTGCCTTTGTCGATTTCCCAATTGCCGCTCTGCACCGAGACGATCTTGATCTGCGCGGCCTCCATGGCGTCCTTGAAGCCGGCGGTACGCTGCTGGGCGTTGGTGGTGGTCGGCACGCCTTCGATGATGCCGACCTGGTCGCCGGCCTTGAGCTTCTCGTTGGCCAGGTAGTCGCCGACCAGGCGCGCGCCCTTGCGGTTGTCGGGGCCCACGAAGGGTACGCTGATGCCTTTGCTCTTGAGCAGCGCCGGGTCCAGGCGGTTGTCGATGTTGATCACCACCACGCCCTGGTCCATGGCCTTCTTCACCGCCGATACCAGCGCCTTGGAGTCGGCCGGGGCAATGACCAAGGCCTTGGCGCCCGCGTTGACCATCTGCTCGACGATGCGGATCTGCTCGCCGGTGTCGGTCTCGTTCTTGATGCCGTTGGCAATCAGCTCGAATTCATCAGCGTGGGCTTTCTGGTAGTCCTTGGCGCCGTCTTCCATGGTGCGGAAGAACTCGTTGGCCAGCGACTTCATGACCAGGGCGACCTTGGGCTTGTCTTCGGCGTGGGCGGCCGAAAACGGCAGGGCCAGGGACAGCGAGGAAATGACCGCGAGGGCCAGCAGGCGACCGGGGAACGGCAGTTTCATGGACGATGACTCCGGATCTTGTGTTTTTTGTCGGATCGCAAACGTTTGCGTTGCCTAACTATGGAAACAGGACCGGGGTTTGTCAAATCCGTTTGGCTGTGGGAGATCAAGTCGAGCCTGGGGCAGTTTATCCGGATTTTTTCCGAAAAGCCGAACGTCTTTTCCTACGTTTGTTCGGAATCTCGAATGACACACCCCCGCATGTGGGAGCGGCCTTGTGTCGCGAAAGGGCCGCAAGGCGGCCCCGGCAATGTGTGTTGTTGCGCCGGGATCCGGGGCCGCTGCGCGCCCCTTTCGCGACACAAGGCCGCTCCCACAAGGCCCGTGCGCACAACTGGTACGAAACCTGCCTTGCACCCTGTGCGACAAAACAACCATCTCATTAGGAAGAGAGAGAACAATAACGATGAATGCCGCACTGAAAACCTTCGCCCCCAGCGCACTCGCCCTGCTGCTGGTGCTGCCAACCACCGTTTCGGCCAAAGAAGCCGAAACCCAGCAGAAGCTGGCCAACGTGGTCATTCTCGCCACCGGCGGCACCATTGCCGGTGCTGGCGCCAGCGCCGCCAACAGCGCCACCTACCAGGCCGCCAAGGTGGGTGTCGACAAGCTGATCGCCGGCGTACCGGAACTGGCCAACGTGGCCAACGTGCGCGGCGAGCAGGTCATGCAGATCGCCTCTGAGAGCATCTCCAACGACGACCTGCTCAAGTTGGGCAAACGCGTTGCCGAACTTGCCGAAAGCAAGGACGTGGACGGTATCGTCATCACCCACGGCACCGACACCTTGGAAGAAACCGCCTACTTCCTCAACCTGGTGGAAAAGACCGACAAGCCGATCGTGGTCGTCGGTTCGATGCGCCCGGGCACCGCCATGTCCGCTGACGGCATGCTCAACCTGTACAACGCCGTGGCCGTGGCCAGCGACAAGCAGTCGCGCGGCAAGGGCGTGCTGGTGACCATGAATGACGAGATCCAGTCCGGCCGCGATGTGAGCAAGGCGCTCAACATCAAGACCGAAGCCTTCAAGAGCGCCTGGGGCCCGATGGGCATGGTGGTGGAAGGCAAGTCCTACTGGTTCCGCCTGCCGGCCAAGCGCCACACGGTCAACTCCGAGTTCGACATCAAGCAGATCAGCAGCCTGCCGCAGGTGGACATCGCCTATGGCTATGGCAACGTCACCGACACCGCCTACAAGGCGCTGGCGCAGAATGGGGCCAAGGCACTGATCCATGCCGGTACCGGCAACGGTTCGGTGTCGTCGCGGGTAGTGCCGGCGCTGCAGGAACTGCGCAAGAACGGCGTGCAGATCATTCGCTCGTCGCACGTCAACCAAGGTGGTTTCGTGCTGCGCAATGCCGAACAGCCGGATGACAAGAACGACTGGGTCGTGGCCCATGACCTGAACCCGCAAAAGGCGCGGATCCTGGCGATGGTGGCGATGACCAAGACCCAGGACAGCAAGGAGCTGCAGCGGATCTTCTGGGAGTACTGATCACTAGTACCCCCTGAAATGCAAACAGCCCCGCTGCGTGGGCGGGGCCGTTTGCTGTCAGCTAGCCGAAGGCCTCAGTGGCTGGTCGGCATCGCGAACTCCGCCCCCTTGGCAATCGCCTGCGGCCAGCGCTGCATGATGCTTTTCTGCTTGGTGTAGAAGCGCACCCCTTCCTCACCGTAGGCATGCATGTCGCCGAACAGGCTCTTCTTCCAGCCACCAAAGCCATGCCAGGCCATCGGCACCGGGATCGGTACGTTGATACCGACCATGCCCACCTGGATACGGCGGCCGAACTCGCGGGCGATGTGGCCGTCGCGGGTGTACAGGCTCACGCCATTGCCAAACTCGTGGGCGTTGATCAGGTCGACCGCTTCGGCAAAGTCCTTCACCCGCAGGCAGGCCAGTACCGGGCCGAAGATCTCTTCCTTGTAGATGCGCATGTCCGGGGTGACGTTGTCGAACAGCGTGCCGCCCAGCCAGAAACCGTCACCACAACCTTCGCCAGCCGCCTGGCCGTTGAAGTTGCGGCCATCGACCAGCAGCTTCGCGCCCTCCTTCACGCCTTGCTCGATGTAGCCGGTGATGCGCTCCAGCGCCGCGCGGGTGACGATCGGGCCCATCTCGGCTTCCAGGTTGGTACCGTTCAGCACTTTCAGCTCGCGGGTACGCTCGATCAGCTTGGGCATGACCTTCTCGGCAGTATCGTCACCGACAAACACCGCCACGCTGATCGCCATGCAACGCTCGCCAGCCGAGCCATAGGCGGCACCGATCAGCGCATCGACCACCTGATCGATGTCGGCGTCGGGCATCACCACCAGGTGGTTCTTCGCCCCGCCCAGCGCCTGCACGCGCTTGCCGTGGCGGGCACCGGTTTCGTAGATGTGGTTGGCGATCGGCGTGGAGCCGACGAACGACACCGCCTGCACATCCGGGTGCTCGATCAGCGCGTTGACCGCGTCCTTGTCGCCCTGCACCACGTTGAACACGCCGTCCGGCAGGCCGGCCTGCTTCAGCAGCTCGGAGATGAACAGGCTCGGGCTCGGGTCCAGCGGGCTGGGCTTGAGCACGAAGGTGTTGCCGGTGGCCAGGGCGACCGGGAACATCCACATCGGTACCATCACCGGGAAGTTGAACGGGGTGATGCCGGTGACCACGCCCAGTGGCTGGCGCAGGGTCCAGTTGTCGATGTTGGTGCTGACCTGGTCGGTGAAGTCGGTTTTCAGCAGCTGCGGCGCGCCGCAGGCAAACTCGACGATCTCGATGCCGCGCATCACCTCGCCCTGGGCATCGGTGAACACCTTGCCGTGCTCGGCGGTAATCATGCGGGCCAGGTCGTCGCGGTGCTCGTTGAGCAACGCCAGGAACTTGTTCAGCACCCGCGAACGGCGCAGTGGCGAGAGGTTGCTCCAGGCCGGGAAAGCGGCCTTGGCCGACGCGACGGCGGCGTCCACGTCCTTTTGCGCAGACAGCTGCACCTGGCCGGTGACCACGCCGGTGGCCGGGTTGTAGACCGGCAGTTGCTGGCCGCTGGTGGTCTCGGCCTGAGCGCCGGAGATCCAGTTCATGATGGTTTGGGTCATTGTATTTTTCCCGTAATTCATTGGTAGAGCGCCTGCCCCTGTGGGAGCGGGCGTGCCCGCGAATCAGGCACCGCGGTGGATGGCACGGGCTTCGCCCGTGTTCGCGGGCAAGCCCGCTCCCACAGGGATCGCGCCAGCTTTCAAATGCCGAGCAAGGTACAAAGGGCCAGTGTTGCGTCAGTAGATGGCGTAGACCTTGCGCACGGTTTCCAGCACGTCCCAGCGGCCGGTCCAGCCTGGCGGCAGGATGATCAGGTCGCCGCCGGTCACTTCCACCACCTCCCGGGTGCTGTCGTCGGTGAGCAGCGCCTTGCCGGAGATGATGTAGGTGAACTCGGTGTCAGGGCGGTCGACCACCGGCCAGCCACCCGGCTGGCACTCCCACACACCAAGGTTGCCGACCGCTTCCGGGGCCTGCTTGCTGATGGCGATCTGAGGGTCTCCCTTGTCGGCGCCGGCACGCTGACCGGCAGGGTTCAGTGGCAGTGCCTTGATATCGGCGTGCTTGATGATGGTGAACGAAGGCATGGGGTTTCTCCTTGTCAATGGGCGCCGGTGAGCTTTTCCAGCAGCATCGCGGTACGTGAAGGTTTGTGGGTGTAGCGCTCCTCCAGATCACTGAGCGACGCGGCAGCCAGGCCGCTGTTGATGCCGAACCAGCGCAGCGGTTCTGGCTCCCAGGATGGCGAGCGGTGGTTAACCAGGGGCAGCGTGTTGATGTCTTCATCACGCTCGAGAATCAGGTTGCGCAGAATGCGCCCGGCCAGGTTGCTGGTGGCCACGCCATCACCGACGTAGTTGCCGGCCCAGGCCATGCGCTGGTTGCGGTCGATACTGACGGTCGGGCACCAGTCGCGGGAAACACCCAGCGCGCCACCCCAGCGGTGGGTGATGCGGGCGTCGCGCAGGGCCGGGAAGAATTCGAGCAGGGTGTCGTGGATCTTGCCGTGGATACTGTCCACCAGGTCGGCCTGCTCAGGCATGCTCGAGCCCCATTTGTAGGGCGCGCCCCGGCCACCGAACACCAGCCGGCCTTCTGCGGTGACCTGGCCGTATACGCGCAGGTGGCGCATGTCGTTGAACGCCAGGCGGTGGTCGAGGTTTAGCCGGGCCAGCAGCTCTCGTGGCAACGGCTCGGTGGCCAGCACCAGCGAATACAGCGGGATGACGAAACGCGACTTGCCCGGCTGTTGCGAAGTGAATGCCTCGGTGGCCCGCACCGTCATGCCGGCACGTACCGAACCATGTTCGGTGTGCACCACGCCCGGGGCCATCTGGGTGACCGCCGACTGCTCGTAAATTGTCGCGCCCAGGCTTTCGACCAGCTTGGCCAGGCCACGTACCAGCTTGCCGGGGTGGATGAGCGCGCAGTGTTCGGTGTAGAGGCCGCCAAGGGTGCCTTGGGCACCGGTCCGGGCCTGGGCTTCGGCAGCCTCCAGCACTTGCCACTGGTCAGGCAGCCCGAAGCGCGCCGAGGACTCCACGGCCGCACGCGCCCGCGCCATCTGCGGGGCGCTGCGGGCCAGGGAGAGGAAGCCCTGTTTGGCATAGTCGGCATCGATCTCTTCCAGCGCCAGCACCCGGCCGATCTCGTCGACCGTTGCGTTCATCGCAGCCTGCAGGTGCAAGGCCGCAGGGTGGGAATACAGTTGCTCCACCCGGTGCAGGGAAATCGGGAAGATCGCCGAGGCCCAACCGCCGTTGCGGCCTGAGGCGCCGAAGCCGACGGCGTTCTTTTCCAGCAGCACCACGCGCAGCGACGGGTCGCTCTTGAGCAGGTAGTAGGCGGTCCACAACCCCGTGTACCCGGCACCGACGATCACCACATCGGCATCGGCCACGCCGTCCAGCCGGGCCCGTGGCGCGCTCGGGGCAAACCATAGCGGTTTGTTGGGTAACAGGGACAAATCGGATTTCGCTGACATGCTGGTGGCTTCCCGTTGGCGTTTGCGACTGGTGTAGAGGGCTTCGTCTTGTCAGTAGTGACCAGTGCGTGTTGGCCTGAGGTTATGCGGGGTTGGCGGGGGGTGGTATCGACCATTTTCAATAGACGGAGCCATCAGCCATACAAATGTATGAATGATCATCAGCATTTGCAGTTGCGCGATACCTGTGGGAGCGGGCATGCCCGCGAAGCATGCGACGCGGTGTATGGCACCGGCTTCGCCGGTGTTCGCGGGCACGCCCGCTCCCACAGGGTCTCCCGCATCAGAACCCTACGATGAGAAGCCTGTGGAATACCCTGGATAACGCTGCGCACGGATCGGCCCAGGCTTGAGCACAGTTTTCGCCTGACAAGCTGTTGCGAAATTACTTACAGTGAAATACTGTATGTGCATACAGCAAAAACAAGGAAACACTTGTGTCCAGCACCGCCTCCGCCACCCCGAGCAGCTATGAACAACTGGGTATGCGCATCCAGAAGATCATCAACAGCCCCACTGCCCAGCGCAGCCGCGCGGCGCTGATCTTTCGCCTGGAACAGGAAGCCCCGGAAGACTGGGAAACCCTGCTCGAGGAAATCGCCGAAAACGATAACGTCACCCTCGCCCACCGCGACGATGGCGGTGTGCAGATTTTCTGGACCGTGCCGAAGGAAGACTGACCGCGTATTCAACCTCAGGCCAACGCCTGCAGGTAGGCGCTTGCTTCGCGGTAACGCGCCAGCCGCGCCAGGTCGGTGGGGCCTGGGCAGGGGATGCGCGAAAGGTCGCTGTTGTCGGCCAGGTCGGCCAGCTTGACGGTGCGTGCCAGCGGGTCACCGCCCAGGCGCACCACGAAGTCCTGGTAGGCCTCGCCCTCACGGCGGCTGAGCGCCAGCAAGGCGGCAAGGATTTTCAGCGCGAACCCCTCGCGCGCCAAGTCGGACAGGGTCAGCGGGGTGTCTTCGATCACATCGTGAAGCACCGCGACAATCCGTTGTTCGGTTGTGGAAACCCGCATCATCACGCGTAGCGGGTGGAGGATATAAGCAGCCCCACCCTTGTCGTATTGCCCTTCATGCGCCCTGGCGGCCACGGCAATGGCCCGCTCCAGTGTAGACATGAGGCCCTCCCCGTTCGGCTTCTTCCTGCCAAGCATAGCCAAAACTGTGCGGACAATGTCTAGCGCGCGTTTGACTGTGCCGCGCCGACCTTGCACAAGCGGCCTTGTGGAAGCCGTGTGGGAGCGGCCTTGTGTCGCGAAAGGGCCGCATAGCGGCCCCGGCAATCTGTGCAGGGTTCAAGATTCTGGGGCCGCTGCGCAGCCCTTTCGCGACACAAGGCCGCTCCCACAAAAGGCCGCGCCTGCAGAAACCGGGTTCAGCGCGCTGCGCCGTGCTGGATCACCACCGAATCGGTACCCAGCTTGGCCATCACCTCGGCCTTGCGTGCTTCGGCTTCCTCACGGCTGGGGAACGGCCCCATCAGCACCACCGGCTTGCCGTCGCGGTACTCCACCGAGGACGGGATGCCCTTTTCGATCAGGCGCGCGGTCATGTCGCTGAGCGCGCCCATGTTGGCGCCCTGGATCACTTCCACATCCCAGCCTTGCGGGGCCGGCTGGCCAGCCAGGGCTTCGGCGCGACGCTGCAGCTCGGCGCCGCCACACATCTCGCGGATGCGCAGGTTGTTGCCGCTGTCGTCGACGATGATTTCGTATTGGCCATCGCGCTTGATCGCCACGTAGCTGCGGTAGGCTTCGTACTGCCCGGCATCATCCTTGCCGCGGACCTGGCCGCAGATGGTGCCCTGGGTGTCGATCCGCACGTTGCCGAACTTGGCGGTCTTGGGATTGTGCAGGTGTTCGGCCACCTGTTTGTGCACGCCTTCGACCTCGTTCTCACAGCCCGCCAGGGCGAGCACTGCCATTACCACAGCCAGTTTGCGCACGCGTGTACCTCCAGATTCGAAGGCGCGGATTCTAGCACGCCCTCCCCGGGCAAGGACCGCGACCATACGTTACACCGTGCAACCAGTGGCCATGCACCTCAGGCAGTCATGGCATGCCTTGCCTTGTCATGACGGCAGCAGATCCAAGGTCCGTTCGAGCTCATCGAGGTCGATGCGGAAGCCGCTGCCATCAGGTATCCCGACCACAAAGCCGAAATGCTGTTGATCGCGATCAGTCAGGTACTTGTAGAAGCAGACAAAGCGATCAGGTGGCTGCAGCGTCAGCACCGAAGCGCCGGGCGACAGCACATTCATACCGTGGATGAGCTGGCTGCCTTCGACGCCCACCACTACCCTCGCCCCGGCACAGGTTTCCACGATGGTTGCCAGGTCGCACTTCAAAGGGGCAAGGATGCGAAAGCCGCGATGTTTTTGCAGATGTTCGGCGATCTCCAGTTCGTTGTGCAGCAGGCGCGGATCTCCGTCACAGCCCCGCAAGATGAAAACCCCGGGGTGGGACTGGTAATTTACCCGCGACAACAACTTCCGGCCCATGGCGCGGTATCGCTCGGACTGGTTTGTGTTGTGGCTGAAGTCATCGAACAGCACCAACTCTCGAAAAAAGGCCGTGTGCAGCCGAAGCGGATGCATGCCAAGCCATTCTTCGTACTGCGCAGCCTGGGAAAAAAGGGGGAACCTGCCGGAGGGTGCCGTGGTGACCGGCACGCCTTCGTTACGGGCCAAAGCATATGTGACGCAATCCTCGGCCAGCCACGTTCCAAACCAACGGTTGCCGTAACGTGAACAATAAGCGGCCCCACGCTCGATCTCTTGCTCCACGACGATTCGCGGCAACCCGTTGGGCCGGTCAGACAGCCAGAAGCTGGCATTGTTCTTGTAGAGTGCGCCATCGATCAGAATGACATCCTTGATCAGATAGCCCTTGGTAGGGGCCTGTGCGACGCTGCCCAGCCCCTCCATGGTCCGCCGCGGATGCTCGAAAGGAAAGAAACGTTTCGCTTCCCAGCCGGTCACTCGCTCCAACTGATTCGGCAGAAAGAAAGCGGGAGGCGCTGGGGTGACCTCGACCGGGGCGATATCCCAGGTCCTGACCGCAAGGTTCTTCAGGTTCTCCGACGGCTTTCGTACCAGCCGCTTTCTTGCGAGGTACTTGTATGCGGCCAAGCTCCAGCTTTTATGGTCGGATCCCTTCGTGTCTACATCCGAAATGTCGTTCATCATGCAGCGCTCTCATTGAAAGGCTTTCTTTCACGCTCAGTTGCACACTACTTTTTCCAGAATGGGAGGGGACTGGAAGTGAGCATATCGATCGCGCAAGTTCTCCAGCAGCAGTTCGCCAGGCGCTTTCGCACAGTAAATGTATATCTTGAATAATCCACCGAAGACCATTTCACGATAGCGGTCGACAACTTCCTCGTCACTTGGCCCATCCGGCAAACCCAGATGCAGTGTGAGCCTGCTGTTCTCGACGGCAAATAACGGGAATTCCCAGAGAAACTTGGCGATGCCGGTCTTCGGCAGCCGGACAAACATATAAGCCTGGTTGCCCAAGGTATCCACATCACCGCCGCGCCGGCGCTTCCATTTCAAAAGCCCATCGTCCGGACGTGCCAGACATTGGCCGATATCGTAATAATCGAAACCCTGCTCGATGGCCCATTCCAGGGCCATGAAGGTAGTGATCGAGTTGACCTCGCGCAGTCGTTTTGGGTCATTGAAGACGGCCTCCGGGTAGCCAAAGCGAAGCGTGCTCCAATAGCGCTTGCCGGCCCGGGTTATTACACAACCGAAATGACAGGCTACAACCTCCTCGCCTTTCATCACGAGGTCGAGCCGGCCAACGGTCTGGGCGATGCGCAACACTTCCTGGGAGTCGAATTGTTTGGCATGCAGGCCATGCCGCGCCTGAGCATATGGCTGCAACATTTCCCGGTCGGCCTTGCCAATCTCCTCGTCCGTCAGCACCTGCTGCATGCGGTACAGTGGCCGACACTTGCGGATGTTGCGGCGCAGTTCACCGTCGTAGCGGGCGATGATCTCTTCCAGCGGACGCCCCAGGGGGATGATGGCACTCAGGTAATGGGGCACGTACAGGGCACCTGCACTGGGCATCTCGCTAATCAACACCCTATGGGACGCGGCGCCAGGCTGTTGCGTGCCATCGCCGGATTTGGTGTCGGCCTCGGGTTTACCGCCGATGAGCAGCTTGGCCATCTCCTTGCGGCTCTTTCGACCCACATATAAGACTTCGTAGTCGTTACTTGTCTGCAGCCGAAACCTGGTAATTTCCCAGCGCCACAAACACGCGCGCCCCATTATATCCTGGGCCCAAGTCAAGAACTTTCTTATTTCGAAGCGCATCGACGGCGTTATGAGCTTTCGTATGTGCTCTCTCATTTCATGTCCTTGGAGCTTATCCAGTTAACAGGTAATAAGCGCTGCCAAATAAACACGCAATAACCTTTGGCAGTTAAACGCCTCAGGCTGCCATATACCAAAAGATTAAAGATCTGCGAAAAAGATCTGTCAAGACACGCTTAATCATTGATTATTCAATGATTAGCCAGTGGAAACTGTATGTTTTATGGCGCCATTTTTTCTACTTGTGAATATGGCGAAAGATAACAACGGCATACCTGACCGTGCGGCCTCAGGGGCCGCCTGATGCAGCCTCCCCTCCCAGGCGCTGGAACCTTTCGCGGCCCATGTGTCTACCGACCACACGCTCACCTGCCTGCGCCTTCACGGCCCAATCAGGTGAACAGGCTGGTTATCATTTCACCGAAAATGACGCCGATCAGCAGGGCAGGCAGTACTACAACCTCGCGCTTGAGGTCCAGCAGACCCAGTTTGCGGTTGACAGGAAAAATCAGGAAAAGCGTGAAGAAGGTATGCAGCGCCACACCCCAGATGGCATAGCTCACGCCACCGATGGCCATGAGGACCGGCAGCAGGATAAACAGCGAAACGACCCGGATGATGTTGTCCATCGCCACGTATTTGGTCAGCCCCAGGGCCAACCAGAGCTGGTGTGCCAGCGTGAAGCGCAAGGTGAAAAGAGAGAGCGAGAGAATGGCCATGGTATTGCCGGCGCCGGCATAACGGTCGTCGTACAGCCAACTGATCAACAGCGGGCTGGCAGTCAGCAAAAAACCGCAAGCGAACAGCGAGGTCAGGTCGAACAGCACCCTGGAACGGTAGTAAAGGCTGCGCACCCGCTCTTTGTCGCCACTTCTCGTTGCCTCACTGAAGGCCGGCAAGGCGACTGCCCCCGCCAGCCGCAGCAGGACCGACTGAATGGCCCCGAGGATGGCGACAGCGATGGAATAGACCCCTAGTTCCGCGACCGACATACTTCCGCCGAACCAGATCCGGTCACCCTGCATCGCCAGCACCCCTACGGAGGACGACAACAAGATCCAGCGTCCGTAATCGAACACCTCGCGCAGCGCGGCGGGGTCCCATCGCAGGCGGTTGCGCGGCCCCTGGAAGACCAGGTGACTGAGTACGGTGAAAACCAGTGTGCTCAGCAGCCCCGCCGCCACCAATGACCAGATGGAGCGGGTGAGATAGCCTGCCACGAGCATCACGATCAAACCGACAAACTGTGCAATCAGTTCGGCGATCACTACCTTCTTCTGCTGGAAGACACGGATGGCCACATCGACCTTGGGCGACTGGAAGCCATAGATGATCGCGGCGAACCCAGACAAAGCCAGCACCATCGGTAGCTCTGGAGCGGCGTAGGTGGAATGGGCCGGCCACAGTTCGATGTACTGCGTGAATTTAGCGCCCAGGGCCAATAGCAACGTCAGAAGGAACAGCACAAACCCACGGATGACTTGCACCGTCCACACGGTATCGAGAAACAGCGGTTCGTCGCCGCGCGAGCTCTGAATGACGTTCGGCCGCAGTCCAACATCGGAAAGCAGTTGCAGCACCACTGCAACAGTGGTGGCAATGGCCATCACGCCGAACATTTCCGGCACGAGCAAGCGGGTGATAACCAGATTGCCGCCCAGCCGCATGACCTGGGAAGCAAAGACAGCGAGAAGGTTCAACGCACTGGCCAACATGGCTCGTTTGCGCAGGCTCAACGGAAGCGACACATCAATCGAAGGCATAGCCGCATCTCTGACCCCATCGCTAGAGACTCACTATAGTCGCAATTCGCTATGCGGTTATCCGACGAGGCTGTAGCGCGTGAAGTCGCCCTTCGTTGGGCACGACAAAAACAAAAGGGCGACCCCTTGGGGTCGCCCTTTTGATGCCCGGAAACCGGGACTTTTGTTTGGTAGGCACAATTGGACTC
>NZ_DKHD01000014.1:0-94782 GCF_002453565.1 Pseudomonas sp. UBA6753 | reverse complement strand
GTGCCTGTCGTGTGGTGCGCATTCTACCCATTCCAAAAACCATGTCAATACTTTTTTTCGCGCTAACCTACTGAATCTTAAACTCTTTATAGAAAGGCTCGCTGACGGGGACCGAGTAAAGGATTTTCAACGGACGACTAGCGGGTGTTTATTATTATTGATAGCATCGGTACATTCGTTAAAAATATAAAACACGAGGTTCCTGCAGCATGGCTAACACCCCCTACCCCCAGTCCTACTACGCCGCCTCGGCCAACCCGGTGCCGCCACGTCCGGCGCTGCAGGGTGAGGTGGAAACCGATGTGTGCATCATCGGCGCCGGCTACACCGGCCTGTCCAGCGCCCTGTTCCTGCTGGAGAACGGCTTCAAGGTGAGCATCGTCGAAGCGGCCAAGGTCGGCTTCGGCGCATCGGGCCGCAACGGTGGCCAGATCGTCAACAGCTACAGCCGCGACATCGACGTCATCGAACGCACCGTCGGCCCCAAGCAGGCCCAGCTGCTGGGCCAGATGGCCTTCGAAGGCGGGCGCATCATTCGTGAACGCGTGGCCAAGTACAACATCCAGTGCGACCTGAAGGACGGTGGCGTGTTCGCTGCCCTCACCAGCAAGCAGATGGGCCACCTGGAGTCGCAAAAGCGCCTGTGGGAACGCTTCGGTCACAACCAGCTGGAGCTGATGGACCAGAAGCGCATCCGCGAAGTGGTCGCTTGCGACAACTATGTGGGCGGCATGCTGGACATGAGCGGCGGCCACATCCACCCGCTGAACCTGGCCCTGGGCGAAGCCGCCGCGGTCGAGTCGCTGGGCGGCATCATCTATGAACAAACCCCGGCCGTACGCATCGAGCGTGGCGCCAACCCGGTGGTGCATACCCCGCAGGGCAAGGTCCGCGCCAAGTTCATCATCGTCGCCGGCAACGCCTACCTGGGCAACCTGGTGCCGGAACTGGCCAGCAAGTCCATGCCATGCGGCACCCAGGTGATCACCACCGAGCCGCTGGGCGACGAACTGGCGCGCACCCTGCTGCCGCAGGACTACTGCGTCGAGGACTGCAACTACCTGCTCGACTACTACCGCCTGACCAGCGACAAGCGCCTGATCTTCGGTGGTGGCGTGGTGTACGGCGCGCGTGACCCGGCCAACATCGAGGCGATCATCCGTCCGAAGATGCTCAAGGCCTTCCCGCAGTTGCAGAACGTGAAGATCGACTACGCCTGGACCGGCAATTTCCTGCTGACCCTGTCGCGCCTGCCGCAGGTTGGCCGTATCGGCGACAACATCTACTACTCCCAGGGCTGCTCGGGTCACGGCGTGACCTACACCCACCTGGCGGGCAAGGTGCTGGCCGAGGCCATGCGTGGCCAGGCCGAGCGCTTCGACGCCTTCGCCGGCCTGCCGCACTACCCGTTCCCGGGTGGCCAGATGCTGCGTGTGCCGTTCAGCGCCATTGGTGCCTGGTACTACAGCCTGCGCGATCGCCTGGGCTTCTGATGTAGCCAGGGCTGGCCTCTTCGCGGGCACGCCCGCTCCCACAGGATTTGTGCTGGTTGCACGGCCCCTGTGGGAGCGGGCGTGCCCGCGAAAGGGCCGGTACAGACAAAGCTATTTGTTCAGGCTACTCACAGCCTGCTTCGCCGCAATCTCCTGCCCCGCCCGCGCCAGTTCATCCGCAGCCTGCAACCAGCGCTGGCGGTCCACCTGGGCCGGCAATTGCCGCGGTGGCTGCACCAGCACCGCCCAGCTCCCAAGCTTCGCCCACGCCGAGGCAAAGTCATCGAACGCCATCAGCTGCCGCCGGTGCATGCCTGAACGCAACAGCACCCGCTGCTTGTAGCGGTCGTAGCCGATCAGCACGGCATAGCGTGGCTCGCTCCACCAGGCCGAACCATCCTCGTAACGCAGCAGCACCGGGTTGCCTGCCGCCACTTGGGTCAACAGCGCGTCCAGCTGCTTGTCCAGCGGATACACCACCATGCCGTAGTCGCGCGCCACCCGGGGGATGCTGGTGTCCAGCGCCTCGGCGCCCTGGGGCAGGTTCAGCGGCTTGTCCAGCAGCCCCGGCGTGATCGGAGCCCCCTGTTGCGACAGCACCGCCGCCAATGCCATGGCCCCGCTGTGGTTGGCGTTGCCACGGTAGAACGGCACGCTGCTGATCTCGACCCGCTGCGGCAGGCCCTTGAGGTTGGCGGAGGGTGCGCTGGCACAACCGGCCAGGCTGGCCGCTACCAGGCAGGCCGCCAGCAGCCGACGAGGGATGGTCTTGAAGGAAGGTTGCTGCATGGACACTCGCTTGCTCCAACGCCGGGCAGGCAGCGCCCGGCTCTGGCCACCGATCATAGGTCGGACAGCGGCGCGGGTATAGTCCGACACCGGTTAGGAGCAAATCGGACCAAGCAATAGACCTTTGGTCAATGGAACGTCACAGGCGAGAGACTAGACTAAAGCAGTGTCTGGAAGGCCAGCGTCGGCGACCGAGCGCGGCCCGTAGAGATGGAGGCACAGATGAGCCTGACCATGGCAATCCTCATGCTGGTGGGCATGTGGCTGAGCGTTGCAGCCGCCATGCTATGGGGTGTACTGCGTATCGTGCGGCGTCATTCCCACCACCACCTGCCACCGCAGGCCCCCGCCAAGCCACAGCCTGTGCGTCGGGCGCGGCGGCATGCCGGGGTGCACTGACTACAGATTTTCCCTACTCCCATTCGCGGGCTTGCCCGCTCCCACAGGGACCGCGTAGCTATCTGGCTGACGCGGCACCTGTAGGAGCGGGCAAGCCCGCGAACGGGGCGCGAGCGCCCCGCATTTTTTACATCAACCTTCAGCCGCCTCACGCTTCAACCGCGCCCGACGGGCCAGGATGTTGAGGATCTCGATCGCCGTCGAGAAGGCCATGGCCGCGTACACATAACCCTTCGGTACATGGGCGCCGAAACCTTCGGCGATCAGCGTCATGCCGATCATGATCAGGAAGCCCAGGGCCAGCATCACCACGGTCGGGTTGTCGTTGATGAAGTTGGCCAACGGGTCGGCGGCCACCATCATGACGATCACGGCAGTGATAACGGCAATGATCATGATCGGCAGGTGCTCGGTCATGCCCACGGCGGTGATGATGCTGTCGACCGAGAAGACGATGTCCAGCAACAGGATCTGGAAGATCGCCGCGGCAAAGCCCAGGGTAACCGTCGACGACACCTTGGCTTCTTCCTTGGCCCCGTGCGGGTCGACGTTCTCGTGGATTTCCTTGGTCGCCTTCCACAACAGGAACAGGCCACCGGCAATCAGGATCACGTCCTTCCAGGAGAAGGCATTGCCGAACACTTCGAACACCGGGTCGGTCAGCTGGACAATCCAGGCCACCGTGCTGAGCAACGCCAGGCGCATGACCAAGGCCATGCTGATACCGATACGGCGCGCCTTGGAGCGGTACTCCACCGGCAGCTTGTTGGTCAGGATGGAGATGAAGATCAGGTTGTCGATGCCCAGCACGACTTCCATGGCTACCAGCGTAGCCAGGGCAACCCAGGCGGTAGGGCTAGCGACGAGTTCCAGCAAGTATTCCATTGTTCAAATCCTGCAGCAGCGGTTGGGGGTCAGATTTCCTGGGTGTCTTCTTTCTTGTCGGCGTCCTTGGGCTTGTGCCCTTCGCTGCCGATGGCCTCGCTCAACGCCTGCTGTGCGGCCTTGTTGGTGTCGTCGATGGCCTGCTTGGCCGACTGTGCGGCCTGGTCGAGCATCTGCTGGGCGGATTTCTCGGCCTGCTCGCAACCTGCCAGGGTGAACAGGGCCAAGGCCAGCACCAGCGGCGTGCCGATGGATTTGAGTTGCAGCATGGGTTCCTCGCTTTTCATGTCCCGGCGGCGCACACAGCGCCTGATGGGGTCGTATTCTAAAGAGTGCAACACATCCGGAAAATTCGTATTTTCAGCGGTTATACTTCGGTTTTTACGAATCCGGAACATACCGATGCTCAACTATCGGCAGTTGCACTACTTCTGGGCCGTGGCCAAGACCGGCAGCATTGCCCGCGCCAGCGAACAGTTGAACCTGACCTCGCAAACCATCAGCGGGCAGATCAGCCTGTTCGAACAGACCTACGGCCTGGAGTTGTTCCAGCGCGTGGGGCGCCAGCTGGAACTGACCGAAACAGGGCGCCAGACGCTGATCTATGCCGAGCAGATGTTCCAGCTGGGTAACGAGCTGGAGGCCATGCTGCGGGCCGGCCCGCAGGAGCAGATCCTGTTCCGCGTGGGCGTGGCGGACGTGGTGCCCAAGTCCATCGTCTACCGCCTGCTGGCACCGACCATGGAGCTGGACGACGTGCTGCGTATCAACTGCCGCGAAGACAAGCTCGAACGGCTGCTGGCCGACCTGGCGATCCAGCGCCTGGACCTGGTGATTTCCGACAGCCCCATGCCCAGCCACCTGGACATCAAGGGTTATAGCCAGAAACTGGGCGAGTGCGGGTTGAGCTTCTTCGCCACCCCGGCGCTGGCACAACGCCTGGAAGGCCCCTTCCCCGCCTGCCTGCAGGATGCGCCATTGCTTATCCCCGGGCAGGAAACCGTGGTACGCAGCCGCCTGCTGCGCTGGTTGGGTGAGCAGCAGGTGCAGCCACGGATCGTGGGCGAGTTCGATGACAGTGCCTTGATGCAGGCGTTCGGGCAGTCGGGCAGCGGCATCTTCGTCGCGCCCAGCGTGATCGCCGAGGAAGTGTGCCGCCAGTACGGCGTGGAGCTGATCGGGCAGACCGAGGCGGTGCACGAGTCGTTCTATGCCATTTCGGTGGAGCGCAAGGTCAAGCACCCGGGGATCGTGGCGATTACCGAGGGGGCGCGACGAGAGTTGTTTCATTGGTAGCAGGCAGATTTGACGCCTCCCGCGTTTCAATGGTCATATGCCCGCCAGTTTCAGGTGCCCTGCGCCGCCGCGCGCAGGGTGAAACGGGAAGCCGGTGCGTCGTGTTGCCCACGACAAGTCCGGCGCTGCCCCCGCAACGGTAAGCGAGCGAACCCTTCGAGATACCACTGTGCACACGCATGGGAAGGTGAAGGTTTCATGCCCCTCGCAAGCCCGGAGACCGGCCTGGAGCTTCACTTGGCAACCCGCGGTGGGCGGGCGCAGGCCGGTATCCGTGCGCGCGCCTGCGTGCACGGTGCGCCTTTGCGTGTTTTCCACCGGGATCCATTCATTCCTGCAGTAGTGGAACGACATGTCCCGTATCTTCAAGCTTCACCCCCTGGCGGCCTGCCTGGCCGTATCCCTGCCGGCCCTGGCCGATGACCTCGACCGACAGCCACTGGCCCTGCCCTCCACGGCCATCACCGACACCCAAGGCAGCCACGCCATCGACCTGGCCACCCCGACCCAGGCGGGCTCGCGCCTGGGCCTCAGCGCCCTTGAGACACCGGCCAGCACCAGCAGCATCAGCGCCGAGCAGATCCAGCAGCGCAACAACCTCACCGTGCAGGACGCGGTAACCCGCTCACCGGGCATCAGCTACATCGGCTCCCCGGGCGACGGCGGCACGGGCCTGTCCGCCCGCGGCTTTACCGGGCACAACTCGGTGATGACCCTGTTCGACGGCGCACGCCTGTACACCGGTGCCGGCACCCAGACGTTCCCGGTCGACCCGTGGATGGTCGAGCGCATCGATGTGATTCGCGGCCCGGCTTCGGTGCTGTATGGCGAAGGGGCCACCGGTGCAGTGATCAACGTTATCCCGAAAAAGCCGTTTGCCGGCGAGGTACGCAACCACCTGCGCCTGGGCTACGGTTCGTGGGACCGCCAGCAGCTCGGCCTGGACAGCGGCGGCAGCCTCGGCGAGCGCCTGAGCTACCGCCTGGCCCTGAACCAGCAAACCGGCAACGGCTGGGTCGACCGCACCCCGTCACGCAGCCTGGCGCTGAGCGCCGCGCTGCGCTTCGATGCCAGCGACGACCTCAGCTTCACCCTCGCCCACGACCGCGGCGATGCGCAGCCTGCCAACTACTACGGCACCCCGCTGATCGACGGCCACTACCGCAGCAGCCTGCGCAAGAAGAACTACAACGTGCAGGACGATGTGCAGCACTACGTCGATGAATGGACCCGCCTGAACACCGACTGGACGTTGAGCGACCACCTCAGCGCCAGCAACCAGCTGTACTACATCAAGAGCCGCCGTCACTGGCGTAATGCCGAGGAGTACAGCTGGGATGCCGGGCGCCAGCAGCTGCTGCGCGGCAGCTACCTGCAGATCAAGCACAACCAGGAACAGTTCGGCGATCGCCAGGCCTTCACCCTCGACCACACGCTGTTCGGCCTGGCCAGCAAGACCGTGGTCGGCGCCGAGTACAACAAGGTCCGCTTCAATGTCGACAGCAACGCGCCCTACAACGATGTGGGCGGTGACTACGTCGACCCTTGGCAGCCGCAACCGGGTTGGTTCCACAGCGCCTCGCCGCTGCGCCCGCAAACGCTGTCTACCACCCACACCTTTGCCCTGTTCGCCGAAAACCGCCTGCAGTTGAGCGATCGCCTGTCCCTGGTCACCGGCGTGCGCCGCGACCAGAACCACATCGTCCAGGAGAAACTGACCACCGACAGCCGCAGCGACCGCAGCCTGCAAGGGGGCAACTGGCGTGCCGGGCTGGTGTTTGCGGTCAGCGACGACCTGTCGCTGTATGGCCAGTACTCCACCAGCGAGGACGGGGTCGACAACCTCATCAGCCTCAGCGCGAACCAGATGCACTACGACCTGACCGAAGCCAGGCAGACCGAGGTGGGCCTGAAGCAGCGCTTCTGGGAGGGGCGTGGCGAATGGACATTGGCGGCCTACCACATCGTCAAGAAGAAGTTGCTGGTGGATGACCCGGTCACCCACGAGAAGCAGCAGGCTGGCCAGCAGACGTCCGACGGCCTGGAGGCAACCCTGGAACTGGCGCTGGCGCACCAGTGGCAGGTGTCGGCCAACGCGGCGATCGTGCGCGCCAGGTATGACGACTTCGACGAAATGGTCGGCGGCGTGGCGCAGGACCGTGCGGGCAATCGCCCGGCCAATGTCCCGCGGCGTACCGCCAACCTGTGGCTGAGCAAAGGCTTCGGCCAGCGGCTGGAGGCCGGCATTGGCGCGCGCTATGTGGACGAGCGCTATGCCAATACCGCCAACACCTACAGCGCCCCCGGCTACACCGTGGTGGATGCCGACATCGGCTGGCAGGTGTTGCCGGATGTGCGGCTGGGGTTGCAGTTGAACAACCTGTTCAACCGTGAGTATGTGCAGTCGGCGTTCAGTGGCCAGCAGTGGCTGATGGGGATGCCACGGTCGTACTTTGCGACGGTGGATTACAGCTTCTGATCTGAGCTGCCTGCACCGGCCTCTTCGCGGGCTTGCCCGCTCCCACAGGTACTGCACAGATTTCAGAATGGGTGAAATTCCTGTGGGAGCGGGCAAGCCCGCGAAAGGGCCGGTACAGGCCCCACAAAAACAGTTACCAACTCACCATCATTTAGTTATAAGATAACGTTTCAGTTGACATCCATTCCTATCAGCGACCTCCCATGACAAGCGCCAGCGCCACCCCCACCCTGCTCAACCAGCGTCTGCAGAGCATCGATGCCCTGCGCGGCCTGGTGATCCTGTTCATGCTCCTGGACCATGTCCGCGAAACCTTCTTCCTGCACCGCCAGGTCAGCGACCCGATGGCCATCGATACCACCGAGCCTTCGCTGTTCTTCAGCCGCACCCTGGCCCACCTGTGCGCGCCGGTGTTCGTCATGCTGACCGGCCTGTCGGCCTGGCTGTACGGCGAAAAACACCAGGGCCGCGGCGATGTCTCGGCGTTCCTGTTCAAGCGCGGGCTGTTCCTGGTGGTGCTGGAATTCACCCTGGTCAACTTCGCCTGGACCTTCCAGCTGCCGCCCAGCGTCATCTACCTGCAGGTGATCTGGGCCATCGGCGTGAGCATGATCGCCCTGTCGCTGCTGGTCTGGCTGCCACGTGCCGCCCTGATCACCCTGGGCGCAATCATCATCACCGGCCACAACCTGCTCGATGGCCTGCACTTCGGCGCCGAATCCGCCCTGCATGTGCCATGGGCGATCCTGCATGACCGGGGTTGGCTGGAGTTCTCCGAAAACCTGCGCCTGCGCACCTCCTACCCGGTGCTGCCGTGGATCGGTGTCATCGCCCTGGGCTACGGCCTGGGCCCGTGGTTCGCCCGTGGCAGCGCGGCCGGCCAACGCCAGCATCGCCTGCTGCTGGCCGGGCTGATCGCGCTGCTGGGCTTTGTCGTGTTGCGCCTGGTAAACGGCTACGGCGAGGCGCCGTGGAGCGCTTACCCAACCGTCACGCAAACCCTGATGAGTTTCTTCAACATCACCAAGTACCCGCCGTCGCTGCTGTTCCTGGCCCTGACCCTAGGCTGTGGCCTGCTCTTGCTGCGCGCCTTCGAACGCGCCGGCCAGGCCCGCTGGATCAGTGCCCTGGCGGTGTTCGGCGCGGCACCGATGTTCTTCTACCTGCTGCACCTGTATGTGCTGAAGCTGCTGTACCTGGCCAGCGTGGCGCTGTTCGGCCGCAACCATGGCGACTACTTCGGCTTCGACGGCATCGCCGCGGTGTGGCTGGGGGCAGTGCTGCTGGCGGTTTCGCTGTACCTGCCGGTGCGCTGGTTCGCTCGCCTGAAGGCGCGGCGGCGCGACATCACCTGGCTGAAGTACTTCTGAAAAGCGTTTTCACCCGGCGGCACGATGGTCTACCATGCCGGCCGCCGGTTTCCACCACGGAATCAATAGGGAATCCCAGGCCCGCCAATTCGGGCCAAACGGAACTGCCCCCGCAACTGTAGGTGCCGAGCCTGCTCCATCGATGCCACTGGGCCACGAACCCGGGAAGGCCGGAGCCAGGCCATGACGCACCAGTCAGGAGACCTGCCGGCCTACATTCACCAACCGGCGGGGTGTCCGGGATTGGCCATCAGTGTTGCCCCTGCCGCCAGCGGGGGCTCGGCGATGCCTGTCCGTGCGTTCCTCACCCGAACTGTCCGATAGGAGATCGCCCAGCATGCTGCCCCGTTTTGCCACCCTGCTCGCCGGCCTCGGCCTCACCGGCCTGGCCCAGGCTGCTGCCACCCATTACCCGCTGACGGTCGACAACTGCGGCAAGCCGCAAACCTTCGCCCAGGCGCCGCAACGCACGGTCACCATTGGCCAGGCCGGTACCGAGATGCTCTACGCGCTGGGGCTGGGCGACAAACTGGCGGCCACCTCGCTGTGGTTCAACAATGTGCTGCCCGAGTACCAGGTGCAGAACGCCAAGGTGCCGCGCCTGGCCGACAACGAGCCCAGCTTCGAGGCGGTAGTGGGCAAGCGCCCGCAACTGGTGACGGTGCAGTTCGAATGGATGGTCGGTGCCCAGGGCGTGGTCGGCACCCGCGAGCAGTTCGATGAACTGGGCATCCTCACCTACCTGCTGCCGTCGGACTGCGAAGGCAAGGACAACCTGGTGGGCGCCGATGGCACCCGCCTGCAGGCGTTCCAGGTCGACACTATCTACAAGAGCGTCAGCCAGCTGGCGGCAATCTTCGACGTGCAAGACCGTGGCACGGCCCTGAATGCCGAACTCAAAGGCCGATTGGACAGTGCCAAGGCGCAACTGGCCGACAAGGACCTGTCCGCCACCTCGGCGCTGTTCTGGTTCTCCAGCGCCGACCTGCACATCGACCCCTACGTGGCGGGCCGCCAGGGAGTCGCCGACTTCATGCTGCGCACCCTTGGCGTGCGCAACGTGGTCGACTCCAGCGAAGAATGGCCGACCGTAGGCTGGGAAACCCTGGCCAAGGCCAACCCCACCTGGCTGATCATTGCCCGCATGGACCGCCGCCGCTACCCCGCCGACGACTACCAGAAGAAGCTGGCATTCCTGCGTAGCGACCCGGTAACGCGCAACATGGACGCGGTGAAGCACGATCGCATCATCATCCTCGACGCCGACGCCATGCAGGCCGGCATTCGCTTGTTCAGCGGCCTGCAGACACTGGCCACCGCCTTCGCCAGCGGCAAAGCAGCCCAGTGATGATGCGCCTGTTACCCTGCATCGCCGTTGCCCTGGCCGCCCTGTTGGCGGCCCTGCTGGCCGGCACCGCCATCGGCGAAACCAACCTGTCGCCCGGCGTGGTCGGCCAGGTGCTGGCCAACCACCTGTGGCAGGCCGGCTACCCGGTCGACCCGATCGACGCCGGCATTGTCTGGAACTACCGCCTGCCCCGCACCCTGGTTGCTGCGGCCTGCGGCGCCGGCCTGGCCACCTGCGGCGTGATCCTCCAGGCACTGTTGCGCAACCCGTTGGCCGAGCCTTATCTGCTGGGGCTGTCTGCCGGCGCCTCGACCGGTGCGGTGCTGGTGGGCCTGCTGGGCTTCGGCAGCCTGGCGCTGAGCATGTCCGGCGGCGCCTTCATCGGCGCCCTGGCAGCGTTCGCCCTGGTACTGGTGCTGGCCCGGGCAGCCGGCCCCAGCAGCAACAATGCCCAGGTGATCCTTGCCGGGATCGCCGGCTCGCAACTGTTCAACGCCCTTACCGCCTTCCTCATCACCATGTCGGCCACCGCCGAGCAGGCGCGCGGCATCCTGTTCTGGCTGCTGGGCAACCTCAGTGGCGTGCGTTGGCCTTCGGTGTGGCTGGCCGTGCCAGTTGTACTGTTCGGGCTGTTGGTGTGCTTGTGGCATCGCCGTGCCTTGGATGCCTTCACCTTCGGTGCCGACTCGGCGGCGTCGCTGGGCATCCCGGTGCGGCGTACCCAGTTGCTGCTGATCAGCTGCGCGGCGCTGGTGACCGCCGTGATGGTGTCCATCGTCGGCGCCATCGGTTTTGTCGGGCTGGTGATCCCCCATGCCCTGCGCCTGCTGCTCGGCCCCGGGCACAGCCGCCTGCTGCCCGCCAGCGCACTGGGCGGGGCACTGTTCCTGATTGCCGCCGACATCCTGTCGCGCACCTTGATCCCGGGCCAGGTGATCCCCGTTGGCGTGGTCACCGCGCTGCTCGGCGCACCGGTCTTCGCGCTGATCCTGGTCAGCCGCCGGGGGCGCCCATGACGGTCATGACGGCGCTACAGCTGGCCCCCTTGAGTTGCCAGCACCTGGGGCTGCAACTGGCCGGCAATACCGTGCTCAGTGATATCGAACTACGTGTTGTCGCCGGTGAAACCCTGGGCATCGTCGGCCCCAACGGTTCCGGCAAATCCTCGCTGCTGAAGGTGCTGGCCGGGCTGCGCAAGCCAGGCAACGGCAGCGTGCAACTGCTGGGCGAACCGCTGGCACGGTTGCCCCGCCGCCGTGTCGCCCAGGCCTTGGCGCTGGTCGAACAGCAGGCCGACACCCTCGATGCGATCAGCGTGTTCGATGCCGTTGCCCTGGGCCGCACCCCCTGGCTGTCGGCGCTGGCGCCGTTCTCCGGGGAAGACCGCGCGATCGTCGAGCAGGCCCTGGCCGACCTCGACGCCCTGCACCTGCGCACCCGCCTGTGGGGGTCGCTGTCCGGTGGCGAGCGCCAGCGCGTGCACATTGCCCGTGCCCTGGCACAGCGGCCGCAGGTGCTGCTGCTGGACGAGCCGACCAACCACCTGGATATCCAGCACCAGCTGAGCCTGTTGCAACAGGTGCAGGCCCTGCCGGTGACCACCCTGGTGGCCTTGCACGACCTCAATCAGGCGCTCACCTGCGACCGCGTCGCGGTGCTCGACAAGGGCCGCCTGGTCGCCCTCGGCAAACCGCTCGAGGTGCTTACACCCGAGTGCCTGCTGAACACCTTCGGCGTGCACGCCCATTACCTCATCGACCCCTTCGACGGCGCGCACATCCTGCGTTTTCGCGCCCCCTGAACAGGAAGTTCTGCCCATGCCGCGCCCTGCCGTTTTGCTGCTCGCCAGCGCCCTGCTCGCGCCCCCTGCGCTGGCCGACTCCGCCCAGTCGCAAAGCAACGGCTTTGTCGAGGATGGCCGCTGGAGCCTGCTCAACCGCAGCGTATTCGACCAGCGCGACTACAAGCATGGCGGGCGCAACAGTGCCGGGCGCAACGCCTACAAGCGGCGCGATGAACGTAGCGGCAAGGCCGAGGAATGGGCCTATGGCCTGATGGGCACCTTCCGGTCCGGTTTCACCCAGGGGCTGATTGGTGTCGGGATCGACGCCCACGCCTACCTGGGCGTGCAACTCGACAGCGGCGGCGGGCGTGTGGGCAAGGCACGCTTGCTCGGGGTGGATAACGAGGGGCACCCGAAGAACGAATACAGCCGTGCCGGCGCGGCACTGAAACTGCGCATGTCCGATACCGTGCTGTCCTACGGTGAGCAACGGGTCAAGACCCCGGTGTTCAGTTCCTCCGACAGCCGCCTGCTACCCGAGACCGCGACCGGGTTCTTCCTTGACAGCACCGAGTTCGACCACCTCAGGCTGGTGGCCGGGCACTTCAACGAGAGCGCCGACCGCAATGCTTCCAGCCACGACCAGGGCTTCGTGGTGAACTACTCCAATGGCCGCCAGGGCAACAGCTTCGATTTGGCCGGCGTGGTGTGGAACCCCGGCGCCGCCTTCAGCGGCAGCCTGTACACCTCACGCTACCAGGACAGCTGGAACCAGCATTACCTGGGCAGCACCCTCAGCCATGCCCTGGATGAGCGACGCAGCCTCACCCTCGACCTCAACCTGTACCGCACCACCGATACCGGCAAAGCGCTGTCCGGGCACATCGACAACACCACCTGGAGCCTGGTCTCGCGTTACGACCACGGGCCGCACGGTTTCAGCCTGGGCTGGCAGCAGGTGGACGGCAACACGCCATTCGACTACGTGACGCGAGGGGCGATCTTCATTGCCAACGCGGTGCAGATGTCGGACTTCAACGCACCGAACGAGAAGTCGTGGCAGGCGCGCTATGACCTGAACATGGGCGCCTACGGCGTGCCGGGGTTGAACCTGACGGCGTTGTACGTGCGCGGGTTCGATATCGACGGCAGCCATGTCGACCCTGCGGGCGGGTATGCGTACCTGGGGTATGGCAAGGGGGGCAAGCATTGGGAGCGCGACCTGGAGGCACGGTATGTGGTGCAGAGCGGCAAGGCCAAGGGCACCGCGTTTTCGCTGCGGCATAACGTGCATCGGGGCAATACGGCGCAGGCGGAGCTGGATGGGGACCAGATACGGTTGGCGGTGGAATGGCCGTTGGGGGGTGGGTTCTGATGTTTCGCGTGACCTGAAAAATTCTGGGGCCGCTGTGCGGCCCCCAAAATCCATCAGGCAACCACAACTGCCGTATAATCGGCAGCACTCACTGCCCAACCAGGCCACGCCATGCCTCGCCTCCAGAAGTTGCTGCTGCCCCTGCTGCTGACCGCAGCCCTCACCGCCTGCGACCAGAAACCCTCCCGTGAAGAACAGATCCTGGCCCAGCTGCCGCTGCAGGATGCCTACACGCACAACATCGAACGCATGGCCGCGCTGCTCGGCCGCACGCACCCGCAGCTGCCGCAAGCGACCATCCAGGGCGTGCTGCGCAAGCACCTGACCGTCGAGGACCAGCGCCAGGACCTGTTCCGCCTGTACAGCGAAAAGAACTTCAGCGATGCCGAGTTCGCCACCATCGTCGAGGCCACTCAGGACCCGGCCAAGGCCCGTGCCCTGGAAGACACCGAGGCCGGCAAGCGCCTGAGCGAAAAGCTCACCGCCCTGATGCGCGAATCGGCCCGCGACACGAAGGTGCAGGCCCTGGCCGAGCAGCGCATGCAGCAGGTTGAAGACGAGCTGGACGCGCTGGAAAAGGCAGGCTCCTGAACGCGGTTCCCCACTGCGCTCATAAGGCGTAAGTTTGTTCCCATTTCGTAGCTGTTTTTCGATCACCCGAGGTCAGGATTGCCACACGCCAAGCACGGACTGCGCCCGGATCTACGCACACTCATTCTGGTGCTTTGCGCCCTTACCGCCGTGGTCATGCTGTGCGCCAGCTACTTCGCCAGCTACCGGGTGCAACGCCAACTGCTGATCGACCATGCCCTGGAAGCCAACCGGGTGTATGCGATGAAGCTGGCAAGCATCACCGAGACCTTTATCGACAACGCCTTGCAGCAGCTGTCGTTCAGTGCTGGCGTGCAAGGCCGCCAGCTGGGTGACGCCGTCGCCCTGCAGGCGGAGACCGAGCGTGTCCTGAGCCAGAGCATGGCCTTCAATTCCACCTTCGTAATCGATGCCAACGGGGTGCTGCTGGCGATTTCCCCCGCCCCCTTGCGGCACCTGGTCGGCAGCCACATGCATTCGCCCGGTGTCCAGGAGGCGCTGCAGGCGCGCCGCCCATTGGTGTCGACGCCCTACATATCGGCGGCCAACAACCTGGTGGTGGCGCTGTCGCAACCCATTTTCGACAGCAATGGCCGCTACCTGGGGTATGTCGGCGGCAGCCTGTACCTGCGTGAACGCAACATCCTCAACAGCCTGCTGGGCGAGCATTTCTACAAGGATGGTTCCTACCTGTACGTGGTCGACCGCAACCGCCGGCTGCTGTACCACCCCGACAGCCAGCGCGTGGGGACGGTGGTTGAAGGCAATGAATTGATCGATCAGCTGGCGAGCCTGGGCAGTGGTACCCGGCAACTGACCAACAGCCTCGGCGTGGAAATGCTCGCCGGATACGCCACCGTGCCCAGCGCCGGTTGGGGCGTGGTGGCGCAGCAGCCGCTGACCCAGACAGTGACGCCGCTTAGCCACCTGATCCTCAACGTGGTCGGCACCTCCGCACCGTTGGCGCTGGTGGGCAGCGTGCTGCTGTGGTGGCTGGCCATGACCATCGCCCGGCCGCTGTGGCAGCTGGCCGCCGGCGCCCGCTCGATGGACCGTGCCGGCACTGCCGAACGCCTGCATCGGGTACCGGCCTGGTATTTCGAGGCGGCCGAGTTGAAGCGCGCGCTGCTGTTCGGGCTGAACCTGCTGCATGAACGCATCGGCCGACTCAACCGCGACGCCCAGACCGACCCGCTGACCGGCCTGGGCAACCGCCGCAGCCTGGAGTTCAACCTGTCGTTGCTGGAAGCCGAAGGCCGGGCGTTTGCGGCCATCGTGCTGGATGTCGACCATTTCAAGCGGGTAAACGACTGCCACGGGCACGAGGTGGGTGATCAGGTGTTGCGCCGGTTGGCGGAGCTGATGCGCCGCTGCTGCCGCGAGGGTGACCTGCTGTGCCGCACCGGCGGCGAGGAGTTCCTGATGCTGCTGCCGGGGGCTAGCCTGGACGTTGCGGCAGTGGTGGCCGAGCGGCTGCGGGTGACGGTGCAGGATACGCCAGTGGAGCCGGTGGGGGCGGTGACGGTGTCGCTGGGGGTGGCGCATTGGGATGGCCAGACCGAGAGCGAACCGGGGGATGCGTTGAGCGAGGCTGACCGGGCGCTTTACCGGGCCAAGCAGGAGGGGCGTAATCGGGTAGCTGTTGCCTGAGCGTCTTGTTTCTCCTGTACCGGCCCTTTCGCGGGCGCGCCCGCTCCCACAAGGGAATGTGACACGCTCTCGAACATTGTTCCCTGTGGGAGCGGGCATGCCCGCGAAAGGGCCGGCACAAACAATGATGAATGGGCAGGCTGTAACATTCCTTGTCATAAAACTGTCTTGTTCCAGTCATAGGATTGACCCCAACCTGACATTTTCACTTCATGGATGAGCGTCTAATGCGTCGTGTGGTTTTCAATCAGAAAGGTGGCGTCGGAAAGTCCAGCATCGCCTGCAACCTTGCCGCCGCCAGTGCCGCCGAAGGCTACCGGACCTTGCTGGTCGACCTCGACCCGCAGGCCAATGCCACCTACTACCTGACCGGCCTGGTCAATGACGCCATTCCTTCCGGCATCGCCGATTTCTTCCGCCAGACCTTGTCGCCAGTCACCGCTGCCGGCAAGAAGCACCGGGTGGCGATCACCGAAACCCGTTACAGCAACCTTCACCTGGTGACCGCCAGCCCCGACCTCAGCGACCTGCAAGGCAAGCTGGAGAGCAAGTTCAAGATCAACAAACTACGCAAGCTGCTGGTGGAACTGGGCGAGGACTACGAGCGGATCTACATCGACACCCCGCCGGCGCTCAACTTCTATACCTTCAGCGCGCTGGTGGCGGCCGAGCGGCTGTTGATCCCATTCGACTGCGACAGCTTCTCGCGCCAGGCCCTGCACTGCGTCATGGCCGAGGTCGAAGAACTGCGCCAGGACCACAACCCGGCGTTGCAGGTGGAAGGTGTGGTGGTCAACCAGTTCGCCGGGCGCACCGCGCTGCACCAGACCCTGGTCGAGCAATTGCGCGGTGAAGGCATGCCGGTGCTGCCGGTGTACCTGAGCAGTTCGATCAAGATGCGTGAATCGCACCAGGCCTCGGTGCCGCTGGTGCACCTGGCACCGCGGCATAAACTGGCGCTGGAGTTTGTTGATTTGCTGGATGTACTGGAGCGTGCGGCCTGACAGAACCCTGGGGGCGCTTTGCGCCCCTTTCGCGACACAAGGCCGCTCCTACAAGGCATCGCGTCAAATTGCAGCCCCAAAATATCAAGCCCGAAGCACTACCCGACCGTTCATCCGGATGGTAGATTCGCCGCCATGAAAACCACCCGGCATACCCGCACGCTGACCGCCTGGACGCTCTACGCCAGTGTCCTGTTCAGCCTGGTTCTGTGCGGCCTGCACCATGGCCAGATGGGTGGCCTGCGCCTGGCCGGCCTGGAAGGTGGTTTCTGCTCGATCAACAGCGAACACGGCGTTGCCATCGACCTGGATGGCGCCGGCGGCGACCAGCACATGGCCCAGCTCGACTGCCCGGTGTGCTCCTCGTTCGGCCTGGCCGTGCCGCTCAGCAGCGGAGGCTGGTCGTTCACCCCTACGCAAGCCGTGGCCACCTCGCCCATCGTGGTGCGCAGCTGGGCGCAACCGCCGCCGCGCTATCAACGCCCCGCCCTCAACCCCCGCGCCTCCCCCGTCGCTTTCCCCGCAGCCGTACTTCATTTCGCCTGACCTCGACCGGGCGCGCCTGACTGCGCGCGCTCGCGGTCAGCCATGACCTTTGCGTGGAAGACACACCAACATGCTTCGCAAAACCTCCCTGGTGCTCCTCATGGGCACCTGCAACCTTGCCTGGGCGGATGCTGCCCCGGTGGAACTGAGCGCCACCACCATCGACGGTGAACGCGACGCCGCAAGCGGCGTGCAACTGGACGAGCCGATCCGCACCGGTTCGCGCCTGGGCCTCACCGCGCGGGAAACGCCGGCCTCGGTCAGTGTCTCGGACCGCCGCCTGATCGAGGAGCGCGGCGCCAAGGACAGCCAGGACGTGATCAACGCCATGACCGGCGTCAATGCCTCGGCCAACCCCGGTTTTGGCGGCTTCGTCGCCTACCGCGGCTTCACCCAGAACCAGGTTACCCAGTTGTACAACGGCATCAACCTGGGCTACAGCAGCGCCACCCGGCCAGTGGATGCCTGGGTGCTCGACCGCGTCGAACTGATCGGCGGGCCATCGTCGTTCCTGCATGGTGCGGGCGCGGTGGGTGGCTCGATCAACTACATCACCAAGCTGGCCAGCCGCGATCAGCAGACCATCGACGGCCGTATCCGCCATGGCAGCTTCGACGACAGTGAAGTGGCGTTCGGCGTCAACCAGGCACTGGCCAGCAACCCCGCCGATGCCCGCCATTTCATGCGCCTGGACTTCAGCCGCGGGCAGGGCAACGGCTACATCGACCGCAACGAACGGCACACCGACAGCCTGGCCTTCTCGTTGCTGAGCGACCTCACGCCCAACCTCACCCACACCTTGGCCCTGGAGTACCAGGAAGACCGCGAAGACAGCCCTTACTGGGGCTCGCCGATCCTGCCCGGGCGCAGCACGATGAAGATCGACAAAAGCCGCCGCTTCGAAAACTACAACGTCGGCGACGGGCGCTACGAGCAGCGGGTACGCTGGCTACGCTCGATCCTCGACTACCAGCTCAGCGACAGCACCAGCGTGCAGAACACGCTGTACCACTACAACGCCCAGCGCGATTACCGCAACCTCGAACGCTACAGCTACACCAGCGATGGCAAGGTACAGCGCAGCAGCCCTTACCTGCAGCGCCACGACCAGAACCTGCTGGGTGACCGCATCGAGCTGCGCCACGACAACCAGCTGTTCGGCCTGGCCAGCCAGTGGTCGCTGGGGCTGGAGTACTCGCGCATGCGCCAGACCCTCTACCCCACCTCAAGCAGCTGGAGCGACGTGGTCGATGCCGAGCACTTCGCCCCCGGCAGCTTCGACGACATCCCCGGGGTGAATGCCGGCCTGACCAAGCAACGCCGTCACGAGGTGACCAACCGCGCGGTGTTTGCCGAAAACCGCCTGCAACTCACCGAACGCCTGGCCCTGCTGACCGCCCTGCGCTACGACTACCTGGACATGCAGGTGACCAACTACGGCGCGGTGACGCCAACCTCGCCGGCGTTCTTCGAACGCCGCTGGGAACCGCTTTCCGGGCGTATCGGCCTGACCTACGCGCTGACCCCCTCCGCCAGCGTCTATGCGCAGTACAGTACCTCTGCCGACTTGCCGGCCGGCTCGCTGGCGGCAGCGACCTATTCCAACGTCGGGCTGTTCGACCTGTCCAAGGGCGAGCAGTGGGAAGTGGGCAGCAAGTTCGACTTTCTCGACGGGCGCGGCGCAGCCACGCTGGCGTTGTACCAGATCGTGCGCAAGGACTTTGCCGTGCGCGACTCCAACGACGCCAACCTCACGGTCCAGGCCGGGCAGCAGACCTCGCGTGGCGTCGAGCTGTCCGGGCGCCTGCAGGTGATGCCGAAGCTGCTGGCCGAGGCCAACTATGCCTATGTCGATGCGCAGTACGACGAGTTCAACGAGGCGGTCAACGGCGTGTCGGTATCGCGCAAGGGCAACGCACCGGTGAACGTACCGGCCAACGTCGCCAACCTGTGGCTGACCTACAGCCTGACACCGGCGTGGTCGGTGGGGGCAGACGGGCGCTACGTGGGCTCGGTGTATGCCGACAACGCCAACAGCCTCAAGGCCCCGGCGTACACCCTGTTCGGCGCGTTCGCCCGCTACCGGCTGGATGAACACACCACGCTCACCGGGCGAGTACGCAACCTGACCGACGAGGTGTATGCCAAGCAGGCCTACAACAGCCAGTACTACATGGGGCCGCCGCGTACCTTCGAGCTGGCGCTGGACATGCGCTTCTGAGCCCATGGCCCTATCGCCGGCAAGCCAGCTCCCACAGGTACTGCACAAGCCTTGAGTGCGGTGCAAATTCTGTGGGAGCTGGCTTGCCGGCGATAGGGCCATCAGGGGCAGCCCATCATGTTCGGTTGAATCAGGTATCCCGAGGTCGCCCTCGACAAAGCGCCTTCCAGCGCCCGGCGATCTACTGGCAAGCACAACAATGATGGCGCGGCCCGACCGCGCCACTTTCATCATGCCTGCCAATGGAACCGGAGAGCACTCGCATGCCCGCACCTCACGAGGTATCCCCCGCCACCCTGCGCCGGGTGATCGCCGCCTCGGCCATCGGCAATTTCGTCGAATGGTTCGACTTCGCCGTCTACGGCTTTCTCGCTACCCTGATCGCCAGCCAGTTCTTCGCCAGCGAAGACGCCAGCGTGGCCTTGCTCAAGACCTTTGCGGTGTTCGCCGTGGCGTTCGCCCTGCGCCCGCTGGGCGGCATCGTGTTCGGCGCGCTGGGTGACCGCCTGGGGCGCAAGCGCATCCTGTCGCTGACCATCCTGCTGATGGCCGGCTCCACGACCCTCATCGGCCTGCTGCCGACCTACGCCAGCATCGGCCTGGCAGCCCCCGCGCTGCTGACCCTCGCGCGCTGCCTGCAGGGCTTTTCCGCCGGTGGCGAGTATGCCGGGGCCTGCGCCTACCTGATGGAGCATGCGCCCAACGACAAGCGCGCCTTCTATGGCAGCTTCGTGCCGGTGTCGACCTTTTCCGCCTTTGCCTGCGCGGCAGTGATCGCCTATGGCCTGGAAGCCAGCCTGTCGGCCGAGGCGATGAATGCCTGGGGCTGGCGCATCCCGTTCTTGATCGCCGCGCCGCTGGGGCTGGTCGGCCTGTACCTGCGCTGGCGCATGGAAGAAACCCCGGCGTTCCGCGAAGCCATCGCCCAGGGCAAGGAGCATGAACATTCGCCGCTCAAGGAAACCCTGCGCAACCATGGCCGGGCGATCCGCAACCTGGGGGCCTTCATCTCGCTGACCGCGCTGTCGTTCTACATGTTCACCACCTACTTCGCCACCTACCTGCAACTGGTCGGCAACCTGACCCGCGCTCAATCGCTGCTGGTAACCACCGTGGCCCTGCTGTTCGCCGCGGTCGGCTGCCCGCTGGCCGGGGCGTTCTCGGACCGCGTCGGGCGGCGCAAGACCATCGGCTTTACCTGCCTGTGGGTGATGCTGTGCGTGTTCCCGGCGTACTGGCTGGCCAGTTCCGGCTCGATGTCCGGTGCGCTGCTGGGGGTGATCCTGCTGGCGGTGGGGGCGTTGTGCAGTGGCGTGGTCACGGCGGCATTGCTGTCGGAAAGCTTCCCTACCCGCACCCGCTATACCGCTTCGGCAATTACCTACAACGTGGCCTATACGCTGTTTGGCGGTACCGCACCGCTGGTGGCGACCTGGCTGATCGGGCAGACCGGCAGCAGCCTGGCACCGGCGTTCTACCTGGTGGTGATTGCACTGGTGGCGTTGGTGGGTGGGTTGGCGTTGCCGGAGACTTCGCGGATTTCGTTGCATGATGAGGCGGGAACGGAGAGTGCGCGGCCCGGAGCCCGTAGTATCGTTTGATATTTTGGGGGCTGCTTTGCAGCCCTTCGCGGCGGTTCGGCGTCCCGACTTGCCCGCTCCCACAGGGATCGCGCAAACCATGGGTTCAGCGACACACCTGTGGGAGCGGGCAAGTCGGGACGCCGAACCGCCGCGAAGGGCCGCAAAGCGGCCCCAGGGTCTCAACCCTCCTGCACCTCTTCGCGCCGATACGCCCACTGATACAACGCCGGCAACACCAGCAAGGTCAGTGCGGTGGACGACAGAATCCCGCCAATCACCACGGTCGCCAGCGGCCTTTGCACCTCGGCCCCGGTCCCGGTCGCCAAGGCCATCGGGATGAACCCCAGCGACGCCACCAGGGCCGTCATCAGCACCGGCCGCAAGCGCGTCAGCGCGCCCTCCTCGACCGCGGCCCGCAGCGTGCGCCCTTCCTCCCGCAGGCCACGGATAAAGGCGATCATCACCAGCCCGTTGAGCACCGCCACCCCCGACAAGGCAATGAACCCCACGCCTGCGGAAATGGACAACGGAATGTCCCGCAACCACAGCGCCAGCACCCCGCCGGTAAGGGCGAACGGGATGCCGGTGAACACCAGCAGGCCATCCCTGAGGTTGTTGAACATCATCAGCAACAGCGCCATGACCAGCAGCAAGGCCACCGGCACCACCACCTGCAGGCGCTCGGCCGCCGACTGCAGCTGCTCGAACTGGCCACCCCAGCGGGTCCAGTAACCCGGCGGTATCTGCACCTGCTCGATCAGCGTCTGCTCAGCCTCCTCGACGAACGAACCCAGGTCGCGCCCGCGCACGTTGGCACTGACCACCACCACCCGCTTGCCATCCTCGCGGCTGACCTGGTTCGGCCCCAGCTGCAGGTTCAGCGTGGCGACCTGCGACAGCGGGATGAAGCCTATTTGCCCGGCACCCGCAGCAGCACTGGCCGGCACCGGAATCAGCAGGCTGCCCAGCCCGTCGACATCGGTGCGCAGGGTTTCCGACAGGCGCACCACCATGTCGAAACGGCGGTCACCTTCGTACAGCGTGCCGGCCGTGCGGCCACCCACGGCAATGGCAATGGCGTCCTGCACATCACCCACATTAAGGCCATGGCGGGCCGCCTTGTCGCGGTCGATATCGATGGTCAGCACCGGCAGTCCGGTAGTCTGCTCGACCTTTACCTCGGACGCGCCCGGCACGCCTTGCAGGCTGCTGGCGATCTGCGCGGCGGTGCGGTTGAGCACGTCCATGTCATCACCGAACAGCTTCACCGCCACATCGCTGCGCACCCCGGAAATCAGCTCGTTGAAGCGCAGCTGGATCGGCTGCGACAGCTCGTGGTTGCTGCCCGGCACGCTGGCGGCGGCACGTTGTACCTCGGCGATCAGCTCATCACGCGGCTTGCCCGGGTCGCCCCATTGCTCACGCGGACGCAGCATCACATAGGCGTCGGAAATGTTCGGCGGCATCGGGTCGGAGGCGATCTCGGCGGTGCCGGTGCGGGCGAACACCCGCTCCACTTCCGGCACCTGGGCGATGATCGCCTGTTCCAGGCGCTGCTGCATGTCGACCGACTGCGACAGGCTGGTGCCCGGCACGCGCAGGGCCTGCAGGGCGAAGTCGCCTTCGCTGAGGCTGGGGATGAACTCGCTGCCCATGCGGCTGGCCATAACCCCGGACAACAACACCAGGGTAGCGGCGCCAGCGAACGCCAGCTTGCGCCGGCCCAGCACCCAGGCCAGCACCGGGGCATAGCGCTGACGCGCCGTGCGCATTACCAGGCCTTCCTCTTCCTTGACCTTGCCGGTGACGAACAGGGCAATGGCCGCTGGCACGAAGGTAACCGAGAGGATCATGGCACCAAGCAGGGCGATGACCACGGTAAAGGCCATAGGGTGGAACATCTTGCCCTCCACCCCGGTCAAGGCAAAGATCGGCAGGTACACCACCATGATGATCAGCTGGCCATAGATCAGCGGCCGACGCGCCTCACGGGCGGCAGCGAACACTTCATGGAAGCGCTCGGTGCGGGTCAGCATGCGGCCATGGCGTTGCTGGGCGTGGGCCAGGCGGCGGATGGCGTTCTCCACGATCACCACCGCGCCGTCGACGATGATGCCGAAGTCCAGTGCGCCCAGGCTCATCAGGTTGGCGCTGACCTTGTTGCTGAACATGCCGGTGAAGGTGAACAGCATCGACAACGGAATGACCATGGCGGTGATCAATGCAGCGCGGATGTTGCCCAGGAACAGGAACAACACGGCGATGACCAGAATGGCGCCTTCGACCAGGTTCTTCTTCACCGTGGCGATGGCCTTCTCCACCAGGTTGGTGCGGTCGTACACCGTCACCGCGACCACGCCCTTGGGCAGGTTGCGGTTGATCTCGTCCAGCTTGGCGGCGACCGCCTGGGACACCGTGCGGCTGTTCTCGCCAATCAGCATGAACACCGTGCCCAGCACCACTTCCCGGCCGTTTTCGGTGGCCGCGCCCGAGCGCAGTTCTTCGCCCAGGCCGACCTGGGCAACATGGCTGACGCGAATTGGCGTGCCATCGACACTGGAGATGACGATGTTGGCGATATCCTCGGCCGACGCCACCTGGCCTGGCGCGCGAATCAGCAACTGCTCGCCATTGCGTTCGATGTAACCGGCGCCGACGTTGGCGTTGTTGCGCTCCAGCGCCGCGATCAGGTCGTTGAGGGTGAGTTTGTAGGCCGCCAGGCGCTTGGGCTCCGGCGCAATCAGGTACTGCTTGGCATGGCCGCCGATGCTGTTGACCTCGGCCACCCCGGGCACGTTGCGCAACTGCGGCTTGATGATCCAGTCCTGGATTACCCGCAAGTCCGTCGGGGTGTAGGGTGTGCCGTCCTCCTTCAGCGCGCCCTGCTCGACTTCCACCGTCCACAGGAAGATTTCACCCAGCCCGGTGGAAATCGGCCCCATGCCCGCTTCGATGCCGTCGGGCAGCTGCTCACGCGCCACTTGCAGGCGCTCGTTGACCAGTTGCCGGGCGAAGAACAGGTCGGTGCCGTCGTCGAAAATGACCGTGACCTGCGACAGGCCCGAGCGCGACAGCGAGCGGGTCTGCTTGAGCCCGGGCAGGCCGGCCATGGCGGTCTCGATGGCGAAGGTGATGCGCTGCTCGGTCTCCAGCGGCGAATAGCCGGGCGCGGCGGTATTGATCTGCACCTGGACGTTGGTAATGTCCGGTACAGCGTCGATCGGCAGTTTCTGGTAGCTGTGGATACCCACCGCGGCCATCAGGACCACGGCCAGCATCACCACCAGGCGCTGCTCGATGGCGAATTGGATCAGGCGTTCGAACATGCAGGCGTCCCCGTGATCAATGGCTGTGCTCGGCCGAGCCTTTGCCCAGCTCGGACTTGAGGACAAAGCTGCCGGCAGCGGCCACCTGGGTTCCGGCGGCAAGGCCGGTGGTGATTTCCACCAGGCCGGCGTCGCGGCGGCCGGTCTTCACCGGGCGGGCCTCGAAGCCTTCCTCGGTACGGGCAAACACCACGGTCTGCTCCTCCCAGGTTTGCAGGGCACTTTGCGGTACCACCACGGCGGCGTTGAAACGTTCGACGCTGACCGCGACATTGACGAACAGCCCGGGGCGCCAGGCGCCGTTGGGGTTGGCCAGCGTGGCGCGGACAGTGGCAGCACGGTTCTGCTCGCCGAGCAGGCTGCCGACGTAGTTGACCTTGCCCTCGACCTGGGCGCCCAGGTCCGGCGCGCTGACCGTGACATTGCGGCCGGTGGTCACCTTGTCCAGGTCGCGCGGGGCGACGGCGAAGGTAGCCCAGACCCGGCTCAGGTCAGACAGGGTGAAGGCATTGCTGGTCTCATCGACCACCTCGCCCACGGTCAGGTGCTTTTCCACCACCACTGCATCGAACGGCGCGCGCAGTTCATAGCGGTTGCCAGCGCCGGCCGGACCCACGGCGGCAACCTTCTGCCGGGCGTTGGCCAAGGCAATCTCGGCTTCCTGCAACGCCTGACGGGCCCGCAGGTAATCCTGCTCGGCACTGATGCGTTCCTGCCACAGCTGCTGTTCGCGCTGGAAGGTCAGGCGCGCCAGTTCCAGGCGGCGCTGGGCAGCCTGTTGTTCGCTGCGCAGGTCGGAAATCTGCTGGCTGGCGATTACCGCCAGCACCTGACCACGCTTGACCGCCTGGCCCAGCTCGGCTTGCACCGACTCGACCACACCGGGCACGCGTGGCACGACGTGGGCGGTGCGGTCCTCGTCGAAGCGGATTTCACCCGGGAAGCTGATGGCGGTGCCCAGTTCACGAGGGCCGGCATCAACCAGTTGCACACCGGCAGCTTCGATCTGGGCGATGGACAGGTGCAGCTTGCCCTCCTCTTCTTCGTGGCCTTCGCCGGCCTGTTCCTCGCCGTGGCCGTGGCTGTCTTCGCCGTGGTCGTCGTGCCGGGCTTCAGTGCCTGACGCGTTGCCGAGGTTGCCGGTCCAGGCCAGGCCACCGAGGCCGAGCGCGGCAATGGCGGTAGCCAGAAGGGCTATCTTGCGTGGATTAGTCATTGTTGCTCCTGCTGTTCAATTTGTTGCTCAGCCCATCGAGGTCGCCATAGATCCGCTCGACCTGCGCCCGCGCGTCGGTCGCCGAGGCCAGCGCCTCGAGGTACAGCCCACGCGCCTCGATCAGCGTGCGCTGGGCGTCGAGCACATCGAGGAAGGCGAACTTGCCCATTTCGAAACCGCGTGTGGCGGTGTCCACGGCCTGCTCGGCAGAAGGCAGGATGGTGCGGTCATAGGCCTGCACTTCCTGCATGGCCGTGGCCCACTGGCTGACGGCGCTACGGGTTTCACTGCGCAGGCGCAGCTCCACGGCGTTGCGCAGGTCACGCGCCTGGTCGGCACGGCGGGCCGCGGCCAGCACGTTGCCCTGGTTGCGGTCGAACAGCGGCAAGGGCATCGACAGGCCCACCACATTGACCCGCTCGCGGTCTTCGCGGCTGTACTGGCTGCCAAGGCTGACGGTGAGGTTGGGAATGCGCAGGGCCTTTTCCGAACCCAGGGACGCTTCGCCTCGCTCGACCTGGGCGGCGGCCAGGCGCCATTCAGCCGTTTGCTCGACCTGGTCGAGCAGGGCGTCGGCGCTGGGCGCATCACCGGGGGACAGGTTGGCGGCCTGCAACTGGTCGAAGCTTGCCAGCGGGCTGCCGGTCAACCGTGCCAGGGCCTGGTAAGCCACACTGCGCTGGGTTTGCGCACGGCGCACTTCAGCCTGGGCCTGGGCCAACTGCACCTGGGCCCGGGTGGCCTCCACGGGCGATGACTGGCCAGCGGTCACCCGCCCCTGCACCGCCCGCAGCCCACGCTCGGTCAACGCCTGCGATTGCTGCGCCAGCTCCAGCGCGGTCTGCGCGCGCAGGGCCGCGTGGAACGCCTGCACCACATCGGCGCGCAGGCCGTTGCGCTGGCGCTCCAGGTCCAGCTGGGCAATGGCCTGACCGGCACCGGCCAGGGCGATGCGTGCACCGCGCTTGCCGCCCAGCTCCAGCGGTTGGCTGAGGGTGACAGTGGTGGTGCTGGTGTCACCGCGGGTGTCCTCGACCTCCCAGGACAGTTCCGGGTTGGGGATCAGCCCGGCCTGGCGCCGCTCGCCATCGGCAATGCCGATTTCCCGGCCGGCCGCGGCCAGCTCCGGGTTCTGGGCAAAGGCGGCGTCAAGCGCCTGGGGCAGGCTCAGGCTCTGGCTGGCCTGGGCGCTGGCGGCAACAGCCAGCAACAGGCAGAGCAAGGCGGTCTTGCGGGGGATGGGCACGAAACAGGTCCTCGTCAGCGAGCTTTGGCGAGGGACTGTAGAAAGCCGCGCTTATCGGGGCGGTGGCGGGAAAATTACAATTTTGTAATCAAGCTGCAGGCGACAAAGCTGGAGCCCTATGGAGTTCCTGTGGGAGCTGGCTTGCCGGCGATAGGGCCGGCACAGGCGATATCAAGTTCGATAATCGCCCACTTTTCCGGTACAGCGGCTTAGTCCGATTGACCAAACTAACCAGTCGGTACAAAACTAGACGCATCCAACAACAACAAAGCGATGCCCGTCATGAAGCCCCTCATTCTCGTGCTCAACGGCCCCAACCTGAACATGTTGGGCACCCGCGAGCCTGCCCAATATGGCCACGAAACCCTCGCCGACCTGGCTCAGGGCTGTGCCGATACCGCCCATGCCCACGGCCTGGAAATCGAATTCCGCCAAACCAACCACGAAGGCGAACTGATCGACTGGATCCATGCTGCCCGTGGCCGCTGCGCCGGCATCGTGATCAACCCCGGTGCCTGGACCCATACCTCGGTGGCCATCCGCGATGCCCTGGTGGCCAGCGAAGTGCCGGTAATCGAGGTGCACCTGTCCAACGTGCACAAGCGCGAACCGTTCCGTCACCTGTCGTTCGTATCATCCATCGCCGTCGGGGTCATCTGCGGCCTGGGCAGCCATGGCTACCGCATGGCCATCAGCCACTTCGCCGAAATGTTGCAGGAGCACAACGCGTGAGCCAGCAAGCCATCCTCGCCGGCCTGATCGGCCGCGGCATCCAGCTGTCGCGCACCCCTGCCCTGCACGAACACGAAGGTGATGCCCAGGCGCTGCGCTACCTGTATCGGCTGATCGATGCCGACCAGCTGCAACTGGACGACAGCGCCCTGCCCGGCCTGCTCGACGCCGCCCAGCACACCGGTTTCACCGGGCTCAACATCACCTATCCGTTCAAGCAGGCGATCCTGCCGTTGCTCGACGAACTGTCGGACGAAGCCCGCGGCATCGGCGCGGTGAACACCGTAGTGCTCAAGGACGGCAAGCGGGTCGGCCACAACACCGACTGCCTGGGCTTTGCCGAAGGCTTGCGCCGTGGCCTGCCTGATGTGGCACGGCACCAGGTGGTGCAGATGGGTGCCGGTGGTGCCGGTTCGGCCGTGGCCCATGCCCTGCTGGGTGAAGGGGTCGAGCGGCTGGTACTGTTCGAAGTGGACGCGGCCCGTGCGCAGGCCCTGGTGGACAACCTGAATGCCCATTTCGGTGCCGGGCGCGCCGTGGTCGGCAACGACCTGGCCATGGCCCTGGCCGAGGCGGACGGGCTGGTCAACACCACGCCGGTGGGCATGGCCAAGCTGCCGGGCACACCGCTGCCGGTGGAGCTGCTGCATGCGCGCCTGTGGGTGGCGGAGATCATCTACTTCCCGCTGGAGACCGAACTGCTGCGCGCCGCCCGGGCGCTGGGCTGCCGCACCCTGGATGGCAGCAACATGGCCGTGTTCCAGGCGGTGAAGGCGTTCGAGCTGTTCAGCGGGCGCCAGGCGGATGCGGCGCGGATGCAGGCGCACTTTGCCAGTTTCACCTGACAGACAGGGGTTGGCTTCTTCGCGGGCTTGCCCGCTCCCACAGGTACTGCGCAGATTTCACTGATTACGCAAATCCCTGTGGGAGTGGGCAAGCCCGCGAAGAGGCCGGCACAGACAACTCACCCTTTCTCATCCAGCAACGCCTGTATCACCTGCTCCTGCCCCCCATAATCCCCCTCGCCAAAGTGCACATGGCGCACCTGCCCCTTGCGGTCGACAAAGTAATGCGCCGGCCAGAACTGGTTGCCCCAGGCATTCCACACCTTGTAGTCGTTATCCACCGCCACCGGGTAAACAATCCCCAGGCTGGCCACCTTGTCACGCAAGGTGCCTACATCGTGCTCGTAGTCGTACTCCGGGGTGTGCACGCCGACCACCACCAGGCCCTGGTCGGCATAGCGCCGCGCCCATTCGTTCACGTGCGGCAGGCTGCGCCGGCAGTTGATGCAGTCCCAGGTCCAGAAGTCCACCAGCACCACCTTGCCCTTGAGCCCGGGGCCATCCAGCGGCGCCGAGTTCAGCCACTGGCTGGCGCCGGACAGCGACGGCATGGCACCGTAGCTGTCGCCGGCCATCAGGTGCCCGGCCAGGCCCAGGCCGGCCAGCGCCAGGGCAATACCGCCAACCTTCAACAACAAGCGGCGATCAATTCTCATGGCAACCGCCGGTGGCGTAGGTGCGGTACTGCACGCTCTGCTGCTGGCCCTTGGAGTCGAGGTAGTCCATGCGGGTGTTCACCAGGCCGCAGGCGTCGCTCTGGTCGTCCTGTATCGACAGCACTTTCTTCACATCCAGGTGGTCACCGTAGCGGTACTGCATGACCCCGCTGTCGTCCATCGGCATCGTGGAGGCCTGGGCGGCAATGGCGCCAAAGCTGAGCACGGCGAACAGGCTGGCACGGGCGAAGGTAATGAAGTTCATGGCATCTCTCCTGTGTAACGCTTGAGGGTGGGGAGTTGTGCTCCCCGGTCGAGAGCCATTTCACGCCGGCCAGGTATCCCGTATGTGTCGCCCGAAGCTGTGATGTGCTTCCTCCTGTGTCTGTACACATGCCAGATACACTGCAATACAAACCCCCGCAGGCAAGCGCGAATGCGCTCGGTACACTGCGCCCATCCCTTCTTGCACAGGAACGCAGCGCATGGAACACGTCGATCACATCCTGATCGTCGACGACGACCGCGAAATCCGCGAACTGGTCGGCAACTACCTGAAGAAGAACGGCCTGCGCACCAGCATCGTCGCCGACGGCCGGCAGATGCGCGCCTTTCTCGAAGCCAACAGCGTCGACTTGATCGTCCTGGACATCATGATGCCCGGCGACGACGGCCTGTTGTTGTGCCGCGAGCTGCGCGCCGGCAAGCACCGCAACACCCCGGTGCTGATGCTGACCGCCCGCAACGACGAAACCGACCGCATCATCGGCCTGGAAATGGGCGCCGACGATTACCTGACCAAGCCGTTCTCGGCCCGCGAACTGCTGGCCCGTATCAACGCCGTGCTGCGCCGCACGCGCATGCTGCCGCCCAACCTGACCATCAGCGAAAGCAGCCGCCTGCTCGGCTTCGGCCAGTGGCGGCTGGACACCACCGCGCGCCACCTGCTCGACAGCGAAGGCACCCTGGTAGCCCTGAGCGGTGCCGAATACCGCTTGCTGCGGGTGTTTCTCGACCACCCGCAACGGGTGCTCAGCCGTGAGCAGTTGCTCAACCTGACCCAGGGCCGCGAAGCCGACATCTTCGACCGCTCCATCGACCTGCTGGTCAGCCGCCTGCGCCAGCGCCTGGGTGACGACGCCCGCGAACCCAGCTGCATCAAGACCGTGCGCAGCGAGGGCTACGTGTTCTCGCTGCCGGTGCAACTGCTCGAGTCGCCATCATGAAGTGGCCACGTACACTGGCTTCGCGCCTGGCACTGATCTTCTTCACCGGCCTGGTGCTGGCCTACGGCCTGTCGTTCGGCCTGCAGGCCTACGAGCGTTACATCAGCAGCCGCTCGATGATGCTCAGCACCCTGGAGCAGGACGTGGCCACCTCGGTGGCCATCCTCGACCGCCTGCCCGCGGCCGAGCGCGCCGCCTGGCTGCCGCGCCTGGAGCGGCGTACCTACCGCTACCGGCTGGACCAGGGCCTGGCGGGCGAAGCCATGCCGACCAGTGACCCACCCATGGCCGCCGACTCGATCGTCAAGGCCATTGGCGCCGACTATCGCCTTTCCTTCCAGGAAATACCCGGCCCGAATGCGCACTTCCAGGCACACCTGACCCTGGCCGATGGCGCACCGCTGACCATCGACGTAACCCCATCGCCGGTCCCGGTGGCACGTTGGCTGCCCGTGGTGTTGCTGATCCAGTTGGCCGTGCTGTTGCTGTGCACCTGGCTGGCGGTACGCCTGGCGATCGGCCCACTGACCCGCCTGGCCCGTGCGGTGGACAACCTCGACCCGGACAAGCCTGGCGTGCAGCTGGATGAAAGCGGCCCGCGCGAGGTGCGCTATGCCGCCGTGGCCTTCAACGCCCTGCAGGCGCGCATCGCTGCCTACCTCAAGGAACGCATGCAGTTGCTGGCGGCCATTTCCCACGACCTGCAAACACCGATCACGCGCATGAAGCTGCGTGTCGAAGTGATGGACGAAGGGGTGGAAAAAGACAAGCTGTGGAGCGACCTGGGTGAAATGGAACACCTGGTGCGCGAAGGCGTGGCCTATGCCCGCAGCATGGACACCAGCACCGAGGCCCCGTGCCGGGTCAACCTCGATGCCTTTCTCGACAGCCTGGTGTTCGACTACCAGGACAGTGGCGCCCAGGTCAAGCGCCATGGCAGCAGCGGCAGCCTGCTGGAAACCCGCCCGCATGCCCTGCGCCGGGTGCTGGTGAACCTGGTGGACAACGCCCTCAAGTTTGCCGGTGCTGCCGAACTGGAGGTGTGCCGCGAGGGCGACAAGACGTTGATCCGCGTGCTCGACAACGGGCCAGGCATACCCGGTGGCGAACTGGATGAAGTGCTCAAGCCGTTCTATCGCGTGGAAGGTTCACGCAACCGCAGCACCGGCGGCACCGGGCTGGGGTTGGCGATTGCCCATCAGCTGATCCAGGCCATGGGTGGCCGACTGACCCTGAGCAACCGCGCAGGCGGCGGGCTGTGCGCGCAGATCGAGCTCAAATGACAGTTTGTGGGAGCGGCCTTGCGTCGCGATAGGGCTGCGCAGCAGCCCCAGGTTTTCAGCTTCGTCGCATGAATTGCCGGGGCCGCTTTGCGGCCCTTTCGCGACGCAAGGCCGCTCCCACAAAAAGCAGGTGGAGCTTGAAGTATCAGTACACTCCGATACACAACCCCACCACCGCCGACACACTGCAGATACCCCACCCCGACACACTCCCGGTCACACAACCACACTCCGGGAGCCTCCCTGATGAAACCCCTCACCCTTCCCTCCGGCTGGAAGCTGTTCGCCACGCTCGCCGGCCTGACCTTGGCGATGACCGCCGTGGTCCTGGCCAGCCAACCTGATCCGGACGGCCTGCGCAGCGCGATTCGTGCCACTGCGCGCAGCTCCTTCGCGCTATTCCTGCTGGCCTTCCTGGCCTCGTCGCTGGTGACCTTGCTGCCTGGCACCAGCAGCCGCCGCATCCTCCAGGAACGGCGCTATCTGGGGTTGGCATTCGCCTTCTCCCACACCGTGCACGGCGTACTGATCTACCGCTATGCCCAGCAATTCCCCGAGCTGTTCTGGGCCGGCCGCACGCTCACTTCCAGCCTGCCCGGCACCCTCGGCTACCTGTTCCTGCTGCTGCTCACCATCACCTCGTTCAAGGCCCCGATGCGCCTGTTGGGTGGCCGTGCCTGGCAGGCCCTGCACAGCACCGGCATGTGGGTACTGGCCGCGGTGTTCTGCCTGTCGTTCTACAAACGCATCCCAATGGGCGGCTGGTACCCGCTGGCGTTCGCCCTGATGTTCAGCGCCATCGCCGTCAAGCTCACCGCCAAGCTGGCCCGCCAGCAACGCCGTAACGCCCGTGCCCTTTCCTGAAGAGAGAAACCAGCATGACCACCTTGACCCGCACCCTGACCACCTTCGACCGTTTCGGTACCTGGAGCGCCGACCTGCCGTTGCGGCTGTTCCTGGCCTGGGAATTTTTCGAATCCGGCTGGGAGAAATTCAATGGCAGCAACTGGTTCGTCGACCTGCAAGCGAACTTCCCGTTCCCCTTCAACCTGCTGCCTGCAGAGCTGAACTGGCAGCTGTCGATGTGGGCGGAGCTGATCCTGCCGTTACTGCTATTGCTGGGGCTAGGTACCCGGCTGGCCTCGTTGGGGCTGATGGTGGTGACCGTGGTGGCGATTGCCGCGGTGCATTGGCCGGCGCACTGGTCGAGCCTGGCCGAGCTGGCCCAAGGGTATGCGATTACCGACCAGGGCTTTGGCAACTTCAAGTTGCCGCTGATCTACCTGGTGGCGTTGCTGCCACTGCTGCTGAAAGGGGCTGGGCGGTTGAGCCTGGATCATTGGCTCAGAAGGCGGTTCTGCAGGTGATATCGCCGGGGCTGCGTTGCAACCCATCGCGACACAAGGCCGCTCAGGGGATCGCGTACCTCTGTAGCGGCCTTGTGTCGCGATAGGGGCGCAAGGCGCCCCCCGTACCCGCACTCAACCTGTACCGATGATGACCCCCTGCTCGCGCAATCCCTCCAGCAACGCCACCCCCTCCTCCACAGCACCGCCCAACGCCTGCAACCGAGCCCGCCCACTGCCCTGCTCCAGCGCCAGCAACCGGTACGCCAGCGGCGCCAGGCGCGCGAAGCGCACCTTCAACCCCGCATCGCGATAAACCAGCAACAAGGTCGGCGCCTCTGGCGCCACCGCTGGCTGGTAATCCGCCCCGATCCGCTCCACCGGCCAGCGATAGGCCAACACCCGTGCCACACACGACAACAGTGGCTCCCCTTCCAGCAGGTCGCCTGCCGGGTCATGGGCCGGGTCCTCGGCATCGCTCAGATACAACTGCGACTCGACCCACTCATAGTGCGCCAGCTCCAGCTGCCAGGGCGCATCCAGCTCGATGCCTTGCAGGTAATCGACGAACGCTTGGGCAATCTCGGTGAACAACGGTGTCTGGCTGCGATAGTTGGCATAGAAATCTCGCACTCGAGCATGCCAGCGCGGTTCGCCCAACGCCTGGCGCATCACCGGAAAACTGCCGGCCAGCAAACCTTCGATAGCACCATAGAACAGCTCGCGGTAAACCTTCAGGCGCCGGGCCTCCACGCCTGGTGGCGGCGCATGGCGCTGCGGGTCACGCAGGTGCCGGGCCAAGGTGTACTGCTGCTCACGCAAGGTCTCATTCATTTGCATGCCCTCCCGCAGCACGCTGCACAGTGCGGATGCGCGCCGCCTCGGCGAGCAGTTCGGCCAGCGGCGGATAGTTGAAATCACGCTCGAGCACGGTCGGTTGCGCACCGAAGCGCGCACAGGCGACCGCGTACAGCGCCCACACATCCTCCTTCACCGCAGCCCCATGGGTGTCTACCTTGAGGTCCGGCGCTTCATCGTAATGGCCAGCCACATGCATGCCGGTCACCCGCGCCTGGGGCAAGCCCGCAAGGAATTCGCGGGCGTCGTAGCCGTGATTGCAGGCATTGACGAAGACGTTGTTGACGTCCAGCAGCAGGTCGCAGTCGGCCTCATCGAGTACCGCGCGGATGAACTCGAGTTCACTCATCGCCTGGTACGGTGCGGCGTAGTAGCTGATGTTTTCCACGGCAATGCGCCGCTCCAGGTATTCCTGGGCCTGGCGAATCCGCGCGGCCACATGGCGCACCGCTTCGTCGGTGAATGGAATGGGCATCAGGTCGTACAGGTGCCCGTCATCACTGCAGTAGCTCAGGTGCTCGCTGTACAGGCGCACCTGGTGGCGATCGAGAAACTGGCGGGTGTGGCCAAGGAAATGGCGGTCCAGCGGCTCGCTGCCACCCAGCGACAACGACAGCCCGTGGCAGGTAATGGCAAAACGCTCGGCCAACTGCGCCAGGCCCTTGCCGTAGGCACCGCCCACGGCAACCCAGTTTTCCGGTGCGCATTCCAGGAAGTCCACGGCGCCAGCCTCCATGGCCAGCAGTTCCGGCAGCAGGCCGCGACGCAGGCCTAGCCCGGCCTCTAAAGGTACAGGGGACAAAGATGTGGGGTGCATGAAAAGGTCTCCGCAACAGGCACAACGCCCCGCCTGACCAGCAGGAGGGGCGTTGCGCGGTTCATGGGGCAGAAGGTCAGGACTTGCCGGTCAGGTGGCTGAACAAGCCTTCGGGCATGGCCTTGCCATTAGCCTGGTAGATCGCCTTGAGGTGATCCGCCGCCTCCTGTTCGGAGATGAAGCCATCATGGTTGCTGTCGATCTTGTCGAAGTCGCCGGCACGGTCCTTGGCCACCGCCAGGAACTCGTCGCGCGAGACCTTGCCGTCGTGGTTGCTGTCGGTCTTGGCGAACGAGGCATCACCACACTTGCCTTCGGCACCGGCCTTGGCGCTGGCGCCGCACTTGCCCTCACCGCATTTGCCTTCGCCCTGGGTGGCCTTGGCGCTGCCACCACATTTGCCTTCACCACACTTGCCCTCGCCTGCCACCTTGGCCGAAGCCAGCTGGTAACCCTGGGCCAACGGCTCGACGGCAAAGGCGCTGCTGCTCAATGCCATGCTGCCGATCAGGGCAGCGCCGAGCAGGCCGAGGGTGTTTCGTACTTGAGTCATGGTGTCGCTCCACTGTGGTTGGAATGTGGAGCCATTAGGCCGTTGCGGTATGTCGTGGATGTATCGCGCGGGGTGCGGTTTTGTATGGGAATGGGTCTGCAGCGTGGGCAGATACAGTGGGATACACGACGGCCCCAAGGTGCCTCGGGGCCGTCGTGCAGGGTCAGTCTTCCAGCGGCTTGGGCGGCGCGGCAGGTTTGGCGGGCTTGGCGGGCTTGCTGTCCTTGGCCTTGGGTTCCGGTGCCGCCGCTGCCACAGGCTCCGGCGCCGACACGGCTTTTTCGCTGGCGGGCAGATCATCGACCGCCTTGAGGATCACCTGCGGGTCGATAGCCCCTCCCTCTTCGTCGTCCTTGAGCATGTGCCGCTCACCGTCCTTGCCCACCAGGATCACCTTGGTGCCTTTGCTGGCACCCAGCTTCAACTCGCGGATCAGGGCCATGGTGGTCTGCTGCTCGAGGTTCTTGTCCTCACGCTTGCCCATCATGTTGGCAACGCTGTACACCACCAGGTTGCGCTCTTTGAAGGCGGCCTGGGTGGCCGGGTCCTTGAGGGCCTCGTTCAACCCACGCAAGGTCGGGTCGGCGCTGCTGGGCGCAATGACGACCAAGGGCCTGGCCTTGCCCAGTTCCTTGGCCAGCGGCGCGTCACTGTCGGCAGCAAACACAGGGCCGACGAGCGCGAGCAAGGTGGCGAGGGTCAGTGACCGGACGAGCATGCGTATCTCCTTATTCTCTCGATAAACCAGAAGACTACAGATCAGGGCGAAAGATCCGACGGGCGAGCGTAAACCAGCACGAGGCCTCCATGTTTGAATGAACAGTAACCGGCGGTTACCAAGTGCGCTCATTCCCTGTCCCGAGCCCCCAAAATACGTCTATCACGCGTAAATTGAGCATAGTCCAATGCGCCCTTGTCATACCCACCGTCGCAGAGCCTCGTTGGTCAGTTGGAGTTCGGTTTGTTCCGTCCACTCATTGACCTGCGCCTGCAACCTTTCGGAGGACTTTGCATCAGCATCTTCCGCCAACTGGTCGTAAAAACGCTGCGGCACTTCCAGTTCGCGTACATAACGTCGCTCGAGATAATTTTTCCAGAACGGTTGCTGGGCCATCCACACCGGCAGCGATCCAGGCTCGTTAAGTCTTACCTGCTCAGCGGCGCGCATGACCGAAGCGTCATCCAGGTGCGGGATCGCGGGGTGGAGCATGCTTCGCGCGTTGTCAAGCAGGTCCAGCCTCTCGCGCAAGCGGATCGAGTAGGCAAGCACCCACTCGATGGACTCGCTCGCCCAACCAGCAGCCTCAGCCTCGCGCAAAGCGATGAAGTCAAGTTCCCTTTGCCTCCACAACTGCCGCGCCAGTTTCACCAGGACTTGTTCCTTGTTGCCAGAAGGGGCAGCCTGCTCGGCTTCCCACACATAGTATCGAATTTCAAGCTGCTGGAAGACAACCGTGGCATTGTCGGGGCAGTTCTCAACCAGTGCAAAGGGGAAAATTTCATTGGCCAGTGCTGGAGAGTTGTCCACCTTTTCCATCATGGTCAGAACGCGTGAGGCCAGCAATTCCCCATATCGAGGATGGGTGAAGTCTCGCGAGCGCGTGAGCTGTTTCAGCAGTCGCATGAAGTTCGTCACTCCATCCATTTGCTCGATACTGCTCCACAGGATACCCAGAATTTCGCGCCTATCGTCTTGCAGGCGGTTCAGGGGGTCCAGGGGGTGCAGGCGGTCCATCCACATAAACTTTTGAGGAACTGAACTATCCTCCGGAATTTTCCAGGCCGCCTGCGCATCTTCAGCCTGTTGCAGAAGCACAGAATTGCCTGACAGCGCCACGTAACCGTGTCGCCACAACGTGGACAGGATGAAGTTAGGGGGCAACAGAGAGATGGAATTGTGGGAAGCATCGAGCATGTACAACGTCTGACAATCCGTGATGCCCTCTGGCAGCAATACCAACCCGGCATTGCGCAGACGCAGTTCGGCCAACTGGCTCATCCCCGCCACAGAAAAGGTCATGTTCAAGCGGTTGTCCGAAAGGTTCAGGTAACGTAACCGGCTGCAGAGCCCAAGCGCTCGAGCCTGGGGTTCGTCCAGTGAGATGCGATTGCTGGACAAGTCGAGTATGCGCAGGTCATTGAGCAACGACAGGCTCTCTGGTAGACGTCGCAATTGGTTGTAACTCAGTTCCAGCGAGGTCAGATTGGGGAATGAAAGCAGGAATTGCTCTGGCACTTCTTTCAGCAACAGGCTACGCAGGGAAAGTTCGGTAATATGCGGGAAGCTGAAGAGTGGGCCCAATTCAGGCAATGAGCACAGGTCGCGCGGTTCGTAATGCCACACCAAAGCCGGACGTTCATCTTCAGGTGCAACTAGACCGGGTACCCGTTCCCGCCAGCATTGCATGAGTGCTTTGCGAAACCGCTTGCGCTCGGTTCGTTCGCCGACCAGCAACCCTCGCCGCTCCCAGCTTTTCAGGTGCTCGCTCAAACGGCGGGCCTGCTCTTCGAGCACACCGAGCTGGGTGTCGGTATCATGTCCCAAAACATGCAAGTTGGTCAGCCAGGCTTCGATCTGCTCGTCACTGTACGCTGGGTAAAGGTCGCGCAGACGCGCCTCGAACGCCCGGGGTCGGGACGCAGGCCGGGCAAAGCGTCCCTGGCTGCCGCCCAGCGGGTAGCCGACCCTGCCATCCTCCAGGCGCAGTGGCGCCAGCATCCATGGCTGTCGAGGGTTTTTGCCCAACACCTGGGCCAGTACTTTGGTGTGGCCGGGCATTTGCCGGGCCAACACTGCTCTCAAACCCGAGGCGTAGGGTTCAGTGATACCGAGTGCAGCATGATCGGCCGGGGCAAACGCAGCCGCCAAGGTCTCGAACAGCTCGCCGGGGCCGCGCAGCTCGATGCCTAGCGCATCTTCAAGCTCGAACTGCCCGTTGTCATGCAAAAGCCTGTAGTTCTGCCCGTCGCCAGCAGTAGTCATTATCGGCTGCGGGCTATCACCATCGTACAGCCGCCAGCGCGGCCTGGCCTCCCTGACATCCAGAGTCTCCAGCAGCGTCAGCGCGACCTTGGCCTGGTCCAGGGTCTGGGGCGTCTCGATGAACAGCGCCTCGCAGGCACGCGCAACACGTATGCGCAGTACGCTCAGCCTGGCCCTTTCGACCAGCCGAAACGGCACCGTGCCGCTGACCAGTGCCTGAAACTCCGCACCTTCTGCCGAAAGCTCACCCACAAGCTCGCGCGCCGCTCGGCGATGCAGGCTCGGGAATGCCTTGCGCAAGGTTGCCACCGCCGCATCGTCTGGCTCCTGCTGCCCGTCATACACCTGTTGAAACAGCTGGCGCCGCTTTGCCGAGACCTGCGCCGCCAATGCTGGCCCGCCCTGCTCGGTGACGCCAGGCAAGGCGCGGGCCTTCGCCAGCAACGGCGCGTCCTCCGGCACCCGCCCAAGCTTCAGATCGTCCAGCAGGGTTTGCAGCCGGCGGTCGATCAGCAGGCGCTCTACGGTATCGACCAGCTCGGCCTCAGGCGGCCGGCCGTACACATGCAGCGCCCGAAGATGGTCTGCATCCAGGGCATGGACGGCCATGGCCTGGTCAATCTGTTCATCATCCAGGCGAGCGAAACGCTCACCAAGGCGACGGAACATCCGGTGCTTGTCTGTCCAGCTGGCCGGTTGCTCGGTCCATAGCCGCCAGGCACCGGCGTCATTGTGACGCAACAAAGGCCCATGACCATCTCGTGGTGCCAGTTGCCACTCTTCATCTGCGCGCTGGACGATTTCATAGTTGTGGCCGTCCATGGTCATCCAGCTTCTGTCCTGCGCACGGTAGATGCCCATTTCATCGGCCACTTCCCCAGCGGGAAGTGCAGCGCTGCGAAACGGCACCAGGTCTCCATTCCAGAGCTTCTCGCTGCCGTCTTCCAGGCGCGCTGGCACCCACTGGTCCAATGCGGCCCAGGCCCGGCTCGCTTCCCGCCATACCACAGCGGTTACACCGATCACGGCCAGATCTTTGGTCACGCTGAGCACATGCTCCATTGCGGCGCTGGTATCGCCCTCGCGCCAGTCTTCCACGGCCTGGAACAACTCGCCCAGCAGGTCCCAGACCATTACCGCCAGCAGCAGTGCATTGAGTGCGGGGACAAACACGCCCGCCACGGTGGCCAGTGTCCAACCCTCGGCAACCAACCTTTGTTGATGGGCTTCCTGGGCCTTGCGATCCAGTTCTGACACCGGCGTGGCAATCAGCGCAGCATCGTCCTTGATATGGGCAATGCGCTCGTCGGCAAGGTGGGCGAACAAGGGTAGCGGGTAGTCCCGTATGTGCTGGTCCATTTCCCGGGTTGCCCAATCGGCGACGCTCACCAGATCCTTGGCAACCCTGGAGAAGAACTGCTGGCTGTCGCGCCGGCGTACGAAGCGTTTGAAGAAATCCTGATAGCGCTTGTCTCGCAGACGCTTGCCCAAGACCTTACGGGTGAAGCTTTCCAGGTCGCGGCTTGCGGTCCAGGGACCGTGGGGGTCATCGGGAATGTAGACAAGGATCTTGCGGCTGACTTTGTCATGAAATAGATCGAGTATCACGATCTGTTGCAAATCGCAGCCGAACGCCTTGAGTTGCCGGGCCACCACTTTCGACTCGTACAACGTGCCAGGTCTGCCGTGCTTGCATAGCTCTAGCACCAGGTCCAGTTCGGCAGCACTCAGGACTCCATCACCTTTAGCCTTGCAGGCATCGATCAGCATGACCGAGCTGTAAAGCTGGGCAAGTGTCGAAGCCATGCTGCGCCAGCCGCTTGCCTGGCTGCTCGGCGCTTTGAGCACGCTGTCCAGGTGCTGTTGATAGCGCTTGCCCAGATCCAGCTGGCGGCACAAGCGTGCGAAGGCTGGTGCGGTTGGTGAGGCGAGCCGTCGCGACAGGCTGTCGACGATGCAGTTGTCCTTGTGCTGTTCGTTCCGCCCCTCGCCGGGCGTGAAGTTGTCCAGTGCCGCCTCGATCAGCGGTACGTCGAAATAGTCCTTTTCCAAAACCGGATAGCGCCCCCACACGGTGCCCTGGCTGGGAGCGGTGTAGGTGTACCAGCGCCTGAAATACAGGCCATCGACATTTTCCCTGGTGCCGAATTCTTCCTGCATGGCGTTTTGCAGCAGCGGCTTGACGAAACGGTCGATGCCCTGGATGCGCGCAAGCTCCTTTTCCAGCCACTGTCGACAGTCCAGGCTGTCTTTCAACGCCTCGCGCAATGCAGCATGCTGCGATTCATATAGACCGTTGGCCGGGATGTTCTGCTCGGTCGGCGAGACGATACGCAGCCGGCGAATCCATCTGGGCAGTCGCTTGACGATGAGGTTGTCCTGATAGGCCTGCTCCATGGCCAGCGTATCGGCGGTTGGCGGTTGTTCCTTGCTGGGTGTAGTCACGTTGTTGCGCCTCGGGCTGATCAAAAGGCCCGACACTAGACGCAGGCTTGCCAAGCGATTAGCTAGATAGCTACCACCTCTTCAGAACAGCGCCAGCTGCTGGCCGGTCAACCCTTCGAAACTGTCGCCAACGAAAGGCAGGATGGCATCGGCCACCGGCTGCAGCTGCCGCGTCAGGTAATGCTCGTAGTCCACCGGCGCTTGCAGGTTTTCCAGGGGTTCTGGGCCCGCCAGGGTGATCAGATAGCTGATCCAGCCGCCGCGCTGGTATTGCAACGGGCGGCCAAGGCGGCGGTTGTAGTCATCGGCCAGCCGGGCCGCACGCACGTGCGGTGGCACATTGCGCTGGTAATCGGCTAGCGGCCGGCGCAAACGCTTGCGGTACACCATCAGCTCATTGAGCTCGCCCGCCAGGGTGCGCCGTACATAATCGCGCACATACGCCTGGTAAGGCTCCCCGCGGAATATCCGGCCATAAAGCTCCTGCTGGAACTCCCGGGCCAGCGGCGACCAGTCGGTACGCACCGACTCCAGGCCCTTGTAGACCATCTGCTCGCTGCCATCGGCCCGCTGCACCAGCCCGGCGTAGCGCTTCTTGCTGCCTTCGTCCGTGCCGCGGATGGTGGGCATCAGGAAGCGCCGGTAATGCACCTCGAACTGCAGCTCCAGCGCGCTTTCCAGGTTCATCTGCTCGCGCAGGTGTTCGCGCCACCACTGGTTGACCTGGGCTACCAGCTCGCGGCCGATACGTGCTGCAGCCTCCTCGCCGTGGGCGCCCTTTAGCCAGACGAAGGTGGAGTCGGTATCGCCGTAGATCACCTCGTAGCCCCTGGCTTCGATCAGCGCGCGGGTCTGGCGCATGATCTGGTGCCCGCGCATGGTGATCGACGAAGCCAGGCGCGGGTCGAAGAAGCGGCAGCCGCTCGAGCCCAGCACCCCGTAGAAGGCATTCATGATGATCTTCAGCGCTTGCGACAGCGGCGCGTTGCCCTCGCGCTTGGCTGCTTCCCGGCCCTGCCATACCCGCTCGACGATAGCCGGCAGGCAATGCTCGCTACGGGAAAAACGCCCCCCGCGGAAGCCTTCCACCGAGTGTTCATCGTCGGGCAGGCGCAAGCCTTCGACCAGCCCCACCGGGTCGATCAGGAAGGTACGTATGATCGACGGGTACAGGCTCTTGTAGTCCAGCACCAACACCGAGTCGTACAGGCCCGGGCGCGAATCCATGACGAAGCCACCGGGGCTGGCTTCGTCGGGGCGGCTGCCGAGGTTGGGGGCGACAAAGCCCAGGCGGTGCATCTGCGGGATGTACAAGTGGCAGAACGCGGCCACCGAACCACCGCTGCGGTCCACCGCAAGGCCGGTGACCGAAGACCGCTCCAGCAGGAATTCGAGCAGGCGGGTGTGGGCAAAGATGCGCGTCACCAGCTCGCAATCCTTGAGGTTGTAGCGCGCCAACGCCGGCTTGTCCTCGGCGAAGCGGCGGTTGATTTCATCCATGCGCTGGTACGGCGTGTCGATGGCCTTGCCTTCTCCGAGCAAGGTCTGGGCGACACTTTCGAGGCTGAACGACGGGAAGCTCCAGGTCGCCGAGCGCAGCGCCTCGATGCCGTCGATCAGCAGCCGCCCCGGGGCATCGGCGAACACGTGGCCACCACCGGCATGGCTGCGCAAGGTCATCGGCGCGCCATTGCGCCCCAGTGCCAGCGGTACCTGCAGCAGCTTGGCGTGCTCGTGCAGCAGGCGCAGGTCGAACTGGATCAGGTTCCAGCCGATGATTGCATCCGGGTCGTGCTCGGCCATCCACTGGTTGAGGCAGGCCAGGATGTCGGCGCGGTCGGCGCAGTAGTGCAGGTCGAAGTCCAGGCCATCAGCCGTGCCGTTGGCCGGCCCGAGCATGTACACCTGGCGCTGGCCACAGCCTTCCAGGGCAATGCTGTACAGCTCGCCCCGCTCGCTGGTCTCGATGTCCAGCGACACCAGGCGCAGCGGCGGGCGATAACCCGGCAGGGGCTTGAGCTGGGCATCGCAGAGCACGCCTTGGGCATCCGGTTGGCCGGTGAACTGCACCGGGGCGGTGATGAAGCGCTCCATCAGGTAGCGCTCGGGCGGGCGAATATCGGCTTCAAACACCTCGATACCGGCCGTGCGCAGGCGTTGCTCCAGCTGCATCAGTTGCCGGTGCTGGCGGCAGTACAGGCCCAGCACCGGGCGCTGGTCAAAGTCCTTCAGCTGCAGCGGCCGCAACTCGACACCGGCTTCGTTGGCCAGCAGCACCCGCGCGTGTGCTTCCTGCGCCTGGGGGATGAATGCCACCGATACCTGTGGCGCCAGGCGCAGCTGCCGTGGCCCCTGGTCGGTGGCCAGCCAGAATTCCACGCAGGTGCCTTCGGGCGTGTCATGCCAATGTCGGGTCAGGACAAAGCCCTGCTGCAACTCCACCGCGTCGACCTCTGAATCGTTTGTTGTGCTGATTGCGGCGATTCTACCGCTGACGCACCGTCGCAGCGCATTTTTGTAGGAGAACGTCCAACCCATGGGGGTGCGCTGGCGCGCAGGTAACACCAATTGGCAAACGCGATGCGGCCCCTGTGGGAGCGGGCATGCCCGCGAAGAATGCGACTCGATGGATGGCACCGGCTGCGCCGGTGTTCGCGGGCACGCCCGCTCCCACAGAGACCCTGCTAAATCAATCAGTTATGTGCAGTTATATGAGAGAACGTCCAGCCTTTTGGGTGCGCTGGCGCGCAGGTAACACCAATTGGCAAACGCGACGCGGCCACTGTGGGAGCGGGCATGCCCGCGAAGAATCCGACTCGATGGATGGCACCGGCTGCGCCGGTGTTCGCGGGCACGCCCGCTCCCACAGAGACCCTGCTAAATCAATCAGTTACTTGCAATTCCCTAAGGCGCTCCACCGCCGGGCGTTTGCTCGAACGCATATTCAACCGTACAGGTAATTGATGTCCTTGCAGGCCAGCGGTGGCACCTGGCCAAGCAGGAACTCGCGCAGCTTGTGCATCTGCCGCGCCTTGGGGCTGGCCTTGAGCCAGGTCATGTAATAGCCGTCGCCGGTGGCCACCGCGTGCTTGAACGGCGTGACCAGGCGCCCGGCCAACAGGTCGGCGCTGGCCAGCACCAGGTCGACCACCGAAATACCCAGGCCTTGCTGTGCGGCCGAGATGCCCTGGTCGAGGGTATCGAACACTTGCCCGTGATCGATGCTGATGTCCAGCGCATCCATGCGAGCCAGCCAGCGCCGCCAGTCTCGTCGGTCAGGGGACGGGTGCAGGAATTCGCACTGGGCCAGGTCGGCAAGGTCCGGTTGTGCCTGGGCCATGTAGTCCGGGTGGCACACCGGGATCAGCCATTCATCGAACAGCTTGAAACTCTCGATATCGGCGGGAAAACGCCCGTTGGCCAGGAGGATCGCACAGTCGTAGGGCTCGGAATAGAAGTCCACGCTGTCGATGTCCATCCACACGCTGGACAGCTGCACGCTGCAGTTGTCCTCGGTCTTCTTGAACGCATCCAGCGCCCGCAGCAGCCAGCGCACGGTGAGCGTGGACGGTGCCTTCAGACGCAGGCCGTAGCGGTCCTGACGCAGCAGGGCGCAGGCATTTTCGATGATCTTGAAGCCAACCTTGAGTTCCTGCGCCAGCAGGCGGCCGTGCTCGGTCAGGGCCAGCTTCGGCCCGCGGCGTTCGAACAGGTCGCAGCCGAACATGGCTTCGAGGGTCTTGATGTGGTGGCTGACGGCGCCCTGGGTCAGGGCCAGCTCTTCCGCAGCACGGGTAAATGAGCCATAGCGAGAGGCTACCTCGAAGGCACGCAACGCGTGCAAAGCCTGAATCCGTTCCGACATGGCGACGCCCCGAGCATGAGTAAGACTAATAGTAGGTCATAGTTCCACGCGTTTTACAACGCCAAGGACGTCTCGGAAAATGCAGGTAAATAATAAACATAACCAAGATCCTGCCTGCATGTGACTTGAACGTTCATCAAATTTACGCCTGGGGAAATCATGTCGACGGGTTATGGAACTTGCTATCGCCTGGATGCGCTAGAGCTGGCCGCTGACCATGTGCGCAACGCGCGACATTGGACCTACAAAGCCGTAGAACATTTTCGCAGTGTCCTCGCCAACCCCGAGTTCCCCTGCCTGTTCGGCCGCAAGGCGGTAAACGGCGCAACCTGCCACATCCTCTTCGCCCGCGCCGGGCAGCTGGCCGATGACATCGCCATGGGCCTGGCCGACTACGTGCGCACCGTCACACCTATCCCACCCAAGCAGCGTATCGGCAGCCCACTGGTGGTGTTTCTCGAAACTGCCGCCGACTACACCCTGGCCGAGCAACAGGCACTGGCCTGGAAGGTGTTGCGTGGCGTGCACGCGCGCGACCCGCATCCCTGGCCGCAGGGCATCCCGACCGACCCCGACGACAACGCCTGGTCGTTCTGCTTTGCCGGCATGCCGCTGTTCATCAACATGAACTTCCCCGGCCACCAGCAGATGAAAAGCCGCAACCTGGGGCCACACATCACCTTCGTCATCAACCCGCGGGCGAATTTCGACGAAGTGGCCAACGTCAACACCGAAAGCGGCCATCGTATCCGCGAACGCATCCGCGAGCGCGTGCACCACTACAACGACGGCGTCATGCCCGACACCCTTGGCTTCTTCGGCGATGCCGACAACTACGAGTGGAAGCAGTACCAACTGCAGGAGGCAGGGTCGCTCAACCCGTCCCGCTGCCCGTTCCACGCCCATGCCGTACAGCCGGCAACACCCGACATACTGATCGAGACCTGACCGTGAATACCGCACTCACCGCTACCTACGCCCTAACTGTCCTGCTACTGATCGCCACCCCCGGCCCGGTTGTGGCACTGATCGTCAACACCGCGGCCGCCTCCGGCTCACGCAAGGCCATGTTCACGGCTGTGGGCACCAACTGGGCATCACTGGTGCTGATCGGCGCGGCGGCCTGGATCATCCTCACCAGCGCCGCCATCGACAAGGCCTGGCTCAGCGCCATGAGCCTGCTGGGTTGCCTGTTCATCGGCTACATTGCCGTCGGCACGCTGCGGGACGCCCTGCAGGCGCCGGCAGCCGAGGCACCGAGCGAGCTAGCCAAGCCTGGCCGCGGCGGGCTGCTGCAAGGTTTCATGGTGGGCATTTCCAACCCGAAGGACATCATCTTCTTCATCGCCTTCTTCCCGCAGTTCATCCAGATCACCGAGTCGTTCGGCAAGAGCATGGTGGTGCTGTCGATGCTGTGGGTAGCCATCGATTTTGCCGTGCTCAGCCTGTACATCTTCGCCATCGGCAAGATCGCCTCGCAGCGCAGCAACCGCATGATCAGCCTGGCCTCGGGGGTCGCCCTGCTGCTGATCGCCGCCGGCGGCCTGCTGTACAACGTCAAGGAGCTGGCGGCCTGAACGTGATGCAAGGTGCCCGCTGCAACAGAAGGAGACCCCATGACCGCGACTGACACGACCCCGTCGCCTTCGCCGTTGCAACAGGACTACCAGCGCTTTCTGCTGCTGGGCAGCCGGCGTGCCCCGCACACCGTGCATGTGCACGAAACCGGCTACCGCTCCGGCACCATCAACACCGATGCACTGGGCCTGCGCTACAGCCATTGCGCCGGCAAGCGCTTTTCGGCAGCCGAGCGCGGTGGTGCGTCACGCATCAACCTGCTGGTCGGCGGCTCCACCGCCCTGGGCATCGGTGCCAGCTCCGACGAACACACGGTGGCCTCGCACCTGTCAATGCTGACTGGCGAAGTCTGGCTGAGCCTGGCTGGCTGCGGGCTCAATGCCAGCCAGGAGCTGCTGATGTTCCTGACCCACCAGCACCGCCTTGGCCAGCTCGGCCATGTGGTGGTGCTCAGCGGCCTCAACACCCTGGCCCACGAAGCCCTCTGCGAAGTCCTCGCCAGCCTGAGCGACCCGCGGCACGCCAAGGCCTACCAGGATTTTCTCAACAGTTTCAGCGAAGGCGTGCAGCCCACGGCGGCGCCCCGCCGGCAATCGCTGTGGCGGCGCATCGGCCAGGCGTTGGCCACGCCCTCGGTCGCAACACCTGCCACCTGGCCGCTGTCACCCCCGGAAAAGCGCCTGGCCCGTGCCGCCGACAGCATTGGCCGGACCTTGCGCCAATGGGACCGGCTGCTGGCAGACAGCCATTCCACCCTGACCTTCATCCTGCAGCCGTTGCTACCCTGGTGCCGGGATAGCCTGCCCGCTGGCGAGCAGGCCATGCTGGACGCGCTGCAGCGGCGACCGGCGAATTTCGACCGGCTGCTGGACGGCGCGTTCGACAGCCAGTTGCACTCGGCCTTCTTCCGTCGCATCAAGAGCCAGGCCGACCCGGTGCCCTGCTATGACATGAACTGCATGCTCAGCAGCTCGCCGGTGTTCGGCGCCGACCTGTTCATCGACCGCCTGCACCTGAACGACCTGGGCAACAATGCCCTGGCCAAGGTCATTACCGCCAAGCTTGGCCTGGCCCAGGAAAAACATGCCCAGCGCAAGGTCACGCCGATCAAGCTCGTCTGACAGTTGCCAGGTGGTCTTCCGGCCAGGCCCCTTGGGTGGCTAGAATAGGCCGTCGTTCCGATCTGCCCGAGGCGCACGCTTGACCGCCATGAACATCGAAGCCATCCATCAGTACCTGGCACCCCATGGGGCTTGCCTGTGAGCCGCATGCTTCGCTTGCCCCCACTGCTGATCGCCCTGATGCCGCTGGCCGCGCACGCGCTGGAAGTGCGCATCGACCCTCATGCCGACCTGCTCTACCGCCAGGCCTTGCCCCTGCTGGAGCAGGCCGACAGCCAGGACGACGGCGCCAGCACGCTGCGCACGGCCATCGGCGGCGACCCGGAGCTCAGCCGCCAGGGCCAGGCCATGGCCCACACCCTGCCGACAGCCGTCGCCTTGCTGAAAAAGTCCGTGGAGCTGGGCCACCCGGTCGCACAGTACCGCCTGGCGCTGTACTACATGACCTACCTGCCCGCCGCGCAAATCCCGGATGCCGCCTGCCCGCTGCTCGAAGCCAGCCTCAGACAGGGCTTTGCCGCACCGGCGCCGGCCATCGCCACCTGGTGCCCGTCCTATAACGTCAGCAGCGAGTACCGTACTGCGCTGGAGGCCATCCCCAACATGGCCACCGTGTATGCGCCCTACTACCCGCAACCGGCCACGCGCCTGGCCTGCAACCGCAACCGGCCACAAGGCCTGGAAATGCAGTGGGGGCGCCAGCGTGACTACCAGGCCGAGGTATACCGCCTGCTCGGCGACCTCGACCCGCAGCATCGCCAGAGCCTGCTGCAGAAGGCTGTGGATACCAACGGCTGCGTGACAGCGCAGCAGCACCTGACCAGCCGTCCCTGACCATCAGCAGTCGCGATCCTTTGTGGGAGATGGCCCAGCCTTTGGGCTGCGCTGGCGCGTAGAGAACTCAATTCGCAAGCGCGACGCGGCCTGTGTGGGAGCGGGCGTGCCCGCGAAGCATCCAACGCGGTGCATGGCACCGGCTGCGCCGGTGTTCGCGGGCATGCCCGCTCCCACAGCCTTGAAATTTTGAGCAAGACAGTTGCCCCCACAAGGTGGAGACCAGCAAGATCGTTCAAGCCATCCCCCGCCCCGTCTGGCATGCTGGCCTGCCACGTACACGCACTGCAGCCACCATGCCCCACATCGCCCGCCAAGCCTTTCTCCACGGCGCCATCGCCATTCTACCGTTGTCCCTGGCCGTCGCCCCCTGGGGCCTGCTGGCCGGTTCCATGGCCATCGAGGCCAACCTCAGCGCCTGGGAGGGGCAAGGGCTGTCGGCCATCGTCTTCGCCGGTGCCGCGCAACTGGTGGCGATCGGCATGCTCAAGGGCGGCGCCAACCTGGCGTCGATCCTGCTGACCACCCTGCTGCTGACCTCGCAGCACCTGCTGTATGGCCTGACGATGCGCCCGGTGCTGTCCAGCCAGCCGCTGCGCTGGCGGCTGGGCCTGGGCTTCCTGCTCACTGACGAGTTCTTCGCCCTGACCAGCCAGTACGACCAGCAGCAGTTCAACCGCTGGTACGCCCTGGGCGTGGGCCTGACCTTCTACGTCGCCTGGAACCTGTTCACCCTGGCCGGCATCCTGCTGGGGCAGAACATTCCGCACCTGGACCAGCTCGGCCTGGACTTTTCCATTGTCGCCACCTTCGTCGCCCTGATCGCGCCGCTGGTGCGCAACCTGGCCACGCTGGTGTGCGTGGCGGTGTCGCTGTTCTGTTCGGTGCTGTTCAGCTACTGGCACTGGGAAACCGCCCTGGTGGCCGCAGGCCTGCTGGGCATGAGCGCCGGTTTCGTCTGCCAGAAATTCACCGGAGCCCGCGCATGACCTGGGTCCTGATTCTTGCCATGGGCGCCATCGTGTTCCTCAACCGCTATGCGTTCCTGGAGCCGCGCCTGCCCTTGCGCCTGAGCTCCAACGCCCGGCAGTTCCTCGGCTTTGCCGTGCCGGGCATGCTCACCGCAATCTGCGGCCCGATCATCTTCATGCCCGAGCACCAGTTGAACCTGAGCCTGCTCAACCCTTACCTGCTGGGTTCGCTGGTGGCCATCGCCCTGGTGCTGTTGACCCGCAGCGTGTTGCTGAGCATGCTGGTGAGCATGTTGATCTTCTTCCTCCTGCGCAGCTGGCTGGCATGAGCACGCCCGTGCGCGAGCAGACACACCTCTGGCAGGCGCCGGCACTGGGCGACGTCGAGATGCTGCACGCGCGCTATTTCCAGCAGCGTTTCGCCCCGCATGTGCATGAAGGCTATGTGTTCACCGTGATCGAGTCGGGCGCCCAGCGCTTCTGGCATCGCGGCAGCGAGCACCTGGCGCCGGTCGGCAGCATGGTGCTGATCAACCCCGACGAACTGCACACCGGGGCCACCGCCCACGAAGCGGGCTGGCGCTACCGAGGGTTCTACCCGGAACATGAACGGGTAACCGGGGTGCTCGACGAACTGGAACTGGGCCGCCACGGCATGCCCAGCTTCAAGGACAGCGTGATCCACGACCCGGCCCTGGCGCTTGCCTTCAGCCAGTTGCACCAGCTGTCCGAAGCCGGCGCCAGCGCCCTGCAGCAGCAGACCGCCTGGCGCCAGGCGGTGCTGGCCCTGGTGCAACGGCACGGGCAATGCGCCGAACCAGCCGCCCCTGGCCACGAACCGCTGGCTGTGGCCCGCGCCCGTGAGCTGCTGGAAAGCCAACTGGCCGACCCGCCCTCGCTCGAGGCCCTGGCGGCGGCGGTCAACCTGTCACCATTCCATTTCGCCCGGGTGTTCCGCCAGGCCACCGGCCTGCCGCCACATGCCTGGTTGAAGCAGCGGCGCCTGGCCCGTGCGCGGGAAATGCTCAAGCGTGGCTGGGCTGCCTCGGAAGTGGCGTTCGACCTGGGCTTTGCCGACCAGAGCCATTTGAGCCGGCAGTTCAAGCAGGCCTACGGGGTAACGCCAGGGGCTTATCGCAGCGCCTGCCTGCAGGGCTGAGCTGCGACAGCCGGCCTCAGGCAGGCCGGCCAGCCACTGCTACACTGACAAGGCTGAATGGAGGATCCTGCCATGTCCGAAAGAGAGCTCACCACCCTCCTGTCGCTGATGAACCAGCGCCAGGCCTGCCTGAGCAGTGCCTGCAAGGAGATAGCCGACTGGATCGACCGGCAGGGCGACGTGCCCGCCGCCGGCAAGATCCGCGCAAGTCTCAAGGCCCTGGAGGCCGATGAGGCCCAGGTCCGCAAGACCTTGACCTCGCTGACCCTCGACAGGCCGCTGCCCAAGTTTCGCAGCTGATTGAGCCGGGGGCGCAAAGCGCCCCCAAAGGGTTCAGCCTGATCAGTGCTTCATGTGCATGTGATCATGCCCACCGCCCGCCTCGGCGTTGAGCGCACGCACTTCGGCCTGTACGTCCAGGGTTTCCTTGGCCCCCTTGGCATCTTCGATGGTCAAGGTCAGCGGCACTTTCTCGCCTTCCTTCACCTGGTTGTTCAGGCCCATCAGCATCACATGCAGGCTGTTCGGGTCGAGGGTTACGGCCTTGCCGGCCGGCAGCTCGACCGCCTTGACCTCACGCATACCCATCACATCGCCGTTCATGGTCATCTCGTGCACCTGCACGGTCTTGGCCACAGGCGAAGCCACGCCCACCAGCTTGCTGTCGCTGCTGGCGGTCAGGGTCATGAAGGCACCGGTGGACTGCTGGTGCGGCACGGTCGCCCGCACCCAGGCGTCGCTCACGGTGGTCTGGGCCAGGGCCGGCAGCGCCAGGCCCATCAGGACCAGGGCAGCCAGGCCGTGCTTGATCGGTTGCATCGACATTCAGCAGATCTCCATCAGGGTGACCAGGTCTTCGGCGCATTCCTGGGCGGTCAGGGAATGGCCCAGGCTCAGGCGCAGGGTGCCACGCGTATCGTAGACGTAGCTGGTGGACGAGTGAGAGACGGTATAGGTATCACCGGCCGGGACTTTCTCGTAGAACACCTTGAACTCTTTGGCCACCGCAGCGATTTCCTCGGGGGTGCCGGTCAGCGCGGTGAACGATGGGTCGAACGCCTTCACGTAGGCATCGAGCACCTCGGGGGTGTCGCGCTCCGGGTCCAGGGTAATCAACACCACCTGGAACAGGTCGCGATCGCGGCCGCGCAGCAGCTTGCGGATTTGCGCGGCGCGCGCCAGGGTGGTCGGGCACACGGCCGGGCACTGGGTGAAGCCGAAGAAGATCATCGGCATGCTGCCGTAGAAGCTCGACAGGGTGCGCACATTGCCTTGGGTGTCCTTGAGGCTGAACTTGCGCCCAAGGATTTCGTTGCTCATGTTCTTGCCGTACTTGAACTCGAGCCCCCGGGCCGGGCTGCAGCCTGCGAGCAGGCCAAGCCCGAGAACGCCCATCCCGGCGACAACTGCGCGCCGGGTATATAGATCATTCATGAAACCATCCTTTACAGGGAAGGTGCCGGCCCTCGGGACGGGCCGGTCGAAAAACCGGGGCATTCTGGCACGACACCCCGAGGGGTTCTACCCGACGAAGGCAAGGATCGGCTGCAGCCCTTTGAATACGGGCTGCGGCCTGTTGTCGCAGGGGTTGAAACGGTAACACTTTGTTGCTAAGGCCTGACCAGATTGTGCGGTCGTTGTGGGAGCGGCCTTGCGTCGCGAAAGGGCTGCGCAGCAGCCCCCGGGATATTGGCGGCGAAGCTGATATTGCTGGGGCCGCTTCGCGGCCCTTTCGCGACGCAAGGCCGCTCCCACACGCAACAGACCGCGCCTGCCTCTACATCAGTAGTAGGCGTTCTCTTTCTGGCTGTGGTCAGTCACGTCACGCACGCCCTTCAGCTCGGGAATACGCTCGAGCAGGGTGCGCTCGATGCCTTCCTTCAGGGTCACGTCGGCCTGGCCACAACCCTGACAACCACCACCGAACTGCAGCACGGCAATGCCGTCGTCGACCACATCCACCAGGCTCACCTGGCCGCCGTGGCTGGCCAGGCCGGGGTTGATCTCGGTCTGCAGGTAGTAGTTGATGCGCTCGTTGATCGGGCTGTCTTCGTTGACCATCGGCACCTTGGCATTCGGCGCCTTGATGGTCAGCTGGCCACCCATGCGGTCGGTGGCATAGTCGACCAGTGCGTCTTCCAGGAACGGCACGCTGACCGCGTCCAGGTAAGCGGTGAAGCTCTTCAGGCCCACGGCGGTGTCGTCAGGCTTCTCTTCGCCCGGCTTGCAGTAGGCGATGCAGGTTTCGGCGTACTGGGTGCCCGGCTGGGTGATGAAAATGCGAATGCCGATGCCAGGCGTGTTCTGCTTGGAGAGCAGATCGGCCAGGTAGTCATGGGCGGCGTCGGTAATGGTTATAGCGCTCATGTAGGTTCCTCACAGACTTGCGGCCAAGTGTACGCCAACCCGGCCTTCGAACAAAGTCCTAGTATTTGACTCGGGAAAGCGCATATTCAGGGGCCCGCCCCCGTGGCGCCGCCAGCCAGGCCTGCATGCGCCGGTACAGGCCGCGCTCCAGCCACTGGTAGCTGAACCACGACATTAGTCCAATGGACGGCACGCACAGGGCGAACACCAGGTACGGGTTCAACTGCAGGCGCTGGCTGGCGAACCAGCCTGCGTACAGCACCAGCACATGGACCAGGTACACCGAATACGAACAGTCACCCAGCGCCTTGAGCAGCCGGTTGCCGCGGAACACCGGCTCCAGGGCGACAAAGGCCAGCACGATCATTGCGCTCGGCACGCCCCAGTGCAGCAAGCGCCGGGAAGCGTCCAGGTGGTAGATGGCAAGGCCTGCCACCGCCAGCAACGCCAACGGCAGCCAGCGGCCCTGGTGGATCAACCCGCGACGGTGCAGCACGCCCAGGCCGATGCCGAGCAGGAATTCGTAGATGATGTCGTTGCTGTAGAAGCGGCTGAGCACGCCCAGCCGGCCCAACATCTCGCTGGCCAGCAGCAGCGCGGCGGTGACCAGCAACTGGTGATGACGCTGGCGCACCAGGAAGGCCAGGCCGAACAGCAGGTAGAAGAACATCTCGAAGTTCAGCGTCCAGCCCACGTTCAGGGTCGGGTACAAGCCGTAGCCACCAGGGTTTTCCGCCGGAATGAACAGCAGCGACAGCAGCAGATGGTGCCAGGTGAATGCCTGGTGCGGCATCCATTGGCTGAAGGCCAGCAGCAGGGTTGCCATCAGCGCCGTGTAGAACCAGTAGGCCGGGACGATACGCAGCGCCCGGTTGAGCAGGAACTGGCGGGGCTCGATGGCCTTGTCGCAGGTCGACAGGTAGATGACCAGCCCGCTGATGACGAAGAAGATGTCGACGCCTGCGGCGCCGCGGTCGGTGAGCAGTTGGCCGATGGGGCCGGAGGCTTGGAAGTCGAAGAAGATCTGCATGAAATGGTGGCAGACCACCACCCAGGCGGCGAACGCCCGCAGTGCTTGAAGCGAATACAGCATGGAGAACCCTGCAATTGCCGGTGCATTGAGGCCCGGCGAGCGCACCGCGCTCGTTCGCGGGCTTGCCCGCTCCCACAGGGTTCATGCCATGCCCGAAGGCACCACATATCCTGTGGGAGCGGGCAAGCCCGCGAATGGGGCTGCACAGCAACCCCCGGACCACCCACCCATTCCGACCGCAGGGTAATCGGAAAGGTCAGCCCAACCGATCAGAGGTTCTCGTAGCGGTTCATGTCCAGCACGCCCGCCTCGACCGGCTCGGTCTCCTTGATGAAGCTGTTCAGGTCATGGAAGTAGCGCCAGAACTCTGGGTGACTGCGGCGCACACCCCAACGCATGACGATGCGCTCGAACCTGGCCGGGTCATCTTTCGCATACTCCATGTCCTCGACAAACTCCGGCACATCCTTGGTCGGGATGTTGAAGATGAAGTTGGGGTAGCTGCTGAGCACGCCCGGGTACAGGGTCAGGGTATCCAGCCCCGGCTGGTAGCGGTACGCCTCGCCCAGCAGGAACGCCACGTTGCTGTGCGCGCGATTGCGCAGCAGGCTGTACACCTGGCGCTGGCCGCCCTGCCCTTCGATGCGCAGCATGGTCGCTTCGGGCAGCTGGTTGATAACCTTCAAGCCGGCAGCCGGGCGCGACACCAGGCGGCTGAGCGACTGCTCGGCATTGCGGAATTCTTCGCTCACCTGCGGCCGCGAGCAGAACGCGCCCTGGCAGCGGTTGATCGGGTCAGGCGCGGCATTCAGGCTGCCGGTACGCTGCAACAGCTTCAGGCCGAAGTCGCGCTTGGGGTTGCGCGGGTCGAGCTGGATGCCGCTCGGGGTGTCGGTGTCGATGTCTTCATAATCCATCCACATCTTCACCTTGCCGCTGTTCTGGTACCAGTCGCCGAGGATCGCCTTGCGCTGGTCGGCCGGCATCAGGCGCAGGAAGTTGACCTCGGCGCCGTTGCGGATCAGGTCGAAGTACAGGCGCGTCTGCAACTGGTGCGAGACGTTGCCGAACACATCGAAGTTGACCGCCAGCTGGTAATAGGTGCGCTCGAACAACGGGTAGTCGAACAGCCACACGGTCAGCGGCACGTCACCGATCAGGCCCTTGGTCACCGAGGCGCTGTCGAAGTGGCGGAAAATGCTCAGCAACGCGTTGTCGTTACCGGCCCACAGCGTCGCCCAGCCCGGCGCCGGCATGTCGGCATAGGCTTCGCGGCGCAGTTTTTCGTACTCGTTGCGCTTGTCACGGTAGGCGTGCCACAGGCTCAGCACGCTGCCCACGTCATCGATCTGCCCAGGCATGGCCAGCAGCGGCGTGGCCTCGCCACGGTACTTGGCATCGGTGATGTAGCGGTCGTGGGCCGGCTCCTGGAACAACGCCCAGAAGTTGTCGCGGATCACGTCGGTGGCAATCTGCCCACGGCATACCGGGCCACGGATGAAGGTGCGCACGAAGTACTCGGCGTTATCCAGCATGAACTGGTAGCGCGCCACTGCCGGGATCGCTTCGAAGGTTTCGAACGGGTTGGCCCGGTGGCGCGGGCCGTAGCCTGGCAGCGCGGTGGCATGCCAGTCGCCGGCGTAGAACAGTTGTTTGACCCGCTTGAGCTTCTGCGGCCCCATCGGGTAGGTGATGTGCGTCTTGTGCACGATCACGCCCTGCACCGGGATCAACCGGTAGTAGAAGTCGGTGCCCGGCGGGTCGTTGGGGCGGCGCGTGGCGATCAGGTCGACCGGCTGGCCGCTCGGTGTACGCGAACGTACCCACTGGAAGAAGTGGCCCTGCTCGCCACCAACGAAATAGATGTGCGCCAGGAACAAGTGCTCGTACAGCCAGCGGCCGACCAGCGCCTCGGTGGAACCCGGGCGGTTGAGCAGCTCTTCCCAGTCGGCAATCTGCTTGGCTTCGGCCGCACTTGGCTTGATCGGCTGGTACTCGACCGGCGCACCGGCGGCCAGCCAGCGGCGCATGGTGTCGTATTCCTTGTCGGTCAGGCCGGTCACCGCCAGTGGCATGCCTTCCTTGGGGTGGGCGCCGGCATAGGCATCGAACTCATGCGGCAACGGGCACATGTTGTTGCGGTTCAGGCCCAGGACGATTTCCTCGGGCAGCTTGGCGTTGGGCGTGAGCGGGGTCTTGTGCCCCAGCTCGAGCATGCGCGCCATCAGCGCAGCCTGGCTGCCCTGGTTGTCGAGCACGGAGTAGAAGCCCTTCTTGCGCCACTCGCCCTCGCTGTGGGCGTCATAGAACAGCCGCGTGGTGGGCACTGCCTTGCTGCGCTCGCCCTGGTACACCGGAACCTTGGTGGCGCCGCGCACCGCGCCTTCGGGGCTTTCCAGCTTCAGCTGGCAGGCGGCGTCGTTGCAGGCGTGGCAGGCCACGCATTTCTCGGTGAAGATCGGTTGAATGTCCCGGGTGTAGGAAATAGCCGGGCTCGACTGGGGGGCTTGCCCGAACGCCACACTGCTGATGAGCAGGGCGAAAACGCCGGCAAGAATACGATGCACCATGTGCGGAAAGTCCTGGGTATTGAAAGCCATCACGATTTGTTGCCTGGTCGTCCTTGGGTGCCCTGCTTCGCCGACGCCCGCCCAACATGAGCCATTTTCATGCAAATGGGCGATGCGCCTAAAAACCGCGCAGCTTTGTTATGATTCTGCACCTTCTGAAATTTGCCCGACCAGGTAGTTCCTATGTCCGACCGCAGCGCTCGTCTCCAAGCACTCCAGAACGCACTCAAAGAGCGCATCCTGATCCTCGACGGCGGCATGGGTACTATGATCCAAAGCTACCGGCTCGAGGAACACGACTATCGTGGCACGCGTTTCGCCGATTGGCCAAGCGATGTCAAGGGTAACAACGACCTGTTGCTGCTCAGCCGCCCGGATGTGATCGCCGCCATCGAAAAAGCCTACCTGGATGCCGGCGCCGATATCCTCGAAACCAACACCTTCAACGCCACGCAGATTTCCCAGGCCGACTACGGCATGGAGTCGCTGGTCTACGAGCTGAACGTCGAGGGCGCGCGCATCGCCCGCCAGGTGGCCGATGCCAAGACCCTGGAAACCCCGCACAAGCCGCGCTTCGTCGCCGGCGTGCTCGGCCCTACCAGCCGCACCTGCTCGATTTCCCCGGACGTCAACGACCCCGGCTACCGCAACGTCACTTTCGACGAACTGGTAACGAACTACATCGAGGCCACCCGCGGCCTGATCGAGGGCGGCGCCGACCTGCTGCTGATCGAGACCATCTTCGACACCCTCAACGCCAAAGCGGCAATCTTCGCCGTGCAGCAGGTGTTCGAGGAAGACGGCATCGAACTGCCGATCATGATCTCCGGCACCATCACCGACGCCTCGGGCCGTACCCTGTCGGGCCAGACCACCGAAGCGTTCTGGAACTCGGTACGCCACGCCAAGCCGATTTCCGTGGGCCTGAACTGCGCCCTCGGCGCCAAGGACCTGCGCCCCTACCTGGAAGAGCTGGCGACCAAGGCCGACACCCATGTCTCGGCCCACCCCAACGCCGGCCTGCCGAACGCCTTCGGTGAATACGACGAAACCCCGGCGGAAATGGCCGTGGTGGTCGAGGAGTTCGCCGCCAGCGGCTTCCTCAACATCATCGGCGGCTGCTGCGGCACCACCCCGGGCCACATCCAGGCCATCGCCGAGGCCGTGGCCAAGTACAAGCCGCGCGAGATTCCGGAAATCGCCAAGGCCTGCCGCCTGTCGGGCCTGGAGCCGTTCACCATCGACCGCCAGTCGCTGTTCGTCAACGTCGGCGAGCGCACCAACATCACCGGCTCCGCCAAGTTCGCCCGGCTGATCCGTGAAGAGAACTACACCGAAGCCCTGGAAGTCGCCCTGCAGCAGGTCGAGGCCGGCGCCCAGGTCATCGACATCAACATGGACGAAGGGATGCTCGATTCCCAGGCCGCCATGGTCCGCTTCCTCAACCTGATCGCCGGCGAGCCGGACATCTCGCGCGTGCCGATCATGATCGACTCGTCCAAGTGGGAAGTGATCGAAGCGGGCCTCAAGTGCATCCAGGGCAAGGGCATCGTCAACTCCATTTCCATGAAGGAAGGCGTCGAGCAGTTCAAGCACCACGCCCGCCTGTGCAAGCGCTATGGCGCTGCCGTGGTGGTGATGGCCTTCGACGAAGTCGGCCAGGCCGACACTGCCGCGCGCAAGAAGGAAATCTGCCAGCGCAGCTACGACATCCTGGTCAATGAAGTGGGCTTCCCGCCGGAAGACATCATCTTCGACCCGAACATCTTCGCCGTCGCCACCGGCATCGAGGAGCACAACAACTACGCCGTCGATTTCATCGAGGCCTGTGCCTACATCCGCGACCACCTGCCGCACGCCCTGAGCTCGGGCGGTGTGTCCAACGTGTCGTTCTCGTTCCGTGGCAACAACCCGGTGCGTGAAGCCATCCACTCGGTGTTCCTGTACCACGCGATCCAGAACGGCCTGACCATGGGTATCGTCAACGCCGGCCAGCTGGAGATCTATGACGAGATCCCGGCTGCCCTGCGTGAAAAGGTCGAGGACGTGGTGCTCAACCGTACCCCGCATGGCACCGACGCACTGCTGGCCATCGCCGACGACTACAAGGGCGGCGGCGCAACCAAGGAAGTGGAAAACGAAGAGTGGCGCTCGCTGCCGGTGGAAAAACGCCTGGAGCACGCGCTGGTCAAGGGCATCACCGCGTTCATCGTCGAAGACACCGAAGAATGCCGCCAGCAGTGCGCACGCCCGATCGAAGTGATCGAAGGCCCGCTGATGAATGGCATGAACGTGGTCGGCGACCTGTTCGGCGCGGGCAAGATGTTCCTGCCCCAAGTAGTCAAGTCGGCCCGCGTGATGAAACAGGCGGTAGCCCACCTGATCCCGTTCATCGAAGCCGAGAAAGGCGACAAGCCGGAAGCCAAGGGCAAGATCCTGATGGCCACGGTAAAAGGCGACGTGCATGACATCGGCAAGAACATTGTCGGCGTGGTGCTGGGCTGCAACGGCTATGACATCGTCGACCTCGGCGTGATGGTGCCGGCCGAGAAGATCCTGCAAACCGCCCGCGACGAGAAGTGCGACATCATCGGCCTGTCCGGCCTGATCACGCCGTCGCTGGACGAAATGGTCCACGTTGCCCGCGAAATGCAGCGCCAGGGCTTCCAGTTGCCGCTGATGATCGGCGGCGCCACCACCTCCAAGGCGCATACCGCGGTCAAGATCGAGCCCAAGTACAGCAACGACGCCGTGGTCTACGTCACCGACGCCTCGCGTGCGGTGGGTGTTGCCACCCAGTTGCTGTCCAAGGAGCTGAAAGCCGGCTTCGTCGAGAAGACCCGCCAGGAATACGAAGAAGTACGCGAGCGCACCGCCAACCGCAGCGCCCGCACCGAGCGCCTGAGCTATGCCCAGGCTATCGCCGCCAAGCCGCAGTACGACTGGGCTGGCTACCAGCCAGCGGTGCCCTCCTTCACCGGCGTCAAGGTGCTGGAAGACATCGACCTGCGCACCTTGGCCGAGTACATCGACTGGACCCCGTTCTTCATTTCCTGGGACCTGGCCGGCAAGTTCCCGCGCATCCTTACCGACGAAGTGGTCGGCGAGGCGGCCACGGCGCTGTACAAGGACGCCCGCGAGATGCTCGACAAGCTGATCGACGAAAAGCTCATCAGCGCCCGCGCGGTGTTCGGCTTCTGGCCGGCCAACCAGGTGGCCGATGACGATATCGAGGTGTACGGCGAGGACGGCCACGCCCTGGCTACCCTGCACCACCTGCGCCAGCAGACCATCAAGCCGGACGGCAAGCCCAACTGGTCGCTGGCCGACTTCGTCGCGCCGAAGGCCAGTGGCGTTACCGACTACGTGGGCGGTTTCATCACCACCGCCGGCATCGGTGCCGAGGAAGTGGCCAAGGCCTACCAGGACAAGGGCGACGACTACAGCTCGATCATGGTCAAGGCCCTGGCCGACCGCCTGGCCGAGGCCTGTGCCGAATGGCTGCACGAGCAGGTGCGTAAAGAGCACTGGGGTTATGCCCGCGACGAACACCTGGACAACGAGGCGCTGATCAAGGAGCAGTACCGCGGCATTCGCCCGGCCCCCGGCTACCCGGCCTGCCCGGACCACACCGAGAAGGAAACCCTGTTCCGCCTGCTTGATGGCACTGCCATCGGCGAGACCGGGCCGAGCGGCGTGTTCCTCACCGACCACTTCGCGATGTTCCCGGCGGCGGCGGTCAGCGGCTGGTACTTTGCCCACCCGCAGGCGCAGTACTTTGCGGTGGGCAAGGTCGACAAGGACCAGATCGAGCGCTACAGCGCGCGCAAGGGCCAGGATGTGAGCGTCAGCGAGCGCTGGTTGGCGCCTAACCTGGGTTACGACAGCTAAATCTGCGTTGGCTTCTTCGCGGGCTTGCCCGCTCCCACAGGGACCGCACTGCTCTTCAGGGCTGCGCAGTACCTGTGGGAGCGGGCAAGCCCGCGAAGAGGCCGGCAAAGCCAACCTCAGCCTCATTGCCTACACTGTCCCTGATTGCCTCTGATTTCCTCAGGAGCCACCATGGACGATTCCAGCCAGGGCAAGCCCCCTACCTTCTGGCAGATGCTGCACAGCATCCTCGCTGCCGCCTTCGGCGTGCAAAGCGGCAAGAACCGCGCCCGCGACTTCACCCACGGCAAGGCCAGCCATTTCATTGCGCTGGGGACGCTGTTCACCTTAGTGTTCATTGCCGTACTGATCGGCCTGGTGCAATTGGCCCTGCACCTTGCGCGCTAGCAAAAACGCCTGCGGGACTCCCTCCCGCAGGCGCTATGGCTGCATCACGGTCTTGAATACAAGTCTATTGGTGGCTGACCCAATACACGGCAGTGACCACCACCAGAACGATCAGGCAGAGGATCGCCCAGGCATCGACGCTGCTGTCAGCTTTGCGGACCTTGGTTGAGTTTCCCATTGCATTGCCTCTTGTAGTGGTTATGGGAATGCACTTCACCACCAGCAGTTAAGACGAGCAATGCCCTTCCCTCAAGCAGGGTCTTTCAATAATTGATCGGTGATGTCAGAAACGGGTACTGGTAGTCGGGCGGCCGCCCTTCGGCACTGTAATGCTGGAAATCGATGCCGTAGTCCGGCTGCTCCAGCAGTTTCAGCCATCGGGCTGCCTTGGCCTGGTCGATCGGCTGCAACACCGGAACGCGATGCTCGCGCAGGCCGTCACGGTTCACCGCCAGCCCCTGGGCATCATCGTGCAGCATCACCATGGCCCAGCCGCCGAGGGTGAAATGCCCGCCCATCAGCACGCTCAGGCGCCCGTCGATACGTGCGTGCAGGGCCTCTGGCGAGCTGTTGATGGCGCTGAACAGCACATCGCGCCCCGGCTTGCGCCCCGCCTCCTCGAACGCCTGCATGGCACCAAAGGCCATTTCGTCGTTGGCCGACCACACCAGGCGGGTGGCCGGGTAGCGCTCCAGCAGTTGCTGCGCCTGCTCGTAGGCGCGCTGGCGGCTCCAGCCGCCATATACCACCTGGCGCAGGCGCACCTGGGGGAAGTCAGCCAGGGCCCGGCGCATGCCTTCCTCGCGCAGTTGCGAGGCCGGGGTGGTCTTGACCCCGGCAAACGCCAGCAGGTCCACCGGCCCGCTGTCACGGGGCAATTGCGCGACCATCTGGTGCAACATCTGGAAGCCCGCCTGCTCGTCGTTGGCCGTCAAGGTGCCCAGCAGCTCGGCATACTTGTCGGGCTGGGCCTCGATGCTGCGGGCCTGGCTGGCAGTCAGGCCGTTGTTGACCAGGAACAGCTTAACCCCGCTGCCGCGCGACAGGCGGATGATCTCCGGCGCTACGTACTGCTCGTTGACCAGTACCAGGTAATCCGGGCGCTGCGCCCCGCCCAGGATCGCCCTGGCCTGGGTCAGCGCCAGGTCGGCGCGGCGTTCGCTGTACTCCACGCGCAGGGTCATGCCCAGCTCGTCCGCGGCGGCCTGCATGAAGCGCGTATAACTGGTCCAGAACGTCTCGGTGGACAGCCCCGGGTTGAGGAAAACCACCGAAGCCGGCTGCGCGCTTGCCGCCAGCGGCAAGGCAAGACACAAGCTTTGGCACAATGCCTTGAGCATGGGCTGACATCCCTGCGAAGCAAACATCGGATTATAAACGCCAGGCCACGCCCAACGCACAAATGGCAGTCAGTCTCACATAGTCCATTTGGTTCTTTTCATATGCAAAAACATCACTTTAGCGCATAAACGCAACCTGCTATCGTTCCCCGGCTCCGAAGCGGAGTGCGCGGCCGTGCGCGCGAATAGCTGCATGCCTGAGACAGGACTTTTATGTACGTATACGACGAGTACGATCAGCGGATCATCGAGGACCGCGTCAAGCAGTTCCGTGATCAGACCCGCCGCTATCTGGCCGGTGAGCTGAGCGAAGAAGAATTCCGCCCTCTGCGCCTGCAGAACGGCCTTTACATCCAACGTTTCGCACCGATGCTGCGCGTCGCCGTGCCGTACGGCCAGCTGAACGCCACCCAGGTCCGCACCCTGGCCAGGATCGCCCGCGACTACGACAAGGGCTACGCCCACATCTCCACCCGCCAGAACGTGCAGTACAACTGGCCGGCACTGGAAGACATCCCGGACATCCTCGCCGAACTGGCCACCGTGCAGATGCACGCGATCCAGACCAGCGGCAACTGCCTGCGCAACACCACCACCGACCAGTTCGCCGGTGTAGCCGCAGACGAAATCGTCGACCCGCGCCCGTGGTGCGAAATCGTCCGCCAGTGGACCACCTTCCACCCGGAATTCGCCTACCTGCCGCGCAAGTTCAAGATTGCAATCAACGGCTCGCAGGAAGACCGCGCCGCCATCGAAGTGCACGACATCGGCCTGGAGCCGGTGCGCAATGCCGCTGGCGAGCTGGGCTTCCGCGTGCTGGTCGGTGGCGGCCTGGGCCGTACCCCGGTGGTGGGCTCGTTCATCAACGAGTTCCTGCCGTGGCAGGACCTGATCAGCTACCTCGACGCCATCCTGCGCGTGTACAACCGTTACGGTCGCCGTGACAACAAGTACAAGGCGCGGATCAAGATCCTGGTCAAGGCACTTACCCCGGAAGTGTTCGCCGAAAAGGTCGAGGCCGAAATGGTCCACCTGCGTGGCGGCAGCACCACCCTGACCGAAGCCGAAGTGCAGCGTGTATCGCGCCACTTCGTCGACCCGGCCTACCTGGCCCTGGACAACTTCGACTATGCCGCCCAGGACGCCGAGTACCCAGGCTTCGCCCGCTGGCGCTCGCGCAACACCCGCGCCCACAAGCGCCCTGGCTACGTGGCCGTGACCCTGTCGCTCAAGCCCACCGGCGTTGCCCCGGGCGACCTGACCGACAAGCAGCTGGACGCCGTGGCCGACCTGGCCGAGCGCTACAGCTTCGGCTTCCTGCGGACCTCGCACGAGCAGAACATCATTCTGGCCGACGTCGAGCAGCGGCAGCTGCACGCCCTGTGGCTGGAACTGCGCGAAAGCGGCTTTGCAACCCCGAACATCGGCCTGCTGACCGACATCATCTGCTGCCCGGGTGGTGACTACTGCTCGCTGGCCAACGCCAAGTCGATCCCGATCGCCGAATCCATCCAGCGCCGCTTCGACGACCTGGACTACCTGTTCGACATCGGTGAGATCGACCTGAACATCTCCGGCTGCATGAACGCCTGCGGCCACCACCACGTGGGCCACATCGGCATCCTCGGCGTGGACAAGAAGGGTGAGGAGTTCTACCAGGTGTCGCTGGGTGGCAATGCCGCACGCGGCGCGAGCCTGGGCAAGATCCTCGGCCCGTCCTTCGCTCAGGATGACATGGCCGATGTGATCGAGAAGCTGATCGCCGTGTACGTCGAGCAACGTACCGAGGAAGAGCGTTTCATCGACACCTACCAGCGTATCGGCATCGACCCCTTCAAGGAACGCGTCTATGCAGCGAATCATTAAGAACAACCAGATCGTCGACGAAACCTGGCATCTACTGCCCAAGGAAACGTCCTTTGACGAGCTGACCAACTGCGACGACTACATCGTCCCGCTGCAGATGTGGCGCGACCATGCCCATGCGCTCAAGGCCCGCGACGGCGGGCTGGGCATATGGCTGGACAGTGACGAAGAAGCCGAAGAAATCGGCGAAGAGGTGCAGCACTTCCAGGTCATCGCACTAAACTTCCCGGCGTTCACAGACGGGCGCAACTACTCCAATGCGCGCCTGCTGCGTGACCGCTACAAGTTCAAGGGCGAGCTGCGCGCCATTGGCGACGTGTTGCGCGACCAGCTGTTCTTCATGGCCCGTTGCGGTTTCGACGCATTTGCCATCCGGGCCGACAAGGACCCGGAAGACGCACTGCAAAGCCTGAAGGACTTCTCGGTGACCTACCAGGCCGCCACCGACGAGCCGCTGCCGCTGTTCCGCCGCCGCTGATCGTCACCTTGCAATGCCAGACGGCCCGCCTTCATGGCGGGCCGTTGCGTTTCCTGATCGAGAATTCAAGTTCGCCGATAGCTTGCCGACATCACGCAGGAACGTATCAGTAAAGCGCAGGGAGCGTGAATGAATCCGATTACACCGATCATACGCACGACGCAGACCTACCTTCCCGCTTCCACGGTAACACCAGGCAATGCCGTGAAAGCCGCAAGCGCCACAGCTGCAAGCAGCAAGGTCAGCATAGGCCAGTCTCCGCCCAGCACCGACATCGGCATTTACAATGCCAAAGGTACCCTCGGCAGTGGGCAGGTTCGCTATGTCTGGGAGCATGACGGCATCGACAGGCTGAGCCTGAACATGTACAGCGCGATTCAGTCCTCCTCCACCGCATCCCGGTTCCAGGGACTGGGCGCAGCATTGCTGGAACAACTGGCAGCCAATGGCGGGCAACGCATTTCCCAATCAGGCTTGGCAATTGACAGCGCTACGGCAACAGAACCCATGCTGCTTGGGCTTCAACAGGCCAGGTTGCGCGAATTCGCCACGGACAGCGTGACCTTCACCCTGAACACGGCCTCCGGCGCGACCGTTTCACTGGGGCTTTACAACAGCGACAGAGGCTTGGCGGTAGATGCCGAGGTGCTCGGTGGCAACCTGACCGCCGGCGAACTCGACGGCCTGACTAAGATGGCGGACAGCTTCCAAGGTGCCCTCAACGGCCTTGCTCAGGAACCCCCTGGCCTGAAGCTCGGCGCGCTGGTCAAGCTAGACCCCGCACTCTTCACCGGCCTGCAGTTCAAGGCACAGCTGGAAACCGCAGGCGGTGCTCGGCAGACGTTTGCCCTGCAAATGGACGAGCATACGCGCAGCCTGGAACTCCAGGCACCGTCCGGCAATGTGAAAATGAACTTCGACACCCAAGGCGGCACCTTGCTCGGCAGCGAGGCGCAACGGCAAGCAGCAGTGTCGAACTACCTGACCCAATTCGACGCCGCGCAGCAACGCGGGAACGGCAATGAACAGCTGATGACGCTGTTCAAAGATGCATTCCGCCAGCTCAATAGCGTGGACGACGCAGCCCTGCGCCCAGCCAATCATGACACCTGGCTGAACAAGACCAGCCGCCTGCTGCTCAGTGGCATGGCCGATTTCAATGCTTCGCTCACTACACCCGAGCAGCGAACCAACCCCATGCGCCCGCATGAGATAGACAGCTTCGATTACACCGTTTCACAGACCACCACCCGCAATGGCGGGGCAGCGAACCTGAGCCTGCAACAGGACCAGCAGAGCACGCTGAAGGCCTCTTGGCACGAGAGCCTCAACCCCTGGGTAGAGCTGCAACTCACGCTCGACAGCAAATCGCAGGACTACCGTTATCATGAGGTGCATGACCAAGCCAGCAGTTCGACCCGCATAGGCTTTGTCAACAATGTCCTGGTCGAGGCCACTGCCACCCAGCAGGCCAGTCAGCAGGAGCGTGTACGCACCTACCAGCAAGCCGAACTGCAGTCTGACATGACCACCTCTGCCTCGGCCGCACAGTCACGCGACCTGCTGGACATGCTCGATGAGTTCCTGGCCCAGGACCGGCAGGCGCGACGTCTTGGCCTTGGCTCCAGGCTCGAGCAGCAGGTCCAGTCGCTGCGGAACCTGTGGTTGCTGCAGTCCAACCCGGCGTTGATCGACGACTGATGATTGCATCTGCCTGCCCCTGTCGCCCTTCAGCGGGCGCCAGGGAGCGGGATGAATTGCCTGGCGTTCGCTCACGATCGGCCCGCCTATTCTTGACTGCAGGACAAAGGACCTTGGCCCTGCCCCAGCTTAATCAATCCCCGCCAAACCCGCACACTGCTCCCACACGAACAGCCCGAGCCTTGAGTCTCGGTTCAGTTCACCTCCCTTACTCACCAGGAGCAGATCCATGAGCATTCCATCCTTCGGCCTCGGCACCTTCCGCCTCACCGGCCAAGCCGTCATCGACTCGGTCAAGTCGGCCCTGGAACTGGGCTACCGGGTCATCGACACTGCGCAGATCTACCAGAACGAAGCCGACGTCGGCCAGGCCATCGCCGAAAGCGGCGTCAAGCGCGACGAGCTGTTCATCACCACCAAGATATGGGTCGAAAACTACGCCGCCGACAAGCTGATCCCCAGCCTGCGCGACAGCCTGCAGAAGCTGCGCACCGACTACGTCGACCTGCTGCTCATCCACTGGCCTGCCCCGGGCAACGGCGTTGAGCTGCCCGAGTACATGGCGGCCCTGGCCGAAGCCAAGAAGCTGGGCCTGACCCGCCAGATCGGCGTGTCCAACTTCAACATCGACCTGACCCGCCAAGCCATCGAAGTGGTCGGCAAAGGCGAAATCGCCACCAACCAGATCGAACTCAGCCCGTACCTGCAGAACAGCAAGCTGACCGCCTTCCTCAAGGAGCAAGGCATCACCGTCACCTCCTACATGACCCTGGCCTACGGCAAGGTGCTGAAAGACCCGGTACTGGCCGACATCGCCGCCAAGCACAAGGCCACCGTCGCTCAGGTTGCCCTGGCCTGGGCCCTGCAGCTGGGCTACGCAGTGATCCCGTCGTCGACCAAGCGCGAAAACCTGGCCAGCAACCTGCTCGCCCGTGACCTGAAGCTGGACGCCGACGACATGGCACGCATCGCCAAGCTCGAACGCAATGGCCGCGAAGTCAGCCCTGACGGCCTGGCGCCAATCTGGGATTGATACCATGACCACGCCCCTCGAACGCCTGACCGCTGGCGGCTTCAGCATCGGCCTGGAAGCACCGCTGGACCATGACTGGACGCCCGCCGGCGACCAGGCGCGGCGCCGCGATGGCCGCCAGTTCGGCGAGCCGGACCTGGCCCGCCACGCAGAACTGGCACAACTGGCCGACCGCCTGGGCTACCGCGCCCTGTGGGTCCGCGATGTGCCGCTGTACGACCCGTCGTTCGGCGACGCCGCCCAGGTGTTCGAGGTGTTTGCCTACCTCGGCTACCTGGCCGGGGTAACCCGCGACATCCTGCTTGGCACGGCTGCCGTGGTGCTGCCGATTCGCGAACCGCTGCTGACCCTGAAATCGGCCAACAGCGTGCAGCGCCTCAGTGGCAACCGCCTGCTGCTGGGCGTGGCCAGTGGTGACCGGCCGGTGGAGTACCCACTGTTCGGTCGGGATTTCGAGGGGCGTGGCAACACCTTCCGCGAACAGGTCGCGCTGCTGCGTGATGGTGCCAACGGCCACCTGCCCGAAGGGCTGGCCGTGCTACCCAGCACCGCTTCGCCGCTGCCGTTGCTGGTAGCCGGCCTGGCCCAGCAGAGCCCGGCATGGATCGGCAGCAACCTGGACGGCTGCCTGGCCTACCCCGGCACAGCGGACGACCACCGGCAGCGGGTCGCCGCCTGGCGCACGGTGGCGGGCAACAAGCCCTACAGCAGCTTCATCCACCTGGACCTGGCGGACAACCCCGACGAACCGCTGCAACGCTGGCGCTTCGGTTTCCGCGGCGGCCGCAAGGCGCTGGCGGCCGAACTCGGCGCCCTGCGCGCGGCGGGCGTCGACCATATCGGCCTGCACCTGCGGCGCAACGTGCGGCCGCTGGACGAAACCCTGCGCGAAATCGCCGAATACGTATTGCCACAATTCCATGAGACAAAAGCCCAACTGACGGAGGCCACCCCATGACAGGAACACGCGCAATGAAAGCCGGGCGCGTCCTGTTTGCCCTGGCCATCGGCGCCTTCGGCATCGGCACCACCGAGTTCACCCCGATGGGCCTGCTGCCGGTGATCGCCCAAGGTGTCGATGTCAGCATCCCCAGCGCTGGCATGCTGATTACCGCCTATGCCATCGGGGTGATGGTCGGTGCGCCGATCATGACCCTGCTGTTCAGCCGTTTCGGCAAGCGTGCCGCGCTGATGGCGCTGATGGCCATCTTCACCCTCGGCAACCTGCTGTCGTCGCTGTCGCCGGACTACTACACCCTGCTCGCCTCGCGCCTGGTCACCAGCCTCAACCACGGCGCGTTCTTCGGCCTTGGCGCGGTAGTGGCCGCCAGCGTGGTGCCCAAGGAGAAACAGGCCAGTGCCGTGGCCACCATGTTCATGGGCCTGACCATCGCCAACATCGGCGGCGTGCCGGCCGCCACCTGGATCGGCCAGCAGGTCGGCTGGCGCATGGCCTTTGCCGGTACCGCCGTGCTCGGCCTGCTGGCCATGGCCGCGCTGTGGTATGCCCTGCCCAAGGGTGAACGCGGCAGCGTGCCGCACGTGCGCAAGGAGCTGGCGGTCATCGCCCGCCCCAGCGTGCTGCTGGCAATGGCCACCACCGTGCTCGGTGCCGGCGCCATGTTCACCTTGTACACCTACGTGGCACCGGTACTGGCCGAACTGACCGGCGCCTCGGACAGCTTCGTCACCCTCGGCCTGGTGCTGATCGGTGTGGGCTTCACCCTGGGCAACAGCCTGGGTGGCCGCCTGGCCGACTGGTCGCTGGATGGGGCGGCGCGGATCTTCCTCGCGGCACTGGCAGTGATCATGCTGCTGATGCCGCTGGTGCTGGGCAGCCACATCGGCGCCGCCATCGCCTTGCTGGTGTGGGGCATGTTCACCTTCGCCGTGGTACCACCGCTGCAGATGCGGGTGATGATCGCCGCCATCGAAGCACCGGGGCTGGCCTCGTCGATCAACGTCGGCGCTTTCAACCTGGGCAATGCCGTGGGCGCGGCGCTGGGTGGTGCGGTGATCAGCCTGGACCTGGGCTATGCGGCAGTGCCGATGGCAGGTGGCGTGCTGGCGGCTGCCGGGCTGCTGCTGGTGTGGCTGGGCGGGCGTAGCAAGGCTGCCGGGAAAACCGCAGCCGACGCAGCCAGATAGAGCCCCCCCCCCCGCAAGAGCGCGCCTGGCATGGCACCTCGGCATTGTTCCACGCACTGCAATTATGATGTGCCAGGCGCACCCATTCTCTGTTCGGTCAGCGGCTACTACTCTCATACAAGCCAATCGAACTGAGGAGTACCGCGATGTCCCGTCCACCCCTGCCGCCCTTCACCCGCGAAAGCGCCATCGAAAAGGTCCGCCTGGCCGAGGATGGCTGGAACGGCCGCGACCCGGCCAAGGTTGCGCTTGCCTATACCGTCGACACCGTGTGGCGTAACCGCGCCGAGTTCCCGCGTGGCCGTGCCGAGGTCGAGGCGTTTCTGACGCGTAAGTGGAACCATGAACTGGAGTACCGCCTGATCAAGGAGCTGTGGGCCTTCACCGGCAACCGCATTGCCGTGCGCTATGCCTACGAGTACCACGACGACAGCGGCCAGTGGTACCGTGCCTATGGCAACGAGAACTGGGAGTTTGCCGACGACGGGCTGATGCAGAACCGTCATTCGAGCATCAACGAGCACCCTATCAGCGAAGCCGAGCGCAAGTTCCACTGGCCGTTGGGCCGGCGCCCGGATGATCACCCAGGGCTCAGCGAAATGGGGCTCTGATCAACCCTGCGGCAGCATGATCCTGACTTCCAGCCCACCGCCCGGGCGGTTGCCCAGGGTCATGCTGCCACCCTGCTCCAGCACGATGGCCCGTGCTGCGGGCAGGCCCAGCCCAACGCCACCGGTATTGCGGTTGCGTGAACCTTCGATACGGTAGAACGGCACGAATACCTGCTCATGCAGCTCCGGCGCGATGCCCGGCCCGCGATCCAGCACGGTAATCTCGATCTGCCTGGCGCTCACCGCCAGCACCACCGTTGGCTCACAGCCGTACTTCGCTGCATTGTCGATCAAGTTGACCAGCACACGCCTGATACCCACTGGCCGCCCCGTGTACACGCAGCGGCGCGGCCCGCTGAGGCCGACCTCGACCCCCGCGTCCTTGAAGTCGTCCACCACGGTCAGCAGCAACTCGCCCAGGTCGAATACGGTCGTCTGTTCCAGCCGTGCATCATCACGGAAGAACTCCAACGCCGCATCGACCATCGCCTGCATCTCGTCGACGTCCTTGAACAACTTGGCCTGCAGCTGGGCATCGTCGACGAACTCGGCGCGCAAGCGCATGCGCGTCAGCGGTGCACGCAAGTCATGGGAAATGGCCGCGAGCATCTGGGTGCGGTCGTTGAGAAAATGCTTGAGCTGCGCCTGGGTGGCATTGAACGCGAGAATGGCCTGGCGCAGGTCGTGCGGGCCGACCACCGGAATGGGCGGGGCGTTGAAGTCCTTGCCAAAACGCCGCGCACCTTCGGCAAAGCGTTCCAGCGGCTTGGCCAGGTAACGCGTGGCCAGCAGCGCGACGGCAAGGCTGGAAACCAGCATCAGGCCGAGGATGATCAGGTTGCGCGGCAGTTCATCCAGGCCCCAGCTACGGCTGGTGGCACGGAACAGCACCCAGGACTTGTCGCTCAGCTCGATCATCAGCGCATAGCCACGTTCAGGTGCGTACTCCGGCATGTCGGACGGTTCGAAAGCCTCCACCCTGGCATCCGGGCGCTTTAGCAGTGCGCGCAGGATAGGCGTGCCCTCGCTGAACTCGGCATCGACCAGCACTGGCACGCCCGCTTCGTCATGGCGGCGCAGCCAGCGCACGGAATATGAGCCGTCGCCCGCCGCACTGGCGATGTTGGCACGCTGCGCCATGGGCGCGGCATCGAGGATGCGGGTGACCGCTGCAACCTTCTCGATCACCCCGCTCTCCAGCAGCGGTGGCTGCGCCCAGACGCTCAGCAACAGGCTGAACAGCCCCTTGAGCAGCAGCAGGAACAGCATCGCCGTCAGGGTGGTCAGTGCGATCCAGCGGGCAATGGTGATCCTGGGCCGTGGCAGGGCCTGGCGAACCCTGGCCAGCAGCTTCATCGCTTCGCGACCGTGGGCGTGAACAGGTAACCGGCGTTGCGCAGGGTACGGATCAAGGGCTCGTTGCCGTTGTCGGTTTCAAGCTTGCGGCGCAGCCGGCTCACCTGGACGTCGATGCTGCGGTCATAGGCGTCGTAGGCATCGCCACGGGCCATGTCCAGCAACTGCTGGCGGCTGAGCACCCGCCGCGGATGCTCGGCGAACACCAGCAGCAACTCGAACTCACCGTTGGACAAGGGGATCATGACGTTGTCCGGCGAACGCAGCTCGCGCCGCACCACATCCAGCCGCCAGCCGGCAAACTCCAGGGCCGCGCAGGCATGGCCCGCCGTGCCACCGGCCGCTTCACCGGCACGGCGCAGCACTGCCCTCACCCGGGCCAGCAGTTCACGGGCGGCGAACGGTTTGGTCAGGTAGTCGTCTGCCCCCAGCTCCAGGCCAACCACCCGGTCACTCAGCTCGCCCATGGCGGTGAGCATGATCACTGCCACCTTGTGCTCGGCCAGCAAGCGCTGGCACAACACCAGGCCACTGTCGCCAGGCAGCATCACATCCAGAATGACCAGGTCCGGCACCCGCCGCTCAACGGCCTGCCACAGCGCCTTGCCATCCCTGGCCACATCAACCTCGTAGCCATGCTGGCAGAGAAACTTCTGCAGCAGGTCGAGCACCTCGACATCATCGTCGACTATCAGCAAATGGCTCACAAAAAAGCACCGCAAAACAAGGTTACCAAGCCGTACTTTAAGGCCATCCCCACGCAGCCGTCATATATTTCAACCCGGAAACAAAGTGTCGACGCCGAGACAATCCGGACATCCCCGGGCAAAGAAAACTGCGCAGCATCGCCGCCAGTTCTTGCCAGGAATGTATCTATGTCCCGTTCATCATCCGCCTCCCGCTCAGCGCGCTCAGCCGCGCTGGCCTTGTCGCTGCTTGCGGCGGGAGGCTGCAGCCAACGTGCACCGGCCACGGCTGCCTGCGGCAATGTCGCCTATCAGGTCAGTGACCCGGCCGAGCCCGCCAACCGCGCCGTTTTCGCCTTCAACCGCACGGTCGATGACTATCTGCTGGCCCCCGTCGCCCGGGGCTACACCGCGCTGCCCGGTTTTGCCCAACAGGGCATGCACAACTTTGCCAGCAACTTCGGTGAGCCCAAGGTGTTCGTCAACGACCTGCTGCAGGGCAATGGCGAACGGGCGATGACCAGCCTCAGCCGCTTCATCTTCAACACCACCCTGGGTGTGGCGGGGCTGGTCGACGTGTCTGGCAAGATGGGGCTGAGCCAGCATCGCTCGGACTTTGGCCAGACCTTCGGGGTGTGGAACATCGCCGCTGGCCCCATCGTCGAGCTGCCGCTGCTGGGCACCCACAACCTGCGCGATGCCAGCGGCACGGTGCTGGGCCTGGCACTGGACCCGTTTGGCGGCAACAGCGATACCGTAGAAACCATGAGCAACGTAGCCACGGCCGGCGGCATCGTCGATGCACGGGCCGAAGCACTGCCATTGACCGACCTGCTGCGCACCTGGCCTGACTACTACCTTGCGCTGCGTGACTACACCGCGCAGCGGCGCAGCAACCGGGTGGCAGAAGGCAAGGCCGGCGAGCCGGGGGCGTGGCCAGTGGATTGTGCAGGGGGTGCCCGTGAAGAATGATGCCCAAGCCGCCATGCTGCTGTTCAGGCGCCTGGAAGGCGCTGCCCGGCAACCGCTGTTGCTGCATGAACTGGAGGCCCGGGTTTCTGCCGATGGCCGGAGCCTGGTGCTGAGCCGCTATCGCGAACGCTTTACCGCCGAAGGCAAGCCCTACCGGCACGAGGCTCACCGCAGCGTACCGATTGCAGCATTGCTGCGCTGGGTGGCGCGGCAGGGTCAGTGAAATTGGGGCCGCTTTGCGGCCCTTCGCGGGCACGCCCGCTCCCACAGGTGTCGCGCTGAGCTCAGGAAGTACGCGGTTCCGGTGGGAGCGGGCGTGCCCGCGAAGGGCTGCAAAGCAGCCCCTATAAAGCCCCAGCCTCAATGGATATGTCCGAAACGCGACAGTGGCTGCCTGTTCGGCGTGAGACAGGCAAACCGGGCACTGGCTACCCTTCTTCGGCAAATGCCTTGTTCCCTTTCGCCAGAAGAAGATCGCCCATGACGACCTCCACCGCCTCCATGGCCGCCACCACGCCTGCCGACCAACCCCAGGGCTTTCTGGTCCGCATCGTCGGCGCTGCCGCATTCGCCCACCTGCTCAACGACCTGATCCAGGCCGTGCTTCCATCCATCTACCCGATGCTCAAGAGCGATTTCGCGCTGAGCTTTGCCCAGATCGGCTGGATCGCCCTGATCTACCAAGTGACCGCGTCCCTGCTGCAACCCTGGGTCGGCCTGTACACCGACAAGCACCCGCAACCCTACCTGCTGCCGGCTGGCATGCTGGTGACGCTGGTGGGCATCGCCCTGCTCGCCTTCGCCAGCAGCTATGAAATGCTGCTGGCGGCCGCCGCGGTGGTCGGCGTGGGCTCGGCGACCTTCCACCCCGAAGCCTCGCGAGTGGCCAGGATGGCCTCCGGTGGGCGCTTCGGCACCGCGCAATCGACCTTCCAGGTCGGTGGCAACACCGGCTCGGCCCTCGGCCCGTTGCTGACCGCTGCCATCGTCATTCCGCACGGCCAGCCGGCCATTGCCTGGTTCATGCTGGCGGCCGCGCTGGCGGTATTCGTGCTGCTGCGGGTGACCGGCTGGACCGTGCGCCACGGCCAGACACGGCTCAAGTCCTTCGCCGGCCAGCAGGCCCCCGGCCTGTCGCGTGGTGCCATGTGGCGTGCGGTGGCGGTTATCGCCGTGCTGATGTTCGCCAAGTTCGTCTACATCGCCTCGTTCACCAACTACTTCACCTTCTACCTGATCGAGCATTTCGGCCTGAGCGTGCAGCACAGCCAGCTGTACCTGTTCGTGTTCCTCGCGGCCGTGGCACTGGGCACCTTCGCCGGTGGCCCGGTGGGTGACCGTATCGGGCGCAAGGCGGTGATCTGGGTCTCGTTCCTCGGCGTGGCGCCCTTCGCCCTCGCCCTGCCCTACGCCAACCTGGCCTGGACGGCGGTGCTGGCGGTGGCCATCGGCCTGGTGATGTCCTCGGCCTTCGCCGCCCTGGTGGTGTACGCCCAGGAGGCCGTGCCGGGCCGGGTCGGCATGGTGTCGGGGGTGATGTTCGGGTTGATGTTCGGTATCAGCGGCATCGGCGCTGCCGGGCTTGGCGAACTGGCCGACCGGCATGGCATCGAGTGGGTGTACCAGGTCATCTCGTTCCTGCCGCTGCTGGGGTTGGCCACCGCGCTGCTGCCGGCAACCCGCTCGCAAGCCCGCCCCAGCCGCTGCTGTTAAAGTGGGCGCGCCAGGCTGCCCGTACAAGAGGTCGAAATGCTGAAGCCGCAGCACGAATTGCTGGTGGAGGTGGATGAGTGGAGCTGGGAGGTGGGCAGCCGTGCGACGGACTACCCGACCGACTGGTTCATCGAGCCCCACAGCCATGCCAAGCACCAACTGATCTATGCCATCAAAGGCCTGATGATCGTCGAGTCCGGTAACGAACGCTGGACCGTGCCACCCAGCCGCGGCGTATGGATGCCCTGCGGCCAGGTGCACGCGATCCGCTGCGTGGGCGATGTGAAGATGCGCAGTGTGTTCGTGCGCACCGACGCGGCAGTGCAGTTGCCCTTGCAGAGCAAGGCTATCAGCATCTCGCCGTTGCTCAGCGAACTGATCAAGGCCTCCGTCGGCTTTACCGCGCCGTTTGCCGAAGACTCGCGTGAAGCCCGGGTGATGCGCCTGATCCTCGACGAGATCTGCGTGCTGCCGACCCTGCCGCTGAAGCTGTCGCAGCCCGGCGACAAGCGCCTGCGGGCAATCTGCGCCGCGCTGCACGAGCGGCCTGACGATAACGCCACCGTGGCCGACTGGGGCCAGCAGCTGGGGGTGGACGAAAAGACCATCCAGCGCCTGTTCCGCAAGGAAACCGGCATGACCTTCGGCCAGTGGCGCCAGCAGGCGCGGCTGATGCAGGCACTGGAGCGGATCGCCCTGGGCGAGCGGATCATCGATGTGGCGGGGACGCTGGGGTATGACAGCCCAAGTGCCTTCGCCAGCATGTTCAAGCGCCAGTTCGGTATCACGCCGAGTCAGTTCTTCAAATAGCCTGTAGGAAACGTATGATATCGCCCACGCGTTGCTGATCTCGCACAGCAACCCTGTCAAGCCGTGTACAGTACCCTCACAACAAAGCCCCAGAAGGAGCCCGGTACATGACCGTGACGCTGTCCCCCCTGCAGATCGACTGCGATTTCGACTCCGGCAACATCCAGGTGCTGGATGCCAGCAACCCGGCCCAGGTGCACCTGGCCATCCGCCCGGACACCCACAGCGGCCACTACCAGTGGTTCCACTTCAAGGTCAGCGGGTTGACGCCGGGCCAGATCCATCGCTTCAGCCTCGACAACGCCTCCGGTTCCTCCTACAAGAACGCCTGGAGCGGCTACAACGCCGTGGCCTCCTACGACCAGCAAACCTGGTTTCGCGTCCCCAGCCAGTTCGACGGCACGGCGCTGTCGTTCGAGGTAAAGGCCGAACAGCCACACATCTGGTTCGCCTACTTCGAGCCCTACCCGCGCGCGCGCCACAACCAACTGATCGAACGCGCACGGCAACTGCCGGGGGTCGAATTGCTCGCCAGTGGCCGCAGCGTACAGGGCCGCGACATTCCCCTGCTGCGCGCCGGTGATGGCGCCGCAGGCAAGCGCAAGCTGTGGCTGATTGCCCAGCAACACCCGGGCGAACACATGGCCGAATGGTTCATGGAGGGCGTGATCGACCGCCTGCAGGCCAACGACGAGGTGATCCAGCAGTTGCTGGCCAAGGCCGACCTGTACCTGATCCCCAACATGAACCCCGACGGCGCCTTCCTCGGCCACCTGCGCACCAACTTCAAGGGCAAGGACCTCAACCGTGCCTGGCAGGACGCCAGCGTCGAGCTCAGCCCCGAGGTGTTCTTCGCCCAGGCGCAGATGAAGCAATACGGCGTGGATGCGTTCATCGACGTGCATGGCGACGAGGAGATTCCCCATGTGTTCACCGCAGCCTGCGAGGGCAACCCCGGCTACACGCCGCGTCTGGCCAAGCTGGAAGAGCAGTTCCGCAGCACCCTGTGCAGCCTGACCCGCGACTTCCAGACCGTGCATGGCTACACCCGCGACGAACCGGGGCAAGCCAACACGACGCTGGCCTGCAATGCGGTGGGGATGGCGCATGACTGCCTGTCACTGACCCTGGAAATGCCGTTCAAGGACCATGACGACGCGCCGGATGCCGTCACCGGGTGGTCGGGGGCGCGCTCGAAGGCGTTGGCCGGGGCGGTGCTGGAGACATTGGCGAAGATGGTTGGCGATTTGCGCTGAGCCTGTGGGAGCGGGCGTGCCCGCGAAGAATCCAACGCGGTGTATGGCACCGGCTTCGCCGGTGTTCGCGGCGGTTCGACGCCTCGACACGCCCGCTCCCACAAGGTCCCTCGGCCGATAGCAATCCTGCGCTCAGAACTGCACATCCAGAAGCACGCTGTCGGTATAGGTCGCAGCCGGGGGTGTAGCCTGGTCGGTGTAGACCTTGGCGTTGTAGTTGAACACCTGGCTACCGGTGCCGGTCCCCGTGCCGGGGTTCACATCGGCATCGGTGCTGGCCCGTCGCGCAGCCCCTGTCGAACCCCAGCGCACCGCACCGGCGCCCTTGAAAATGTCATAGGCCAGGTAGTTGTTGGCCGCCGACTTCATCCGCCGCCGCCCATTGGCCACGTTCTGCCCGTCATCCAGGCCCACGGTGTAGTTGCTGCCCTTGGTGCACGACACGCTCAGGCTCTGGCTAACCGTACCGAACCCCGCCACCACCGGCGCGCTGGCGAAATTGATGCTGGGTGTGGTGATCTGGCAGTCGTTGGTCACCGTCATGCTCACCAGCAGGGTCTTGGTACCAGTGCCCTGGTCTCGCCCTATACAAAGCCCGCCAACACCAATCCCGTCGCAATAGTCCCAGGTCCACTCGACAGTGAGGGTTTCCTGATACAACCCGGCCGATACGTTGCTGCCTAGCTGCGTGCGCATGTAGATGGGTACGTTCTTCGGTGTACCGTTGAGCAACCCGAGCAAGTCGAGGATGCCGGTGGTCCTGAATTCGAAGGCGGTGCCACGGGTAATCGGATAGGTGGTCGTGGCGTCGGCATACAGCGTGTAGGGGATCACATCCCCGGTAGGGCCTACCAGCCCGCTGGTGGTAGAGGTGACCTTGATCTTGAAGGAGTCGGTGCTGCTGAGCACGCTGATCACCGAACCGTTGCATTGCAGGCCCGAGTTGGTACTGGAAGCTGTCTGTACCGCGCCACGTACCTGGGTCGAGTTGAGCGAACCAAACGCCGCCGGCGTAGTCAGCACTGATGTGCACTTGGCCCAGGCCGAGCCCGCCCACAACAACAAGGCGCAGGCCCACAAACCACGCCAGCAGGCCTTCACTTGCACACCAACGGGCCGATCAAGGGGATCGAACCTTGTGCTTCAGGCAGGTCGAACGCCACCTGGCACTGCCCGCCCCCTTCCAGCTCCACCTGCAGGCGGTTATGCGGCGCCAGGTTCTCCAGATACACCAGGCCATCCCAACCGACCACCGCCTGGCTGCCGCTTTCTGCATGGGTGACACGGCTGCCCAGCTTGAGCACCTGCCGGTCGGCGTCCACCAGTTCGACACTGGCCGCCAGCACGCGCCTGAGCGGGAACTCCAGCAGGTAGCCACTGCCCCGGCGCACCGCCACCCGCTGCTCCACTTCCGGCGCGAGGATGTCTGGTGGCAAGTCCATGGGGTCGATCTCGTACTTGCCGCGGTAGTAACCGCTGCTGTACGGCACCAGCAGGTGGCCATCGGCATCGGTGCGGCCGACTTCCTGGTTTTCATAGCGCACCGGCACATCGGCGTAACCACCGGTGCTGACCACCACGAAGGCATCGTCGATGCGGTTGGCAGCGAACAGCCCGGCATCCATCCACACGAGCGAGCCACTGGCGTCGGCCCAGCGGGTCATCTCGCCGCTGCTGCCATACACACCGGCCTGCAACTGCACCGACTGCAGGCGCCAGGTGACATCGGCCTGGCGGTAGGCATCGCGCTCGCTACCGGCGGCGTAGCCCAGGTTGTAACCGACACCACCACCCACCGGCGTCGCGCGGCTGTAATTGACCCGCTGCAGGCTTTCGCCTTGCTGGCTGCGCTCCATGCCCAGGGCCAGGGTGCCGTGCAGGTCGAACGGGATCACCAGTTGCGCCTGCACCGCCCACTGGCTGTCCCCCACTTCACGGTTGGCCGACAGATACACGCTGCTGTTGCCCCACAGCGGCCTGCTGTAGCTCAGGTTGATCAACCGGGTTCGTGTACCGTCGCCGGCGCGCACATCGAAATAGCCGGCGCCGATGTTGCCGTACTCGTTCAGGTTCAGGCTCAACGTGACCTGTTCGCTGCGCTGGCTCAGCTGTATGTCCCGGCTGTCGACCCGGGTCAGGTCGGCATAGTCGCCATGGCGTTGCAGGCGCTGGTAGCTGAAGCCGATGCGCTGGCTGTTGTACTGGTAACCGAGGGCGACCTGGTGGCCCTTGTCGCCGTCGAACCGGCTCTGCGCCAGGGCCGCGTTGAGCACGCCGAGGTTGCCCAGCCGCATGTTGCCGCCCAGGCCCCCCAGCATCAGCGATTCGGCGCTTTCGGCATGGGTCTCCAGGGTGAAGATGTCGCTGACCCCGTAGCGCAGGCTGGCCGAAGCAACCCCGGGGCCGTAGGCAAAATCGCGCACCCCGTAGTCACGGCGCAGGCTGCCGGCTGCCACCGAATAGTCGCTCAGGCCCTGCTGCAGCAGGCTGCTGGTGACGTAGAACGGCAAGGTGGTCGACACCTGCCGGCCAAGGGCATCGGTGGTAACCACCACCGCCTCCCCGGCGCCGTTGATGAACGGCACGTTGGTCAACGTGTAGGGGCCCGGCTGCAATTCGCTGGTGCTGGACTTGTAGCCATTGATGAACAGGTCCAGCGAGGTCGGTACCGCCGCTTCACCGGAGAACGCCGGCAGCGGATAGGTGACCAGGTCGGGGCGCGCAGCGAAATCGCGCGACAACTGCAGGCCACCGACCCGCACCGAGCTGGTCCAGGGCAAGGCCCCGGTTATCAGGTCACCGGCTTCGTAGGTCAGCAGGCGCTGCTCGTCGGTGAAGCGCCAGGTGGTGTCGTAGCGCAAGAAGCCCTGGCGCGTGTCGTCGGTCGGCGCACCATTGAACGACTGGCGCCATTGCCCGGTGCTGGAGAACGTACCCCAGCTGTCGAACAGACGCAGTTCGTTCCAGGCCGCCAGGTAGCTGCCGCCGTCATCGGTGTCGTTCAGGTACAGGTCGTAGTTGAACAAGGCGCCGAAACTGCTGCGCGCATCGCTGGCCGGGTACAGGTTGCGGTCGCCCAGCTGCTGGTCGGGCAGCCAGGCCGGCGGCACTTGCAGCAGCAGGCGCTGGTTCTGGCTGTCGTAGTCGGCGTGCAGCCCGGCGATGGCCTCCAGGGCCACCTCGCCCTGCGGGTTGCCTGGCAGGGAGACGCCGGCCGCCCGCAACACCTCGCTGTCCAGGTACAACTGCCCGGCGCGCTGCTGCACCGGCACCAGTTCAGCCCTGGGCATCTGGTTCACCAGCAGCTCGAGGTACAACGTGGCATCGGCGATCGCGGACAGCTCCGTGGGTGGTGGCGGCAGGTCGTCGGCCAGCACCAGGCCAGGGCCGACCAGGGCCAGCCCCAGGCACCAGCGGTGCGTCCTCGCTGTCAGCCACCTCACACACGGTTTCCAACCATTGCCGGGTCCTCCCTGGCCCCTGCGCGGCATTCAGGCGCAGGTTCATTGGCTTTGGCGGATGGCGTCCGCGCTGCTCTGGCCGTTTACCCTCCCCTTCAGCACACTGCCGGCACTTGGTGCCAGCGGTGCCGGCCAGCGCATGCTGGCCCCCGGCAGCACATAACCCAGCAGGCCATCGGCCAGTGGCTTGCTCTGGCTGCCCTGCTGCACCACCACATCGGTCAGCCGCGCATGCACCGCGCCGGTGTTGCGCAGCTCCACGTACGGCTTGCCCTGCACGGTCACCGCACGCCAGCTGAGTTGCGGCTTGCCGACGCCCTCGGCATTGCGCTTGCCAGCGGGATCGGCCTTGCCCCACAGGCCTTCGCCGTAGACGAACAGGGGTACCGAGTAGCGCATCTGCAGGCGGATCGCCGCGGTGGTGCCGGGCTCGGCCTTGTCGACGGGGATGGCGGGCGGAATTTCGTCGATGATGATGCGGTAGGCCTGCTCCTGGCCGACTGGCGAGGGGCCGGTGCGGGTCAGGCGGATCAGTTGCTTCTGCCCGGGGGCGATGTTGGCCACCGGCGGGCTGCCAATGATCTCGCGCTGCGCCTGGTACTGTTCCTGGTAGTCACCCTGGCGCCAGGCGAACACCCGCACCTGCAGGTTGGCCGGTGCCGTGCCGCGGTTTTCCAGCCACAGTGCGCCGGCCTTCTGGTCAGCCTCCAGCACCGGGTCGATCGGCCAGATCAGCACCGAGGTGGCCGCCCCGGCCGGCAGGCTCGCCAGCCACAATGCTCCGATCAATCCACGCGCCCACTTCGCGCCTGCCCCCATGAAGCTCTCCTTGAATACCGGTCGTTGGTGCCGGTGAACTCACCAGGTCACCGTCACTTGCACCACATCGGTGTAGGTCCCCGCCGGCTGCGTGCCAGTCAGCTGGACCCGCCCGTACACCGGCAGCTTGATCGCCGTCGGGTCGGTGTAGCTCACGGCCACGCTCTGGCCGATCCCCAGGCTCTGGCTGTATGCCGCGTCCCGGTACAACTGGTAGGCCAGCACCTGCGTGCCGCCCGTACGCTTGAGGTTGCGTGTGCCACTGGCACTGTTCTGCCCGCCATCCACGCTCATGCTCAAGGCCACCCCCGGGGTGCACTGGAAGGTCACCGTGCTGCCGCCCAACGAGGTGCCGATGACTCCGCTGGCCAGCGCCGATTGCGAACCGTAGTCGAGCGTCCCGAAGCTGCTCACACCGCCCACAACCAGGCACCCGGCAACGATCTGCGCCGTCACCTGGAAGCTGCTGGTGGTCGCCGCATCCAGAGGCGCGGCCAGCAGCACGCCAAGGCCGCTCAGGCCGCCCGCCAGCCAGCTGCGCATGGTTCAGAACGACAGCTCGACGGACACAGTGTCGGTGTACACCCCCGCCGGCAGGCCGGCCTTGCCGCGCGCCTGGCCATACAGGTTGACGGTCTGGGCCGTACCGCTGCTGGTCGGCAAGGTGATGGTGCCGTTGATGGCCAGCACCTGCGTGCGCCCGGAATCGGTGTAGAAGTCGTACGGCACGAAGTTGCCGGCGCCATCCGCCAGCGCACGGCTGCCCCCGGTCGACTGGCCATCGTGGACGCCTGCCCCCACGCGGATCACCGGTACCGTGCCAGCCGAGCAGAGAATGCTGATCGCCCCTCCTCCGCCGCCGATCACCTGGGCGTCTGCGCTGGTGAACAGGGCATCGCGAGTACCGAAGTCCAGGGCGCCGAAGTTCACCCCCGAAGTGCCCGAGCTGCCATTGACCTGGCACGCCGCGGTCAAGGTCAGCTTCGAGTCGATGGTCCCGGTCGTGGCGGCCTGGGCCTGGGAAGCCAGCATCAGCCCCAGGCCGGTGAGGATGCAGCGTGAAAGGTTCGTTCTCATCGAAGTCTCCTTGCGTTGTTACCAGTCCAGGGTCACCCTCAGGGTGTCACGGTAAAGGCCGGCCGGCAGCGCGCGCGGTTGCGCCACCACCACACCGTAGATGGGGATCGGTATCTGCCGGGTACTGCTGATGGTGAAGGCACGCGCCTGGCCGATGCCGTAGCGGCTGTTACCGCCTGGGTCGATCGCCAGTTGATAGGGGATCAGCTCGCGGCCGTTGCTCAGGCGCCGTATGCCGTCGCTGCCATTCAGGCCGCCGTTGATGCGCACGTTGAACGCCCGCACCTCGGGCGTGCAACTGATCTGCAGGCTGCCTTCGCCGCTCACATCATCAACCCGGCTGCGCAGCGGCTGGTCCCAGTTCGGTCCGCGCTCGCCGAAGTCCATCAGGCCGGGGTTACCCACCGTTGCCGGTTGCGTCTCGTTGCTGCTGATCTGGCAAGCGGTGCTGATCACCAGCCGCGCCTGGATGAAACCGGTGCTGGTGCCATGCGCGGCACCACCGGGCACCAGCAGCGGGCCCAGGGAAAGCAGCAGGATCGAGGTACGGTTCATGGCGTCGCGTCCTTGTGCATGGCGGCATCCCTACCAGCTGACGGTGACTTTGAGCAGGTCGGCGTACAAGCCTGCAGGCGGTACCCAGGCCAGCTTGTCGATCCGAGCAAACAACGGCAGCTCGACCGAACCGCTGTCCGGCATCCGCGCCGAATGCGCCACATTCACCGCCAGCGGTTCGCGCCAGGCAGCGTCGCGGTAGAGGCGATACGGGATGGGCCGGGCCGTGGCATCGTCACTGGCCAGGTAGCGCAAATCGCCGACGCCGCCATGCTGACCACCGTCGACGCGGACCTGATAGGGAGTGTGGGGATTGCATTCCAGGCGTGGCGGGCGCTGGCTCAACAGCGCGCCGGTGAGCGGCGCGCCAGGGCCATCCAGCCGTGCAGCAGCGCCCATGTCGATGCGCCCCAGTGCCTGTGCCCCGGCATCGCGGGGCTGGTTGACCAGCATGCAGCCGCGCTGCACCAGCACCCGCACCTCCACCAGGAAGTCCGCCGCCATGGCGCTGCTGCTCAACATAAGGCCCAACAGGGCGGCCAGGTAGCGCTCCGTCACCTAATTATCCTTGTCGATGTCTGCTGACCTGAGCGTAGCAGCGGAGTGGCATCACGCTGCTGGCATCGAGCCATTTTTTTGTATTAGCCAAAAAGCGCTACCACCTGAAAAAAAAGCCGCACGACACAGAACGCATCGCCGACATTCTCCTCAAATGGCCAAAGGCCGTTATCTGGGCCGATATTCTGTTAGGGTGTATCCCCTTCATCCTGCCTAGACTCATGCGGCATGCATGGAAGGACACGACAGGAGCGTTTTCATAGATGATTGCAGACAGCACGCTCACCCAAGCCCTCGAGCGCTGCGCCCAGGAGCCGATCCAGCTGCCTGGCAGCATCCAGCCCCACGGTTTCCTGCTGGTGCTGGACGAAACCGACATGCGGGTACTCCAGGCCAGTGAAAATGTCGAACACTGGCTGGGCATACCGGCCAGTGAACTGATAGGTCGCGAGTTCGCCGAACTGGTCAGCGGTGCCTTCGACCTGCGCCTGCACCTGGCGCGCCTGCCGCAGGACGAGGTCTTTCCGTTCCACATCAGCGATGTGCACCTGCGCCAGGACGCGCCTTGCCGCGGCAACCTGCACCTGCTGGTCCATCGTCACGACCAGGTGCTGATCGCCGAATTCGAACCCCCTCGTCTGCCGGCGGACCTTGCCGGGCAAGGCGACTACTACCCGCTGGTGCGCAGCTTCGTAGGCCGCCTGCACCAGGCCGGCAGCCTCGAGGAACTGCTGCAGCAAACCGTGCTGCAGCTCAAGCGCATCACCGGCTTTGGCAGGGTCAAGGCCTATCGCTTCGATGCCGAAGGCAACGGCCAGGTGCTGGCCGAGGTTGCCGACCCGGGGTACCCGAGCTACCTGGGCCTGTGTTTCCCCGCTTCGGACATACCGCGCCAGGCGCGCGAGCTGTACCGAATCAACCGCATCCGCGTGATCGAGGACGCCAACTACCAGGCCTCGCCGTTGCTGCCCGCTGCCAACCCGCGCACCGGCAAGCCGCTGGACCTGAGCTTTGCCGCGCTGCGCAGCGTGTCGCCAGTGCACCTGCAGTACATGCGCAACATGGGTACCCTGGCATCGATGTCGCTATCGATCGTGGTCGACGGGCAACTCTGGGGGCTGGTGTCCTGTCATCACGAACAGCCGCGCCCGGTGGACCTGCGCACCCGTACCGCCTGCGAACTGCTGGCCAGTGTGCTGTCGCTGCAGATCGAGTCGCGCGAGTCCCACGCCAACACTCGCCAGTTGCTGGAGCTGCGCCAACACATCGTGCGCATGATCTCGTCCATGGCCGACCATGACAGTGTCGGCGACGGCCTGCGCGACTTGCCGGAAGTACTGCTGACCTTCGCCGGCGCCCAAGGTGCCGCGGTCATATCCGCCGAACGTTGCGACCTGATCGGCAAGACCCCTCCGGCCGCGCAGGTAAACGCCCTGGTGCACTGGCTCTCCCAGCGTGGCGAAGAGAGCGTGTTCCACAGCGACAACCTGCGCCGCGACATCGATGAACTGCCCGAGCTCGCGGCCCATGCAGGCGGTGTGCTGGCAGTGGCCATTTCGCAGATCCACTCGCACTACCTGCTGTGGTTCCGCCCCGAGCAGGTGCGCACGGTGAACTGGGCCGGGCAGCCGAACAAACAGGTCGGGCCGCAGGGCAACCTCGACCCGCGGCACAGTTTCGAAAGCTGGCAGGAAAAACTGCGCGGCTACTGCGAACCCTGGCACCCACTGGTCATCGAAGGCGTGCAGGAGCTGCGCACGGCAGTGCTCGGCATTGTCCTGCGCAAGGCCGAGGAACTGGCGCAGCTGGCTGGGGAGCTGCGCCGATCGAACAAGGAGCTCGAAGCGTTTTCCTACAGCGTGTCCCATGACCTGCGCGCGCCCCTGCGCCATATTGCCGGCTACTCCGAACTGCTCGGCGAAATCGAGGGCCAGGGCCTCAGCGAGCGCGGCAGGCGCTTTCTGCAACACATCGAGGAAGCCGCGCATTTTGCCGGAAGCCTGGTCGACAACCTGCTCAACTTCTCGCAAATGGGCCGCTCTGCCCTGCGCCTGTCCGAGGTCGACCTCAACGCCCTGGTCGAGGCCATTCGCAGCGAACTGGCGCCCGACTACCAAAACCGCGAAATTGTCTGGGACATTGCCCAGTTGCCCAAGGTGGTCGGTGACCCGGCGTTCATCAACATGGCCTTGCACAACCTGCTGGCCAACGCCATCAAATACACACGTGGGCGCACCCCGGCGCGCATCGGCATCAGTGCCGTGCAACACCCGGGCGAAACCGAGATCTGCATTCGCGACAACGGCGTGGGCTTCGACATGGCCTACGCCAACAAACTGTTCGGCGTGTTCCAGCGCCTGCACCGCATGGAAGACTTCGAAGGCACCGGGATCGGCCTGGCCAGCGTGCGTCGCATCATCGAACGCCACGACGGCCGGGTCTGGGCCCATGGCAAGGTTGGCCAGGGTGCAACCTTCCACTTCACCCTCCCGCGCTACCCCGCGACTACCTGAGGCACCGCTACCATCATGCTCAAACCCATCCTGCTGGTCGAAGACAACCCACGGGACCTGGAGCTGACGCTCCTGGCGCTGGAGCGCAGCCAGTTGGCCAACGAGGTCATCGTGCTGCGTGACGGTGCCGAGGCACTCGACTACCTGCTACGGCGCAATGCCTATGCCCAACGTGACGATGGCAACCCCGCCGTGTTACTGCTGGACCTGAAACTGCCAAAGGTCGACGGCCTGGAGGTGCTGAAGGAAGTACGCGCCACCGCCGAACTGCGCAGCATCCCGACGGTGATGCTGACGTCCTCGCGCGAGGAGCCCGACCTGCTGCGCGCCTACGAGCTGGGGGTGAACGCGTACGTGGTCAAGCCGGTGGAGTTCAAGGAATTCGTCGCCGCCATTTCCGACCTGGGGGTGTTCTGGGCGGTACTCAACGAACCGCCACCCGGCTCGCTGCGCCTGAACCGGCGTGGCAGCATCTGAGGTGCCCGCGACGATGCAGCCAACGCCGCTGAAACTGCTGATAGTCGAAGACAACTCGATGGACGCCGAACTGACCCTGATGCGCCTGGAGCGCAGCGGGCTGCAGGTGCAGGCGCAACTGGTGTTCGACCATGCCGGTGTCGAGCAAGCCCTGAGCGAGGCCCGCTACGACCTGATCCTGTGCGACTGCGTGCTGCCGGGCTCGTCCGGCACCGAAGTGCTGGCCATCGCCCAGCGCCTGGCACCGGACATTCCGTTCATCTTCCTGTCTGGCATCTATGGCGAAGAACATGCGGTGGAAATGATCCGCCTGGGCGCCACCGACTATGTACTCAAGAAGAACCTGCCGCTGCTGCCCAAGGCCGTACGCCGGGCCCTGACCGAAGTGCAGGAGCGCCAGCGCCGGCGCCGCGCCGAAGAAGCCCTGGCCGACGTCGAGGCACGTGCACGCATTGCCATCGACGCTGCCGGCATGGGCACCTGGGACATGCGCCCGCAAGAAGGCCTGTTGTTGTGGGATGACCGCTGCAAGACCCTGTTCGGCCTGCCCGCCGATACCGAAATGAGCCTCGAAGTGTTTTACGCCGGCATCTACCCCGACGACCTGCCGCAGGTGCGCGAGGCGGTGGAGCACGCCATGTGCCCGGAAAGTGGCGGCCTGTATCGGGTCGAATTCCGCATCGCCCAACCCGCTGGCCTGGAACCGCGCTGGCTGCTCAGCAGTGGCCAGAGCCAGTTCGTCGACGGAAAGTGCATGCGTTTTTCCGGGGTGCTGCAGGACATCCATGCCCAGCGCCTGGCCAACCAGGCACTGCGCCAGCTCAACGAGATGCTGGGTGAAAGGGTCGAGCGCCGCACCCGCGAACGCGACCGTGCCTGGGAGCTGTCGCAGGACTTGCTGGCCGTGCTCAACAAGGACCTGACCCCAGTCGCGCTGAACCCCGCCTGGGAAGCCAGCCTTGGCTTGTCCCGCGAACGCCTGAGCCAGTCGTCCTTGCTGCACCTGCTGCCCGAGCCCGACCAGGAACTGCTGCTCACCGAACTGGCCGCCCTCGCCCATGGCCGCACCAGCGCCCGTTTTGTCGGGCGTATCCTGGATGCCGGTGGCCAGCAACGCTGGTTGTCGTGGGTGGTGGTGCCGGAAGACACCCTGCTGTACGTGGTGGCGCGCGACATCACCAGCGAGCGCGAAGCCGCCCTGGGCCTGGCCGAAGCCAACGCCCGCCTGCGCGAGCAGATCGCCGAACGCGAACGTATCGAGGCCGCGCTGCAGCAGATGCAGCGGCTTGAAGCGGTCGGCCAGCTGACCGCCGGTGTGGCTCACGACTTCAACAACCTGCTGACGGTAATCCTCACCGGTGCCAGCTTCCTCGAGCGCGACCTGGCCAAAGCCGACGTTGAAAAAGCCCGTGCGCGGCTCACGCACATCCGCGAAGCCGGCGAGCGCGGCGCCAAGCTGACCTCGCAGTTGCTGGCTTTCTCCCGCCGCCAACGCCTGGAACCGGTGGCGCTGAACCTCAACCGCACCCTGGCCGGCCTGGAAGAGTTGCTGCGCCGCACCTTGGGCGGCAATGTCTCGGTGCGCCTGGACCTGGAACCAACCCTGTGGCAGGCGCTGACCGACCCGACCCAGACCGAAATGATCATTCTCAACCTGGCGATCAATGCCCGCGATGCCATGCCCGACGGCGGCCAACTGACGCTGTCGACCCGCAACACCCGGATCGACGCCCGCCCGCAGCGCCCGGAAGACCCGGACCCTGGCGAGTACGTGATGCTGAGCATCCGCGATACCGGCTGCGGCATGAGCGAAGAGGTGCTGGCCAAGGTGTTCGAGCCGTTCTTCACCACCAAGGATATCGGCAAGGGCTCGGGCCTGGGCCTGGCCCAGGTATTCGGCTTCGCCAAACAGTCCGGGGGTGGCGTGCGCATCGACGCCACACCTGGGCGTGGTACGCAGGTGGCCGTGTATCTGCCGGCAGTCAAGGGTGAAGCCGTCAACGAACCGGTGCCGTCGCTGTTAAGCCACTCGATAAGCGAAAGCGGCCGTAATCGCACCGTGCTGCTGGTGGATGACGACCACCTGGTACGCGACATGCTCGGTGATGTGTTGCGCCAGTACGGCTACCAGGTGCGCCAGGCGCACAGTGGCGAACAAGCCTTGGCCTTGCTGGATGAGCAGATCGACCTGCTACTGAGCGATTTCGCCATGCCCGAGTTCAACGGTGCGCAACTGGCACTGGCGGCACGCGAGCGGTACCCGCACCTGCCGGTGGTACTGCTAACCGGTTATGCAGAATTGCAGGGGCTGGAGTTGCCGGGCAGCCTGGTGATCCAGAAGCCGGTACAGGCCGATGAACTGGCCCGCTTGCTGAACGAGATGTTTGGAACTGCGAGGTGACCGAACAACCCGCGACAAAACCTGCGGAAACGACAAAGCCCAGCGCTTGTCTTTCCAAGCACCGGACCGAGATACGTTTGAAGCAAGAAAATGGCAGGGGCGGCTGGATTCGAACCAACGCATGGCAGGATCAAAACCTGCTGCCTTACCGCTTGGCGACGCCCCTGTATCGGATGCAGCGTTTGCTGCCCTGACAATTCCAACTGAGTGACAACTGGGTTGTTGTCTTGGAATGCGCGGCACTTTAACAACAAACTTTCGGCCTGTGAACCCCCTGATGAAAAAAAATTACCAAAAAACAGCGAGTTAGTCATTTTCGGGGTTGGCGCGGCGACCATCCGTCGTTTTCCGCCCGCTTGGCTTCAACACAATCGCTCTTCTCCCTTCCAATCAGATGAGCCATCTGCATTGACCAAGGAGGACCCCATGCCTGTCTCCCACGACCTTTACCAGGACTTGCACTACCCGCGCGAAATCGTCCAGCAACGCCGTCAGCAGGACAAGGCACTGGACCGGCTGCTGGACGAGTACATGGACATCGACAACCAGGTGCTGGCCGCCGAGTCGATCTCGGCGGGCAACTTCGAGGATGATGATCTGCGCCGCCTGAAAGAACGTCGGCTGGCAGTGAAGTACATGATCGAGCGTCAACTGGAGCACAAGGCCTGAGCTAACCCTGCAACATGGCCAGGGTCAGGGCGTCCTGATCACCGCCGTAAAACTGCACCAGCGCCAGCTGGAACAACGGGTTGTCGGGCGCCGCCCGGGCGAACAGGGTCAGGCACGAGCGCAGCTTGAGGTGGTCGGGGCTGCCGAGCATTTCACGGGCGCTCTTGTCGCTGTGCTGCAACAGCGCAGTCACGCAGGCCTCCAGGCGTGGGCCAAGCAGCGGATGAGCCAGGTAGGCACGGGCCTCGTCGATACCGGCCAGCGCATAGCGTTCGGCCATGGCGCTGTGGCCCAGGCCATCGAGCTGCGGGAACACGTACCACATCCAGTGGCTGCGCTTGCGCCCGGCCTGCAGCTCCTGCATCACCTGGTCATACACAGGGTTCTGCGCCTCGACGAAACGCTGCAGATCATGGTCGGCGTGCATGCTCGCCCCTCCTCGCATCGGCTCCAGCCTCTACTGTACGCCTGCCATGGCAAACCTATCTCGTCAGGCGATGATTGCCGCGCACTTTCTGTATTGGTCAAAATGGCCGTCCTCGGGCAAGCTGCACGCTGCCCCGCCATCGCCCAAGGAGCTTTGCTTTTGCCTGCCTGGATCCCTACCCCGCTACGCCAGCTTGGCCAACGCCTGCGCGGCGCCGCCGCCAACCAGAGCGAACTGCTCGGCTGGTTCGAGGACAAGGCGCACAGCCGCGGTTACCAGCTCAGCGACGGCCAACGCCGGGTGATCCACTGCATGGCCGAACAACTGGCGCAGCTCGAACAAGGCCAGCCGCGCAGCCTGTACCTGTACGGTTCGGTAGGCCGGGGCAAGAGCTGGCTGCTCGATGGCTTTTTCCAGGCGGTGCCGGTGCAGGCCAAGCTGCGCCTGCACTTCCATGACTTCTTCGCCCGCCTGCACCAGGGCATGCACCGCCACCGGGCGCTGGACGATGCATTGGGCGCGACCCTCGACGAGCTGGTAGGCGATTGCCAGGTGCTGTGCTTCGACGAATTCCATGTGCACGACATTGGCGATGCCATGCTGCTCACCCGGCTGTTCAATGCGTTGTTCAGCCGCGGCGTGTTTCTGCTGGTGACGTCCAACTATGCACCCGAAGGGCTGCTGCCCAACCCGCTGTACCACGAACGTTTCCTGCCGGTGATCCGCCTGATCAACAGCGCGATGGAAGTGCTGGAAGTGGGGGGCGATACCGATTTCCGCAGCCTGCCGGCCAACCGCGAACATCAGCGCTTTACCCGGGGCCACTATGTCTGGCCGGGCAATGCAGCGCAGCGCCAGGCGCTGAAGGTGCCCGAACCGCAGCCGGTGATGCTGGAAGTGAACAAGCGCCCGCTGCGCGCGCTGGCCGTCGATGGCCGGCGGGTGGTGCTTGGCTTTGATGACCTGTGCGAAAAGGCCACGGCAGTGATCGACTACCTGGTGCTGGCCGGGCAGTACGATGAGTGGATCATCGATGGGCTGGATGATCTGTCTGAATGTTCACTGGCAGCGCAGCAGCGCTTCGTCAACCTGGTGGATGTGCTGTATGACCAGGACCGGCAGGTGCTGGTGATCGGCAAACGGCCGCTGGAAGAAAGCCTGGGCGGGCCGCTTGCCGACCTGATGCGTACGCGCAGCCGGTTGGGGCAGCTGCATCAGGTAGGGCCCTAGAACTGCATTGCCTGGGCCGGCCTCTTCGCGGGCACGCCCGCTCCCACAGGGATGTCACAGGCCTTGAGAACTGTGCAATACCTGTGGGAGCGGGCATGCCCGCGAAGAGGCCAGCAAAGTCCAAACATCAACCCGCCCTGGGCAAATCCGCCAGCACCGCCTCGATCTCCCCCAGCACCGCCGGGTCATCCAGGGTCGAAGGCGGCACATAGTCCTGCCCGTCGGCAATCTTGCGCAGCACCGCCCGCAGAATCTTCCCGGAGCGGGTCTTGGGCAGCCGCTTCACCAACCGCACCCGGTTGAAGCACGCCAACGCGCCAATCTCCTCGCGCACGCTGCCCACCAGGTCTACCAGCAACTGCGCCTCGGCAATGCCCTCGCCGTCCTTGAGCACCACCAGGGCCAACGGCACCTGCCCCTTGATCTCGTCATGCACGCCAATTACCGCACACTCGGCCACTGCCGGGTGGCGTGCCACCAGGTCTTCCATCTCGCCGGTGGACAGCCGGTGCCCGGACACGTTGATCACGTCATCGGTGCGCCCCATTATGTAGACGAAGCCGTCATCGTCCAGGTATCCACCATCGCCGGTGTGGTAATACCCCGGGTAGGTCCGCAGGTAGGCCTGCAGGTAACGCTCGTGGTCGCCCCACAGCGTCTGGCTGCACCCGGGCGGCAATGGCAGGGCGATGACGATCGAGCCTTGGTGGTTGGGCCCCAGCAGGTGGCCCTCGTCATCCAGCACGCGCACGTGGTAACCCGGCACCGCCCGGTTGCTGGACCCCGGCTTCGCCGCGCTGCCTTCCAGCCCTACGCAGGGCGCGGTGACCGGCCAGCCGGTCTCGGTCTGCCACCAATGGTCGTGCACCGGCTTGCCACTGACCCGTTCCAGCCATTCGTGGGTGCTGGAATCCAGTTTCTCGCCAGCCAGGAACAACTGGCGCAGCGAGCTCAGGTCGTGCTTGCGGATCAGTTCCCCCTCGGGGTCTTCCTTGCGGATGGCGCGCATGGCCGTGGGCGCGCAGAACAATGCATTGACCTTGTATTGCTCCACCACCCGCCAGTAGGCCGAGGCGTCCGGGGTACGGATCGGCTTGCCTTCGTAGAACACCGTGGTGCAGCCGCTCATCAGCGGCCCATAGACGATCAGCGAATGGCCGACCACCCAACCCACGTCGGATATGCCCCACCACACATCGCCGGCCTGCATGCCGTAGATATGGCGCATGGCGTAGCACAGCGCCACGGCATTGCCGCCGTTTTCCCGCACGATGCCCTTGGGTTTGCCGGTGGTGCCAGAGGTATACATGATGTAAAGCGGGTCGCCGGCATCCAGCTCCACCGGTGCCACCGGCTCGGCATTGGCCAATGCGGCCTGCCAGTCCAGGTCACGGCCTGGCTGCAACTGGGCACGCGCCTGCGGGCGCTGCAGCACCAGAACGTTGCGCGGCTGGTGGCGGGCCAGTTGCAGGGCGCGATCGACCAGCGGCTTGTATTCGATTACCCGGTCGAACTCCAGCCCGCAGGAGGCCGTCAGCAGCAGCGTCGGCCGGGCATCGTCGATGCGCAAGGCCAGCTCGTTGGCGGCAAAGCCACCGAACACCACCGAGTGCACTGCGCCAATCCGCGCGCAGGCCAGCATGGCCATGGCCGCCTGCGGCACCATGGGCATGTAGATGATCACGCCATCGCCCTTGTTCACCCCCAGCTGGCGCAACAACCCGGCCAGGCGCGCCACCTCGTCGTGCAATTGGTGGTAGGTGTAGGCCTGCTGCACGCCGGTCACCGGCGAGTCGTAGATCAGCGCCAGCTGCTCGCCACGGCCCTGCTCGATCTGGTGATCGAGGGCCAGGTAGCAGCTGTTCAGGCGGCCATCGGCAAACCAGCGGTGGGTACCGTCGGCATTGTCTTGCAGCGTGAGGGCAGGCTTGCGGTGCCAGGCCAGGTGCGCGGCCTGTTCCGCCCAGAAAGCGGCAGGGTCGGAAATGGAATGGGCGTAGCTGTGCTGGTAGCTCATATCGAAAGAAACCCGGTACTTGTTGTTATTGAAGGGCGAAACTTGAGTATGGACCGCTACACCCGCGCCGCCATGGGACTAAAGTCACAACCGACCTGCAAATTTGCAGACAACGCAAAAACGCCCCATAACGGTGCAAAGCCTCTAGAATAGGCCACCCCTTCAGCCACCGAGCAGCCCATGGACATCGATCAGGCCCGTACCTTTCTGGAAATCGTGCGTTGCGGCAGCCTGGTCGCCGCTGCCGAACGCCTGTTCGTGTCACAGACGGCGATCACCGCGCGGGTGCAGCGCCTGGAGCAGCAACTGGGCTGCCAGCTGTTCGTGCGCAGCCGCAACGGCGCCAGCCTGACCAGCGACGGCGAGGCATTCGTCAGTTATGCCAACCAGATGGTGCAAACCTGGGAAGCGGCGCGCCGCGACCTGCCGCTGCCCGAAGGCTGCCAGCAAGTGCTGCACGTGGGCGCTGAGGTGAGCCTGGGCAACCCGATGTTGCTCGACTGGGTCAGTGCCCTGCACCGCGAGCTGCCCAGCCATGCCATCCGCAGCGAGGTGAGCGACGGCGAATCGCTGCTGCGCAAGGTCGAGATGGGCCTGCTGGATGCCGCGCTGGTCTACCAGCCAACCTACGGTCCGGGCCTGCAGGTGGAGCAGTTGATGGAGGAAAAGCTGATCCGTGTGCGCCGGGTCGCCCAACCGGACCCGTACATCTATATCGACTGGGGCGAAGCCTTCCGTCGCCAGCACGATGCCGCCCTGCCCGACTGCGCGCGCCCGGCGCTGAGCTTCAACCTGGGCCCGCTGGCCTTGCAATTCATACTCGACCAGGGCGGCAGTGGCTACTTCCGCACGCGGGTGGTGCAGGCCTATCTGGACAGCGGGGTGTTCGAGCGGGTACCGCAGGCGCCGGAATTCACCTACCCGACCTTCCTGGTGTACCCGCGCAAGCGCGACAGCGAAGCCCTGCAGCAGGCCTTCGCCATCCTGCGCCGGCTGGTAGCCGCCGGCGCCAGCGACTGGTCACAACGCTGGGACCCGGTTATCTGAAGCCTCGGCCTTGCTGAGCAGCTGGCGCTTGAGGCCGGCGATCAGGTCGGTTTGGGTGATCACCCCCACCAACTGATCGGCATCGAGCACCGGCAGGCAATGCAGGCCCTGTTCGCACAGCAATGGCAGCAAGCGCTCCAGCGGGTGCTGGCTGCTGACGCTGATTACCCGGCGGCTCATCACCTGCTCCATGCGCACCGCCTTGCGGCCGAACAACCCGCGCCAACTGAAGCGACCACGCTGCATGGCCGGGCCGACCAGGTCGCTGAGGCTGACGATTCCCACCAGTTTGCCCTGCTGCAGCACCGGCAGGGTTTTCAGGTGGTGGCTGGCCAGCATTTTCCAGGCCTGCTCCAGAGTGGTGTCGGGCGTGGCGAACTGCACATCGCGGGACATCACCGAGGCTGCGGTGATGCCGCCAAGGCTGCGCTGCAGGGCGTGTTGCTCGGTGGCCAGGATGATGCGTTCCAGTTCGTCACGGGTGACGTCGACGAACTCGCCCAGTTCTTCCAGGGCCTGGTCCAGGTCTTCTCCACGGATGCCGACCCGCTCGCTGGGCAGCGGGTCATGGGTGTGGTGCAAGTCCTTGCGTGGCACCGCGCCTTTCGGGTAGCGCACGCCGGTAAGGCGGTTGTAGAGGATCGCCACCGCTACCAGGATCACCGCGTTGAGCAGCACCGGCTCCAGCAGGTGGTCGCCCATGGCGGTCAGCCCCGGGTCGGCCAGCACCGCGCTCACCGCCACTCCGCCACCTGGCGGGTGCAGGCAGCGCAGCATGCACATCACCAGGATCGAGATACCCAGGGCGGCAGCGGCCACCCACAGCTCCGGGCCGAAGCCCTGGCGCATGGCCAGGCCGACCGCGCCGGCCAGGGCGTAGCTGCCCAACACCGGCCAGGGCTGGGCCAACGGGCCCGAGTGCACGGCGAACACCAGCACGGCCGAAGCCGCCAGCGGGCCGAGCAGGTGCAAGGCAATGCTGGGGCCATAGGCCATGCTGGTCAGCCAGCCGGCGAGGAACAGGCCGAGCAACGCGCCGATACCGGCACGCAACCATTCTTTGGGGGGAATATTCAGGGGCGCTGGCAACAGCCGCTGCAGACGACTTTCGGAACGCGAGGCAGACATGTAGGTAATCGGAATCTGTAGTTTTTCTGGTTAAAAAGAAAGCCCAGCCGAGGTGGCCTGGGCCTCGTATTGCGGTTGCAATAGCACAAGGGGCTCCGTCCGTGGAGAGATGGAAACCGCAGGGTTTCGTGGGGGAATTTTGCCGGGTGGGGTGAGATTGGGCTAATTCAAAAAAATGCGGCTGTACTGCAATTTTTTTGCAGTGGTGATATGGCCCATGGGGTCATGCTTGTCGGCTCCCACAATGGGGCTGCTTTGCAGCCCATCGCCGGCAAGCCAGCTCCCACAGGGTGGACTGCCCCCGAAAAGTTGG
>NZ_DKHD01000051.1:0-6302 GCF_002453565.1 Pseudomonas sp. UBA6753 | reverse complement strand
GCTGCAGGCCGTTGACGCGGATGTCGGCGATCCTGAAGGGGGAGGCCTGGGCCAGCGTGGCGTTCAGCAGCAGGACGGAGAGCAACAGGCGCGGGTAGTTCATCGAGGGTTCCAGACAAGCGGATTCGGAGGGAGCAAGCGCGGGCAACCCGCATGCAGCGGGCGATGAGGATACGGGCGGGCTGTGTTCGGCGCGGTTAGCCGAGGGTAAAGATGTGTAAAGTCCGACCGGCCGGCGGTGACAGTGCTGGCCGCCGGGGGGGATCATTGCAACCCCTGCAATCACGATTCCTGGCCCTGATGATCCCTGTGCTGCTGGTCGACGACGACCGCGAACTCACCGAAATGCTCTCTTTGTACCTGGCCCGCGAAGGGTTCCAGGCCACCGCCGTCGGCACTGGCGAGGAGGGCGAAGCCCAGGCATTGACCGGCAACTATCAGGTGGTGGTGCTGGACGTGATGCTGCCGGGCATTTCGGGCATCGAAGTGCTGCGGCGTGTGCGTGCGCGCAGCCAGGTACCGGTGCTGTTGCTGACTGCCCGTGGCGACAACATCGACCGCATCGCCGGCCTGGAGCTGGGTGCCGATGACTATGTGCCCAAACCCAGCTCCCCCGGCGAACTGGTGGCCCGCCTGCGGGCGATCCTGCGCCGTGTTCAGCCGCAACTGATGGGCGAAGGCATGGTGCCCGAACAGGTGCGCAGCGGTGCCCTGAAGATGTGGCCTGGTCGACGCGAGGCGCACTGGGGCGCTGCCATCCTCGAGCTGACCGGCTCCGAGTTCAGCCTGCTCGAAGCGTTGGCCCGCCAGGCCGGCCAGCTGGTCAGCAAGCAGGACCTGTCGCTCAATGCCCTGGGCCGGCCGCTGACCCGTTACGACCGGCGCATCGACGTGCACATCAGCAGCATCCGGCAAAAGCTCGGGCCGCGCGCCGATGGCAGCAGCTGGATCCAGAGCGTGCGCGGCATGGGCTACATGCTGATCGTCGAATGATGCGCCGGCGCCTGTTCTGGAAGCTGTTCCTGGCCTTCTGGCTGGCCAACACCCTGACCTTCCTGGTGGGCGCGGGCGCCTTCATGCTCAATGACCTGCGTGGTGATACCCCGGCGCTGCGCTCGCTGCTGGCCACTGAACTGCAGCTGTTGCAACGTTACGGCGAGCAGGCTGGCCGACAGTTGCTCGAGGTCTCGCCGCAGCCGCCGGATGTGCAGGTGGGCCTTTACGATAGCCAGGGCCGGTTGCTGGCCGGCAGGGCGGTGCCAGTGGCCCGGTTCGAGCAGGCGCTGAGCGACCGCGACGGCCGCCCGCTGTTGCTGCGCGCTTCGGTGGCCACGACCATTGGCGAGCCACCACGCCCGCGCGGCATGGGCCCGCTGTTTACCGGCACGCTGATGAGTGCGCTGTTCGCCTTCCTGTGCAGCCTGTACCTGACTCGCCCGCTGGCCTGGCTGCGCGAAGCAATGAGCCAGGTCGCCCAGGGGCGTTTCGAGGTGCGGGTCAAACCCAGGCTGGGCAAACGCCGTGACGAAATCGTCGAACTGGCCGAAGACTGCGACCGCATGGCCGGTCAGCTCAAGGCGTTGGTGCAGGCGCAGCAGAACCTGCTGCACGATATTTCCCACGAACTGCGCTCGCCTTTGACCCGCATGCATGCCGCCATCGGCCTGATGCGCCAGCAACCAGACCGGCTCGACATGCTTGAACGGGTGGAGCGCGAGTCGCGGCGCATGGACGACCTGATCGAGCAACTGCTGACCCTTGCTCGCGCCCAGTCGCGGCAGGGCGACGACTTCGCCACCCTCGATGTGGTCGAACTGCTGGCGCAGATCGTCGAAGACGCCCGCTTCGAGGCCGGCATGAAGCAGTGCCAGGTTTGCTTGCAGGCCCAGGGCACGTTTATCACTCATGGGCATGAAGAACTGCTGTACCGGGCGTTCGAGAACATCATTCGTAATGCCGTGCGCTACACCGCAGCAGGTACCGAGGTGTTGGTCGAGGCCGCGCTGGCGCCGGGCGGGCAATGGTTGCAGGTCAGCGTCAGCGACCATGGCCCGGGTGTCGAGCCGGCGCGCCTGCAGCGCATCTTCGAGCCATTCGACCGCGGCACCGACAGTAACGGTGACGGCTTTGGCCTGGGCCTGGCGATTGCCCAGCGGGCCGTTGCCTTGCACGGCGGCAGCATCACCGCATTGGCCGCCGCGAGTGGCGGGTTGCGGGTGCGCATCGAGCTGCCGCAGGCAAACCCTGGCTGAGCAAGGCCGCTCTCATGGAACTGCATTCATTGAATTAGCAAGGACCCTGTGGGAGCGGCTTTAGCCGCGAACACCGGCGCAGCCGGTGCCATGCACCGCGTTGGATTCTTCGCGGCTAAAGCCGCTCCCACAGGTACAGCGTTGCTCTCGAGGTTGTTGCTGTACCTGTGGGAGCGGCCTTGTGTCGCGATAGGGCTGCGCAGCAGCCCCAAAGTACAGAACCGCATTCGGTCCTAGTGCCCGCCTTTCATCCGCCGTGCCACCAGGTAGATCCCCAGCCCGACCAGCGCCGTAGCCGCGCCGATGTACCCGGTGCTGGTCCAGCCCATGCCTGCGGTAATCGCCATGCCGCCCAGCCACGGCCCCAGCGCATTGGCCAGGTTGAACGCCGCATGGTTGGACGCCGCCGCCAGGCTTGGCGCTTCATGGGCAATGTCCATCAGGCGGATCTGCAACGGCGCCGCCAGGGCAATCATGGTGCCGACCAGGCCAATGCCCAGCAGCAGGCTCCACAGCGCCTGGGCGGCAAAGCTGAAGAACAGCAGCACGGCAATCGACCACACCAGCACCAGCCCGACGGCGCGGAACTGCAGGCGGTCGAACAGCTTGCCTCCGGCGATGTTGCCGACAATGCCACCGACGCCGAACGCCGCCAGGCCGAACGGAATCCACTGCGGCGACACCTGGGTCACCTGCAACATGGTCGGCGCCAGGTAGCTGAACACACAGAACATGCCGGCAAAGCCGATCGAGGCGATGCCCAGCGCCATCCACACCTGCGGCAGGGTGAAGGCTTGCAGTTCCTTGCGCGGGTCGCTGCGCACTTCATCGTGGCGCTGGGGCACGAAGCGCCAGACCAGGGCGATGGTGCACAGGGCGATCGCGCCGACCAGCACGAACGCCGAGCGCCAGCCGAAGTACTGGCCCAGGAAGGTGGCAACCGGGTTGCCGAGCAACATGGCCAGGGTCAGGCCCATCATCACCCGGGCCACGGCCCCCGCCCGCTGGTCCTTGGCCACCATGCTCGACGCCACAACCGCCGCGATGCCGAAGTAGGCGCCATGGGGCAGGCCGCTGATGAAGCGGAAGGCGACCAGGCCGCCGAACGAGGGGGCGAAGGCGGTAGCCAGGTTGCCAAGGGCATACAGCGCCATCAACAACAGCAGCATGTGCTTGCGCAACAGCCGGGCACCGATGATCGCCAGTGTCGGGGCGCCGACCATCACGCCCAGCGCATAGGCGCTGATGGCATGGCCCACCTGGGGCTCGCTCAATTGCAGGTTGCTGGCGATATCGGGCATCAGGCCCATGATGGCGAACTCGCCGGTGCCAATGGCAAAGCTGCCCAGCGCCATGGCGGCTTCCATCTTCGCGACGGTACTTTTGCTAGGGAGAGGGGGTAATTCCTGAACTGACATCTGGATCCTTGTTGAAACATGCTGAAACGTTCAAGGCGGGATCATAGTCAATCCGTGACAGTGACGTCGAGGAAGCTGGCCGGGTTCCTGGACCTGCGGCATGAACAGCACCTGTGGGAGCGGGCATGCCCGCGAAGAATCCAGCGCGGAGGATGGCACCGGCTGCGCCGGTGTTCGCGGGCACGCCCGCTCCCACAGTAGATCTGCGTGATGACTGTGGCAGCGGCTTTAGCCGCGAAAGGGCCGGAACAGGCTGGTATCAACGCTCTAGGTAATGAGTCTGCGCGGCAAAATCGATGAAGCGCTTGCTGGCCAGCGACAGGTATTCCCCCGACCGCCAGCACAAGCGGAAGCTCATCTGCTGCGCTGGCTGGAACGGTACGCCGACGATGCCCGGCGTGCGTTGTTGCACCGAGCGCAGCAGGGTCGCCACGCCCATGTTGTCCAGCGCGGCCTGTACCACCAGCGATACGAAGTTGCTCTGCAGTGCTACCTGGTAAGTGATGCCATGTTCGGCGAAGAACGCATCCAGCAGGTGGCGCTGCACGAAGGTGCGGTCGAATACCACCATGTCGGTATTGCGCAGGTCCTCGGCCGTGAGGAAGGCCTTGCCGGCATAGGGATGGTCAGGGTGCATGCACGCCAGCATCTCGTCGCTGCCCAGCAGGATCGATTCCTTGTCGGGCGGCACGCGCCTGGACTCCAGCAGCGCCAGGTCGATTTCCCGTTGTTCCAGGCGATGGCCGATGTCCTCGGCACTGCCTTCGAACACGGTCATGGCAATACCCGGGTACAGCTGGCGGAAGGCGTTCATCAAGCCGGGCACATAGTGCAGGCCGAACATCGGCGGGATACCCAGGCGCACTTCGCCGCGCTTCAGGTCGGCCATGTCGCGCAGTTCTTGCCGGGCCACATCCATTTCCCGCAGGGCCGCTGCAATACGTGGCAGGAAGCGTTCGCCCTCGGCTGTGAGGATGACTTTGCGCGTGGTGCGGTTGAACAGGGTGACGCCCAGTTCTTCTTCCAGGCGGGTAACGGCCATGCTCAGTGCCGGCTGGGCGATATGCAGGTGCTGCGCGGCTTTGGTGAAGCTGCCTTGGCGCACGATCTCGACGCAGCAGCGCAATGCCTTGAGGTTCATTGAGGGGGTTTACCGTTTATAACAAACTGTGATGCCAAGCATCATAACAATATATTTATTATTATTAACCAGAGGGCCTACGATGCGCGCCACTGAGACATCCTGCAACATCTCAGTCACGCAGCTTAATAAATCTGCAATCCCACAAAGATTTTGAGGTAGTACCCCAAATGGCCAAGGCCGCCGATGTCGTTGTGCAATGCCTGGAAAACGAAGGTGTCGAGTATGTATTCGGCATTCCTGGTGAGGAAAACCTCGACCTGCTCGAATCCCTGCGCAAGTCGAAGATCAAGCTGGTACTTACCCGTCACGAGCAGTCCGCAGGTTTCATGGCTGCCACCTATGGTCGCCTGACCGGCAAGACCGGCGTCAGCCTGTCGACCCTCGGCCCTGGCGCCACCAATCTGGTCACCGCCAGCGCCTACGCCTACCTGGGCGGCATGCCGATGATGATGATCACCGGCCAGAAGCCGATCAAGAAGTCCAAGCAGGGCCGTTTCCAGATCATCGACGTGTGCGGCATGATGGACCCCATCACCAAGTACACCCACCAGTTCGCCTCCGCCGACAACATCCCGGCCCGTATGCGCGAAGCCTTCCGCCTGGCTGAAGAAGAAAAGCCGGGTGCCGTGCACCTGGAGCTGCCGGAAGACATCGCCGCCGAGCAGACCGACGCACTGCCGATCCCGCCAAGCCTGCACCGCCGTCCGCTGGCCGAGCACGTGGCGATCGACGCTGCCGTGCAAAAGCTGCTGAACGCCCGCAACCCGATCCTGGTGATCGGCGCCGGCGCCAACCGCAAGATGACCGCCAAGGTCCTCAAGCAGCTGATCGACAAGACCGGCATCCCGTTCATCACCACCCAGATGGGCAAAGGTGTGGTCGACGAGCGTCACCCGCGCTTCCTGGGCAACGCCGCGCTGTCGTCGGGTGACTTCGTGCACCGCGCCGTCGAAGCCGCCGACCTGATCGTCAACATCGGCCACGACGTGATCGAGAAGCCGCCGTTCTTCATGGTCCGTGGCGGCACCGAAGTCATCCACATCAACTTCCGCTCCGCCGAAGTCGATGCCGTGTACTTCCCGCAGGTGGAAGTGATCGGCGACATCGCCAACGCCGTGTGGCAGATCAGCGAAGCGCTGAACGACACGTCGCACTGGGACTTCACCCGCCTGATGGCCATCCGTGAGGCCAACGAAGCGCAAATCGCCGAAGGTGCCGACGACAACCGCTTCCCGGTCTACCCGCAGCGCATGGTCGCCGATATCCGTCGCGTGCTGCCGTCCGAAGGCATCGTTGCCCTGGACAACGGCATCTACAAGATCTGGTTCGCCCGTAACTACAAGGCGCACAAGCCGAACACCGTACTGCTGGACAACGCCCTGGCGACCATGGGCGCGGGCCTGCCATCGGCCATGGCCGCGCACCTGGTGCACCCGGACCGCCCGGTGATTTCGGTGTGCGGTGATGGCGGCTTCATGATGAACAGCC
>NZ_DKHD01000049.1:0-12207 GCF_002453565.1 Pseudomonas sp. UBA6753 | reverse complement strand
AGTCCATACATAGGAGCGGGCGAGCCCGCGAAGGGCTGCAAAGCAGCCCCAATCAAGCCGGCAAACGTTAACTGAGCGGCATTAGGGCCTGATGGCACTCGGCCCTTTCGGGCATCCGCGTGATATCGTGCCCCCTCAGCCACCAGCACCAGCCAGAGACCTCCCGATGCCCAATACCACTCACCTCCACCCCGGCTTCATGATCGTCCACGGCAACCGCCTCGACGACCTGCGCAGCCTGGTGGTGAGCTGGATGCGTCGCTATCCCTTGGCACCTCTGGAAAACGAAATCGCCCTGGTGCAAAGCAATGGCATCGCCCAATGGCTCAAACTGGCCCTTGCCGAAGACCCTCAGGACGATGACCAGGGTGGTTGTGGCATCGCCGCCGCCATCGACGTGCAACTGCCAGGCAGCTTCATGTGGCAGCTGTACCGCAGCGTGCTGGGCCGTGATGAAATTCCCGAAGTCTCCCTGCTCGACAAGGCACCGCTGACCTGGCGTCTGATGCGTCTGCTCCCGGCCTTGATCGAACGCCCGCATTTCGAGCCGTTGCGACGCTTCCTCACCGACGACAGCGACCTGCGCAAGCGCTATCAGCTCGCCGAGCGCCTGGCCGACCTGTTCGACCAGTATCAGGTCTACCGCGCCGACTGGCTCAAGGACTGGGCCGCTGGCGAGCACATCCTCAACACCGCTCGCGGTGAGCGCAAGGCGCTGCCCCCGGGCAACCGCTGGCAGGCAGAGTTGTGGCGTGCATTGCTGGAGGATGTTGGCGAGCAGGGCATGGCGCAGAGCCGTGCCGGCGTACATCAACGCTTCATCGAACGGATCAACAGCCTGGAGCAGGCACCTGCCGGTCTGCCGGCTCGGGTGATCGTATTCGGTATCTCCTCGCTGCCAGCCCAGGCCCTCGAGGCACTGGCCGGCCTGGCACGCTTCAGCCAGGTGCTGCTGTGCGTGCACAACCCCTGCCGCCACCACTGGGCCGATATCGTTGCCGACAAGGACCTGCTGCGCCACCAGTACAAGCGTCAGCAGCGCAAGCAGGGCATGCCCTTGCAACTGGACGACCAGACGCTGCACCAGCATGCCCACCCTTTGCTGGCCGCCTGGGGCAAACAAGGCCGCGACTACATCAACCTGCTCGACAGCTACGATGACCCCGGCAGTTACCAGGGCGTGTTCAGCGACGGTCGCATCGACCTGTTCAGTGACGGCTCGCCCACCACGCTGCTCAACCAGTTGCAGGACGACATCCTCGAACTGCGTCCGCTCGCAGAAACCCGCGAGCAGTGGCATCCAGTCGACCCGGCGAAGGACCGCTCGATCCGCTTCCACATCACCCACAGCCCGCAACGTGAAGTGGAGATCCTCCACGATCAGTTACTGGCCCGGTTCAGCGCCGACCCAACCCTGCGCCCACGTGACGTGATCGTCATGCTGCCGGCCATCGATACCTACGCGCCGCATATTCGCGCCGTTTTCGGCCAGTTGCAGCGCAACGATCCGCGCTACATCCCGTTCACCCTGACCGACCAGGGCCAGCGTGGCCGCGAACCCTTGCTGATTGCCCTCGAACACCTGCTCAAGCTACCGGACAGCCGCTTCGCGGTCAGCGAAGTGCTCGACCTGCTGGATGTGCCGGCAGTCCGCGCCCGTTTCGGCATACGCGAAAACGACCTGCCCACGCTGCACCGCTGGATCGAGGGGGCTGGCATCCGCTGGGGCCTCAATGCCGAGCAGCGGGCCAGCCTGGGCTTGCCCGCTGGGCTGGAACAGAACAGCTGGCGGTTCGGCCTGCGGCGCATGCTGCTGGGTTATGCCGTAGGCGTGGGTGAGGCCTGTGACGGCATCGAACCCTACGATGAAATCGGTGGCCTGGATGCGGCACTGATCGGCCCGCTGGTCGCCTTGCTGGACGCCCTCGAAGTGGCCGGCCAGGCCCTGTCCGAGCCTGCCACTGTCAGCCAGTGGGGCGAGCGCCTGCATGCCTTGCTGCAAGTGTTTTTCCTGGCCGAGGGCGAGCACGACGAGATCCTGCTGATGCAGTTGCAGGATCTGCGTGATAGCTGGCTTGAAGTGTGCGAGGCCGTCGGCCTGCAAGACCCATTGCCGCTGACCGTAGTGCGCGAAGCCTGGCTGTCGGGCCTCGACCAGGGCAAGTTGTCCCAGCGCTTCCTCGCTGGCTCGGTGAACTTCTGTACCCTCATGCCGATGCGCGCCATCCCGTTCCGGGTGGTCTGCCTGCTGGGCATGAACGATGGCGATTACCCCCGCGCTCAGCAGCCGCTGGACTTCGACCTGATGGCCAGCGACTACCGCCCCGGTGACCGCTCGCGCCGTGAGGATGACCGCTACCTGCTGCTCGAAGCATTGTTGTCGGCCCGCGACCAGCTGTATGTCAGCTGGGTCGGGCGCAGCATCCGCGACAACAGCGAACGCCCGGCCTCGGTACTGATCGGCCAGTTGCGCGATCACCTTGCAGCCGGCTGGCAGCTGGCAGGCGCGGAGCAGGGGCAGCCAGCAGAACCGGGCGAGCAACTGCTGCACGCACTGACCCAGGAGCACCCGCTGCAACCGTTCAGCCCACGCTACTTCCAGAAGGGCAGCCCGCTGTTCAGCTTTGCCCACGAATGGCAGGTGTTACACCAGCAGGGCCAGGAGTACCAGCAGGCTGACCCCGGCCTGCCGCCATACCATGACGATGAGGCCTTGAGCCTGACCCAGCTGAATGACTTCCTGCGCCACCCGGTGCGGCACTTCTTCAGCCAGCGTCTGAAAGTCTACTTCGAAGCGCTGGAAGCACCGACCCCGGACGAGGAACCCTTCGTCCTCGATACCCTGCAACGGTACGGCGCCAGTGAAAGCCTGCTGGGTGCAGCGCTGGCCGAGCCGGACAATGCCGAACAGGCCCTGCAGGCCCAGGCCCGGCGCTTGCAGGCCTGTGGCGTGCTGCCACTGGCCGGCTTCGGCGAACTGCTGCAGCGCGAGCTGATCGAGCCCCTGCCAGACCTGCTCCAACGCCATCGCCAGCTATTGCAACGCTGGCCGCAGCTGGTCGAGGGGGCATTGCCAGTGCATTTCGAGCACGGCCAGCATCGTCTCGAAGGCTGGCTGGGGCGGGTGTTCCAGGCGGATGACCAGAGCCTGCTCAGCATCACCACCGTACCCAACACCATCAGTGCCGGGCGTAACGCCCTCAAGTGGCACCGCCTGATCGCGCCCTGGGTCACGCACCTGGCGGCCTGCGCGGCGGGCTACCCCTATAACAGCGCGCTGGTAGCCAGCGACCTGACCCTGCTGCTTGCGCCACTGCCACAAGCGCAGGCGGCGCAATTGCTGGGCGACCTGCTGGTAGCCCGCCAGGCGGCGATGAATGCGCCGTTGCCGGTCGCGGCCAAGACCGCGTTCGCCTGGCTCGCCCAGGACGATAGCGACAAAGCCCTGGCTGCTGCTGCCCGCGCCTACGAAGGCGACGAGCGCACCAGCTTCGGCGAGCGCAGTGAAAGCATCGCCCTGGCTCGGCAGTTCCGCGACTTTGCCACGCTCACCGCTGATGAAACCTTCGAAGGCTGGTGCGAAACCTTGTACCGCCCATTGTTCAACGCCCCGTGGCAGACCCTGGGCAACCCGGAGAAAGGCGCATGACCCAGGACCGCCCCCTGGCACTGAGTTTCCCCCTGCATGGCAGCCAGCTGATCGAGGCAAGCGCCGGCACGGGCAAGACCTTCACCATTTCGGCGCTGTACCTGCGCCTGATCCTCGGTCACGGTGGCGAGCAGGGCTTCGACCGCGAGCTGCTACCACCGCAGATCCTCGTGGTGACCTTCACCGACGCCGCCACCAAAGAGCTGCGCGAACGTATCCGCGCCCGCCTGGCCGAAGCTGCGCGGTTCTTCCGTGGCGAGCTGGAGGCGGCCGACCCGCTGCTGCACCAGCTGCGTGACGATTACCCGGAAGAAACCTGGCCACGCTGTGCCGGGCGCCTGGAAATCGCCGTGCAGTGGATGGACGAGGCAGCGGTATCGACCATCCACGGCTGGTGCCAGCGCATGCTGCGCGAACATGCCTTCGATAGCGGCAGCCTGTTCACCCAGACCCTGGAAACCGACCACAGCGAACTGCTGGGCCAGGTCATGCGCGACTACTGGCGGCGCTTCTGCTACGGCATGCAAGGCGACGCGCTGGCCTGGGTGCGTGGCCACTGGGGCAGCCCCGACGCCTTGCTGCCCCGGATCCGCCCGCTGTTCGGTCGCGTGCGCGCCCAGCACGACGGGCCCGAGCCGGCGGCACTGATCCAGGCATCGCTGCAGCAGCGTGGCGAGCAGTTGGCCCGGCTCAAGGCGCCTTGGGCGCAATGGGCCGAGGAGTTGCGCCAGATCTGCCGTGATGCACTGGCCGCCAAACAGGTCGATGGCCGCAAGATGCAGGCCCGTTACTTCGAGCCCTGGTTCGACAAGCTCTGCGCCTGGGCCGCAGACGAACAACTGGTGGAGCTCGACCTGGGCACCGGCTTTACCCGCCTGACCCCGGCGGGCATGGCCGAAGCCTGGAAGGGCGAGCCACCCGAGCACCCCGCCCTCAATGCCATGCAGAGCTTGCAGCAACAGTTGCAGGCCCTGGACAGCCCGGATGCCCCATTGCTCGAGCATGCCGCCAACTGGGTATCGGCACGCTTCGAAGTGGAGAAGCGTCGGCGTGCGGAAATGGGCTTCGACGACATGCTCCTGCGCCTGCAGCACGCCCTTGCCAGCGAGGCCGGCGAGCGCTTGGCCAGCCTGATCCGCGAACAGTTCCCGGTGGCGTTGATCGACGAGTTCCAGGACACCGACCCGGTGCAGTACGGCATTTTCGAGCGCATCTACCAGATCAGCGAAAACCGCGCCGAAACCGGCCTGTTCATGATCGGCGACCCCAAGCAGGCGATTTATGCCTTCCGTGGCGCCGATATCTACACCTACCTTGCCGCCCGCCGTGCCACGATTGGTCGCCTGCACAGCCTGGACACCAACTACCGCTCCAGCAAGGCCATGGTCGCGGCGGTCAACCAGGTGTTCCTGCAGGCCGAGGCGCGTGAGGCAGGGCGTGGCGCATTCCTGTTCCGCGAGGCCGATGACAACCCGCTGCCGTTCATCGAGGTCTGCGCCAAAGGCCGTGGCGAGCAGCTGTTGATCGACGGTGAAGCCTGCGCAGCCCTTCAATGCTGGCATCTGGAAAGCGAAGAGCCGGTCTCCGGCAGCGTTTACCGGCAGCAGCTGGCCGCCAGTTGCGCCAGCCATATCGTCGCCTTGCTCAATGGCGGCCAGCAAGGCACGGCTGGTTTCCAGAATGCCGAGGGCGAACTGCGCCCGTGCCTGCCATCGGACATCGCCATCCTGGTGCGCGATGGCCATGAAGCGCAGATGGTCCGCGCCGAGCTTGCCGCGCGCGAGGTGCGTAGTGTGTACCTGTCCGACAAGGACTCGGTATTCGCCGCCCAGGAAGCCCACGACCTGTTGGCCTGGCTAAAGGCCTGCGCCGAACCCGACTCGGAGCGCCTGCTCAAGGCCGCCCTGGCCAGCCTTACCCTCGATCTGTCGCTGGCTGCGCTGGACCGCCTGAACCAGGACGAGCGGGTCTGGGAAGACTGGGTCATGCGTTTTCGCCGTTACCGCGACACCTGGCAGCGCCAGGGCGTGTTGCCGATGCTGCGGCACCTGCTGCATGACTTCCAGCTGCCGCGCACGCTGATCCGCCGCAGCGATGGCGAACGGGTGCTGACCAACCTGCTGCACCTGGCCGAGCTGTTGCAACAAGCCGCCGGCGAACTGGACGGCGAACAGGCGCTGATCCGCCACCTGGCCGAGCACCTGGCCAGTTCCGGCCAGGCTGGTGAAGAGCAGATCCTGCGCCTGGAGAGTGACGAGCAGCTGGTGAAAGTGGTGACCATCCACAAATCCAAGGGCCTGGAATACCCCTTGGTCTACCTGCCGTTCATCTGCACCAGCAAACCAGTGGACGGCAGCCGCCTGCCGCTGGCCTGGCATGACAGCCAGGGCAACGCCCATCTCACCCTCACACCAGACCAGGAACAGATCGACCGCGCCGACGACGAGCGCCTGGCCGAAGACCTGCGCCTGCTCTATGTGGCCCTGACCCGTGCCCAGCATGCCTGCTGGCTGGGTGTCGCCGACCTCAAGCGGGGCAACCAGAAGAGCTCGCAACTGCACCGCTCGGCGTTCGGCTACCTGCTGGGTGGCGGCCTCGCCCTGCCGGGCTCGCAGCAACTGACGGACTGGTTGCAGGCCTTGGCCAAGACCTGCCCGCACATCTCTTGCCCGAGCCTGCCGCCGGCAGATGAGCAGGTGTATCGCATGCCGCACGCAGAGCATGAGCTGCTACCTGCCCGCAAACCGCGCCGCGCAGCGGGCGCCGAGCATTGGTGGATTGCCTCGTACAGTGCCCTGCGCGTCGGCGACCAGACCCTCGGTGCCGACAGCTCGCAGGCCCAGCAGTTACTGGATGATGAAGTGGTCGATACCCAAGTGCTGCGCGAGGTCCCGGCCGACAGTGGCGATATTCACCGCTTCCCGCGTGGGCCCAACCCGGGCACCTTCCTGCATGGTTTGCTGGAATGGGTTGGCCGCGAGGGCTTCAGCCAGGTCAGCGGCAATGCACGGCTGATCGAGCGTACCGTTGGCCAGCGCTGCAACCGTCGTGATTGGACCGGCTGGATCCCCACCCTGACGCATTGGCTGCAGCGCCTGCTGGGCGAAGCGCTGCCGTTGCCGGGCAACGACCTCGGTGTGACTCTCGGGCAGCTGCGCCACTACCAGATCGAAATGGAGTTCTGGTTCGCCAGCCACCAGGTCGATGCCGAACAACTCGACCGCCTGGTGGCACGCCACACCCACCCCGGCCTGGCACGCCCGGCGGCGCAGCCGACTGTGCTCAATGGCATGTTCAAAGGTTTCATCGACCTGGCCTTCGAGCTGGACGGGCGTTACTACGTGACCGACTACAAGTCCAACTGGCTGGGCCCGGATATCCAGGCCTACGATGCCCAGGCCATGGAAAAGGCCATCCTCGAGCATCGCTACGACCTGCAGTACGTGCTGTACCTGCTGGCCCTGCATCGCCAGTTGCGCGCCCGCCTGCCTGACTACGACTACGACCGCCATGTCGGCGGCGCCCTGTTCATCTTCCTGCGAGGCGCCAGCAGCAGCGGCCACGGCGTTTACCACGCCAAGCCACCGCGTGAGCTGATCGAAAGCCTCGATGCGCTGTTCCGTGGTGAGCATCCGCCCGTACAGCAGGACCTGTTTGCCGGAGCCGTGATATGAGCCGAAGCCTAGTCGACCTGTTGCCCACCCCGCTGCACGCCGAGCACCTGCTCGCACTGGCGCCGCAGCATGACAGCGGTGACCTGCTGCAACTGCTCGACCGCTGGGTAGAGCGCGGCTGGCTGCGCGCCCTGGACCGTGCGTTCGTATCGTTCCTGGAGGAGCGAGCCCCCGGTAGCGACCCCCTGCTGTTGCTGGCCGCCGCCCTGGCCAGCCACCAACTGGGCCACGGCCATGTCTGCCTCGACCTGCAGCAGACCCTGGCCGAGCCCGATTTCGCCCTGTCCTTGCCGCCTGAAGGCGACGCCTTGACCGGCCCCTTGCTGCTGCCTTCGCAGTTGCTCGCCAACCTCGACCTGCACGCCTGGCGCCAGCGCATTACTGCCAGCCCGCTGGTGGCCGCCGGGGATACCCCGGGCCAGCAAGCGCGGCCTCTGGTGCTCAGCGGCGAGCGTTTGTACCTGCGCCGTTACTGGAGTTACGAGCGGCGCATCGACCATACCCTTCGCCAGCGCCTGACCCAGGCCGAAGCGCCTCCGGCCGACCTGCCTGGCCGTCTGGCGCAGCTGTTCGACGGTGGTGCGCCGGCAGGCCAGGTGGACTGGCAGAAGCTTGCCTGCGCCCTGGCCACCCGCGCAGGCTTCAGCATCATCACCGGCGGCCCCGGCACGGGTAAGACGACTACCGTGGTGCGCCTGCTGGCCTTGCTGCAGGCGCCGGCGGTAGAGCAGGGCAGGCCATTGCGCATTCGCCTGGCCGCGCCGACCGGCAAGGCGGCCGCGCGCCTGACCGAATCCATTGGCCAACAGGTCGAGCGCCTGCAGGTCAGCGCCGAGGTGCGCGCGCAGATCCCCACCGAGGTCAGCACCGTGCACCGCCTGCTCGGCAGCCGCCCCGGTTCGCGGCACTTCCGCCACCATGCCGGCAACCCGCTGCCGTTGGACGTGCTGGTGGTCGACGAAGCGTCGATGATCGACCTGGAAATGATGGCCAACCTGCTCGATGCCCTGCCGCCACGGGCACGCCTGGTACTGCTGGGCGACAAGGACCAGCTGGCCTCGGTCGAAGCCGGTGCGGTACTGGGTGACCTGTGCCGAGATGCCGAGGAGGGCTGTTACTCGCCGGCGACCGAGGCATGGCTGGAGCAGACCGGTGGCGAGTCGCTGGCGGGCAGCGGCCTCAAGGCCGGCGATGAGCAACGCAACCCGTTGGCCCAGCAGGTGGTGATGCTGCGCTTCTCGCGGCGTTTCGGCGAAGGCAGCGGCATTGGCCAGTTGGCCCGGCTGGTCAACCGCCAGGACGCCCATGCGGCGCGCAACCTGCTGGCCGCGCCGCCGCCCGATGTGCACAGCCTGGCCCTGAAGCACGAACAGGACCGCGCCTTCGACCGCCTGCTGCTCGACGGCCTGAACCGCGGCAGCGACGGCCCGCAGGGTTATCGCAGCTACCTGCGTACCCTTGGCCGTTTTCGCCCGGCACTCGATACCGCCGTTGACGACCCCGCGTGGGAGCAATGGGCGGGCAAGGTGCTGCACAGCTTCGAGGACTTCCAGCTGCTGTGTGCGGTACGCCGCGGCGCCTGGGGTGTCGAAGGCCTCAACGAACGGGTGGCGCGGGTACTGCACAATGCCGGGCTGATCGACAGCCAGCAGCCTTGGTACGAAGGGCGCCCGGTGCTGGTAACCCGCAACGATTACGGCCTGGGCCTGATGAACGGTGACATCGGCATTGCCCTGCGCCTGCCGGACGAGCGCGGCGAACCCCTGTTGCGCGTGGCCTTCCCGCGTAACGACGGCAGCGGCGGTGTGCGCTTCGTCCTGCCCAGCCGGCTGAACGAAGTGGAAACGGTATTCGCCATGACCGTGCACAAGTCCCAGGGCTCGGAGTTCAGCCACACCGCGCTGGTGCTACCGGATGCGCTCAACCCGGTGCTGACCAAGGAGCTGGTATACACCGGTATCACCCGCGCCAAGCACTGCTTCAGCCTGGTCGAGCCCCGCCAGGGTATTTTCGAAGAGGCGGTGGCGCGCAAGGTACGGCGTATTTCCGGGTTGATGCTGGAGCAGGTCTGACCCTGTAGTGAGCCAATAGGAGATCCCCTGTGGGAGCGGGCGTGCCCGCGAACACGGGCGCAGCCCGTGCCAGCCACCGTGGTGCCTGCTTCGCGGGCACGCCCGCTCCCACAAGGATCGCATTGGATCAGCGGCTTTCATACAAGCATGCGGCCATGTGCTATCGTTGCGCCGATATCGGAAAGGACCTTAAGAGATTTCCCACATGAAAGTGGCCGCAAGGCGAGTGACGAGCTGTGTGCTTTCGCTATTGCTGGTCGCCCTGTTCCTTTCCGCAGGCCCGGCCCGGGCAGACCCCGCCATAACTGCCGCCCAGGCGCAGCAACGTGCCAAGGCCGTCACCCAGGTGGTGCTGGGCATCTTCAGCTACGCCCGCTGGCCCGTCGAACCCTCGCCCTTGCGCCTGTGCCTGGTCGGCCCGACCGAATACGCCGATGACCTGATCAAAGGCCATGTGCAGGAGTCCGGCCGACCGCTGCAAGTGCGGCGACTACTGGCAGACGATAGCCAGGTCGCCCAGGCCTGCGACGCCATCTACATCGGCAAACTCGACCAGGGCCAGCGCGACCGGCTGTTCGAGCGCGTCAGTGGCCACCCGGTGCTGAGCATCAGCGAGGCAGACGACCCGTGCACGGTCGGCAGCCTGTTCTGCTTGCGGGTCAGCGACCAGCAGGTAGCCTTTGAAGTCAACCTGGACTCGGTGGCACGCTCCGGCGTGCGCATTCACCCCAGCGTGCTGCAATTGTCGCGGCGCCGGGCGGTGCAACCATGAAGCCAACCCGCAAGCGCGGCGTGCGCCCGACCCTGCGCTCGGTGCTGGGCCGTGGCCATCTCAGCGTCGCCTTGCTCGCCGTGGGCCTGGCCGGCATATCCCTGACCCTGCTGGGCGTGCTCGCCCTGCGTGTCTACGCCAACGACAACCTGCACCTGATCGCCCGCTCGATCAGCTACACCGTGGAAGCGGCGGTGGTGTTTGACGACAGCGCAGCGGCCAATGAGTCGCTGGCGCTGATTGCCAGTACCGAGGAAGTGGCCGAAGCCAGGGTCTTCAACAACGAAGGCGAGCAGCTGGCGCATTGGCAGCGCAGCGATACCGGCGTGCTCGCGCGGCTGGAGGCGCAGGTGGCCACCGCCTTGCTGGATGAGCCGATCAACCTGCCGATCACGCACCAGCAACAGCAGGTGGGGCGCATCGAGCTGGTTGGCCAGGGGCGTAGCCTGTTGCTGTTCCTGTTCAGCGGGCTGGCCGGCATCCTGTTCTGCACGGTGCTCAGCGCCCTGGCTGCCCAATACCTGTCACGGCGACTGCTCAGCGATATCGTCCGCCCGCTGCGCGGCCTGGCCAGTGTCGCCCACGCCGCCCGCCGCGAGCGCAGTTTTGACCGGCGCGTGCCGGAAGCGCCGATTGCCGAGCTCAACGAACTGGGCAATGACTTCAACGCCCTGCTGGATGAGCTGGAGGTATGGCACAGCCACCTGCAGAGCGAAAACCAGACCCTGGCGCACCAGGCCAGCCACGATAGCCTGACCGGCCTGCCCAACCGCGCATTCTTCGAGGGGCGCCTGAGTCGCAGTGTGCGCAATGCAGAACGGCAGCGAGATCACCTGGCGTTGCTGTTTCTCGACAGCGACCACTTCAAACAGATCAACGACACCCTCGGCCATGCGGTGGGCGACGAAGTGCTGATCAGCGTGGCCGACCGCGTGCGTGCCCAACTGCGCGAGCACGACCTGGTGGCGCGCCTGGGTGGCGACGAGTTCGCCGTGCTGCTGACGCCTTTGCATTCGCGCCAGGACGCCGAGCACATTGCCGAGAAGATCGTTGCCAGCATGAAGTTGCCGGTTCAGCTGGATAGCGGTCGCAGTATCGCCACCTCGTTGAGTGTCGGTATTGCCTATTACCCGGATGACGGCGCCGACCCCGCCAGTCTCCTGAATGCCGCCGATGCGGCGATGTACCAGGCCAAGCGCAAACGCCGTGGTCATTGGCAATTGGCGCAGACGGAACGGTCCGCCAGCGAAATCAAGAACAGGAGTTGAACCCGTGATACAGGCTTTGCGTTTCCCCCTTTGGGCCTTGTTGCTCGCCGTGCTGGCGCTGACCGGCTGCCAGAGCGCTCCGCCCAAAGGCCTGACCGCCGAGCAGATTGCCGTGCTCAAGCGTGAAGGCTTTACCCTGACCGACGAAGGCTGGGCCTACGATTTGTCCGGCAAGGTGCTGTTCGGCAGCGACCTGGACAGCCTCAACAGCCAGAGCCAGGCGATTGTCGAACGCATTGGCAAGGCGCTGCTCGGTGTTGGCATCCAGGGCGTGCGGGTGGATGGGCATGCCGACTCGTCCGGCAAGGCGGCGTATAACCAGCAGCTGTCCGAGCGCCGGGCGCAGAGCGTGGCCAGGGCGCTGGTCGGGGTAGGCATGCCGGCGCAGAACATCCAGTCCCGCGGGCTGGGCAGTAGCCAGCCGGTGGCGAACAACCGCACCAGCGCCGGGCGTACCGAGAACCGGCGGGTGTCCATTGTGGTGGCTTCCTACTGACGACAGCCTCCCAGGCCAGCATATCCGCGTGTAGGGGCGGGCTTGCCCGCGAAGCAGGCAACGCGTTGCCTGGCACCGGCTGCGCCGGTGTTCGCCGGCAAGCCGGCTCCCACAGGTACAGCACTTGTCTTGAATCCAGCACAGTACCTGTGGGAGCGGGCAAGCCCGCGAAGCAGGCGACTCGGTGTCTGGCACCTGCTGCGCCGGTGTTCGCCGGCAAGCCGGCTCCCACAGTTACAGCACCTGTCTTGAATCCAGCACAGTGCCTGTGGGAGC
>NZ_DKHD01000026.1:81231-81759 GCF_002453565.1 Pseudomonas sp. UBA6753 | reverse complement strand
CCACCCTGGTGGTGGTCGGCGATGTCACCGCCGATGAGGTCAAGGGCCTGGCGCAGAAGTACTTCGGCAGCATCCCCAAGCGTGCCGTGCCGCCGGCCAAGTTGCCGCTCGAACTGGCCGAACCAGGCCAGCGCCAGCTGACCCTGCACGTACGCACCCAGTTGCCGAGCCTGATCTACGGTTTCAACGTACCTGGCCTGTCCACCGCCAAGGACCCGCGTACGGTGCATGCCCTGCGCCTGATCTCGGCGCTGCTCGACGGCGGCTACAGCGCCCGCATGCCGGCACGCCTGGAACGTGGCCAGGAGCTGGTGGCCGGTGCTTCTTCCAGCTACAACGCCTTCACCCGCGGCGACAGCCTGTTCCTGATCTCGGCCACGCCGAACGTGCAGAAGCAGAAAACCCTCGCCGATGTCGAGAAAGGCGTCTGGCAGCTGCTGGATGAGCTCAAGACCACCCCACCCAGCGCCGAAGAGCTGGAGCGCGTACGCGCCCAGGTCATAGCCGGCCTGGTCTACGACCGCGACT
>NZ_DKHD01000026.1:1905-81211 GCF_002453565.1 Pseudomonas sp. UBA6753 | reverse complement strand
GGAAACCGTCGGCCTGTCCTGGAAGCTGATCGACAGCGAGCTGGACGAGCTCAAGCGCGTTACCCCGCAGGACATCCAGAACGCCGCGCGCACCTACTTCACCCGCGAACGCCTGAGCGTTGCCCATGTATTGCCCGAGGAGTCCGCTCATGAGTGATCGCCGCGCACCACGCCCAACCCTGCTGGCCACGGGCATCCGCGCCCTGGCGCTGGCGGCGGTGCTGGCCGCCCCGGCCATGGCCGACAACGCCGCCAAGGCCGACAGCAACGCGGCACGCCCGGCCAACACCTTGCAGTCGCTGGCCGAGCTGGATGGCAAGGCGCCCAGCCGGCGCCAGTTGAACATCCAGCACTGGAACACCGCCGAAGGTGCCCGGGTACTGTTCGTCGAGGCTCGCNNGCCGCCGGCAGCAGCCAGGATGGCGGAACGCCAGGCCTGGCTGCCCTGACCAACGCCATGCTCAACGAAGGCGTGGCCGGCAAGGACGTGACTGCCATCGCCGAAGGCTTCGAGGGCCTGGGTGCCGACTTTGGCAACGGCTCCTACCGCGATATGGCCGTGGCCTCGTTGCGCAGCCTCAGCGCCAAGGACAAGCGCGAACCGGCGCTCAAGCTGTTCACCGAAGTGACTGGCAAGCCGACCTTCCCTGAAGACGCCCTCAAGCGCATCAAGAACCAGATGCTGGCCGGCTTCGAGTATGAAAAGCAGAACCCTGGCAAGGTCGCTGGCAAGGCCTTGTTCGCCAAGCTCTACGGCGACCACCCCTACGCCCACCCGAGCGACGGCACTGCCGAAAGCATCAGCGGCATCACCCTGGCACAGCTGCGCGCCTTCCACGCCAAGGCCTACACCAGCGGCAACGCGGTCATCGCCCTGGTCGGCGACCTCAGCCGCGCCGAGGCCGAAGCCATCGCCGCCCAGGTGTCAGCCGGTCTGCCCAAAGGCCCCGCGCTGGCCGCACCTGCGCAACCCGGCGAAGCCAAGGCAGGCCTGACCCACATCGACTTCCCGTCCAAGCAGACTCACCTGATGCTGGCCGAACTCGGCATCGACCGCCAGGACCCGGACTGGCCGGCCCTGTCACTGGGCAACCAGATCCTCGGCGGCGGTGCGTTCGGCACCCGGCTGATGAGCGAGGTGCGTGAAAAGCGCGGCCTGACCTACGGCGTGTACTCGGTGTTCAGCCCGATGCAGGTTCGCGGCCCGTTCATGATCAACCTGCAGACCCGTGCCGAACTCAGCGAGGGCACGCTCAAGCTGGTGCAGGATATTCTCGCCGACTACCTCAAGGCCGGCCCCACCCAGCAGGAGCTGGACGATGCCAAGCGCGAGCTGGCCGGCAGCTTCCCGCTGTCCAATGCCAGCAACGCCAGTATCGTCGGCCAACTGGGTGCCATTGGCTTCTACAACCTGCCGCTGACCTGGCTGGAGGACTTCATGCAGCAGTCCCAGGCCCTCACCGTCGAGCAGGTAAGAACGGCCATGAACAAACACCTGTCAGCCGATAAACTGGTGATCGTCACCGCTGGCCCGAAAGTGCCGCAAAAACCGCTGCCAGCACCCACTGACAAGCCCTCCGAGCAGCCGCTCGGGGTACCGGAGCACTAATGCCAAGATCCACCCCTCCCGCCCGCCCGCAACCGGGCCAAAGCAAGGGCCAGGGCCACCTGCGCATCATCGCCGGCGAATGGCGCAGCCGCCGTCTGGCGGTGCCGGAAGGCGAAGGCCTGCGGCCAACGCCCGACCGCGTGCGCGAAACCCTGTTCAACTGGCTGGCACCCTATATCGAGGGTGCCCGCGTGCTGGACGCCTTCACCGGCAGCGGCGCCCTGGTGCTCGAAGCCCTGTCCCGCGGGGCCGAGGACGCCGTCGCGCTGGACAGCAACCCGGCGGCCATCGCCAACCTGAAGAACAACCTCGAGATCCTGCGCTGCCCGCGCGGGCAAATCCTGCAGACCGACGCCCTGCGCTATCTGCAAGGCCCGGCCAAGCAGCAGTTCGACGTGGTGTTCCTCGACCCGCCGTTCCACCAGGACCTGCTGGCAGACACCTGCAACCTGCTGGAACAGAACCAGTGGCTGCGCGAGCAGGCGTGGGTCTACACAGAAAGCGAGGCTGCCCCGTCGACCTTGCAGTTGCCGGGCAACTGGCGCCTGCACCGCGAGAAAAAGACCGGCCAGGTGCACTACGCACTTTGGCAACGGGGTTGATCCGGTAACCCTGGGTTGCCGTATTTAGTTACCACAAACCCATCGCCTTCATGGCTGAAGCTGCTCCTCCAATTTTTGCAGGAGCACTTCAACCATGACCGACCACCCCGCCCCACCCGCGCCGGCAGGCTCGGTGCACAGCTTTACCCTCGCCAACGGCCTGCGCGTCTACCTGCGTGAAGACAACCGCGCGCCGCTGGTCAGCGTGCAGCTGTGGTACCACGTAGGCTCCAGCTACGAGCCTGAGGGCCACACCGGCCTGTCCCACGCCCTGGAGCATCTGCTGTTCGAGGGCAGCAGCAAACTGGCTCCAGGCCAGTATTCAGCCCTCATGAGCCGCCTGGGCGGTGACCCAAATGCGTTTACCTACCCCGATGCCACGGTCTTTCCGCTGACTTTGCCACGCAACCGCCTGGAAATTGCCTTGGAGGCGCTGGCCGACGTCATGGCCAGCGCCACCCTCAGCGACGTGCCTTTTGCCCGTGAGCTGGCAGTAGTCATGGCCGAGCGCCGCGAGGATATCGACAACAGCCCCTTGGCAGTGGCAGTGGAACATCACCAGTTGCTGGCCTATGGCAACAGCGGCTATGGCAACCCCGTGACCGGCCACAAGACCGACCTCGACCATATGACCCCGACGGCGGCGCGCACCTGGTACCAGACCTGGTACCACCCCAACAATGCCACGCTCGCCGTGGCTGGTGACATTGCCCTGGCCCAGCTGCAAAAGCTGGTTACACGGCACTTTGCAGCGATCCCCGCCAACCGCCTGCCAACACGGCAAAAACCCACAATGCCTTCTGGGCAGGTTCGGCGCAGCCAGACCCTGCGCTGGCATGGCCTGAACACCGGCGTGCTCATCAGCTTCAACCTTCCCAGCCAATGCACCGCCCGCTCTGGCTCACAAGCCTGCGCACTGCGCCTGCTGCCGGACATTCTTGCTGAAGGCCACGCCAGCACGCTGCAGCGCCTGTTGATACAAGACACTCCGCTGCTACAGGGCCTGAGAGCGACCTATGAGCCATGGCAGCGCGGTGACAGCCTGCTGACCTTGTACGCGTTCTGCAGCCCGCAGGTTACGCCGGAGGCAGCAGCCGAAAGGCTGATGCAGGAAATCGAAGCGTTCCGCCAGTCGGCCCCCTCCAAGGAAGATCTTCAACGCGCCAAGGCTCGCCTGCTGGCCAGGCAACTATTCGCAAGAGACGACATCGGCAAACAGGCAGAGGCCATCGGCAAACAGGCCGCCTGCGGTCTGGACCCCGTTGCCCTGGACGATGAGCGACAAGCCATCGAAGCCGTGACAGCCGAGCAGGTAGGCCTGATTGCGCTGGAATTCCTGACTGAAGCCCGTGCGGCCTTCACCTTCATGCACCACAAGGAAAGTACCGATGAATGACAAGATCGCGAGCATCCCGCAACCGGCTGTAGCCAACGGAAGTCACAGTGGTCTGGTCTCGGTCCAAGGCGTTGATCTGGACCAGCTCGAAACCCCTCAGACGCAGGTGCAGGCGTGGACCACGGAAGCAGGTACAGGCGTGAAGTTCGTCGAAGCCCGCGGGCTGCCTATCGTAGATGTGGTCTTGCGGTTCAAGGCAGGCACGGCCCAGGACACCTTGCAACCCGGCCTGGCAGCCTTGACGCTGTACATGCTCGACGAGGGCAGCCGGCGCTATACCAGCGCCAGGCAAGCTGAGGGCATGGAACGCCTGGGCGCGATCATGGAAAAGCAGATACGCCTGGAGCATGCAACGCTGAGCCTGCGCAGCGTGAGCACGAAAACGATACTCGCACCAGCCCTGGACCTGTTTACCGACCTTGTGGCAAACCCGGCTTTCCCCGCGCCTGCCCTGGAAAAGATCAAGCGCCAGTTCGTGCAGCACAACGCATCCCGCGAACGGCGCCCCAGGCTCAGGGCGCGTAGCGAGGCGTTTCGCCATCTGTTCCAGGGGCATCCCTATGGCAACCCGCTGGGCAGCACCATTCAAGGCGTGAACGCCGTCAGCCCTGAAGACTTGCGGGCATTCCACCGACGCGCCTATAGCGCCAGCAACCTGGAAATGGTGCTTGTCGGGGACCTGACCCTGAGCGAGGCGCAAGCCATCGCGCAACAGATCAGCCAAGCCCTGCCGCAAGGCTGGTCCGCCGCTGACCTGCCAGCCGTTCCGGATGCTACCCATGCAACCATCAACGTCGAACAGCCCGGCAACAGCAGCGCAGTGCTGCTGGCATTGCCCATGAACGTTCCCGCCAATGACCCGGATTTCCCAGCCATTGTGCTAGCCAGTGAAGTGTTGGCTTCAGGCCTTGAATCGCGCCTGATGGTGGAACTGCGCCAACGTCGCGGGTTGACCTACGGCATCTACAGCCGCGCTTCGCCGTTGAGTGCCGGCGGGCTGTTCACCATCGAGTGGGACATCGCGCCACGGTACGTGCAATGCTCGCAGGAACTGGTAGCAACCTTGCTGTGCGATTTCATCGAGCAAGGGCCAACCAAGGCCGAACTGCAGCTGGCGTGCAAACAGCTGGCCGGGCAATTACTGCGTGGTGTGGCGCAAAACAACAGCCTGGCAGCATTGCTGACGGAGATAACCCACCAACATCAGCCTGCAGACCACCTGAACAGCTACATCGAGCGCATCGGTAGGCTGAGCCCGGCAGATATCTGCGCGGCGATGCAAGACCGTCTCGACTTGAACTGCGAGGTACTGGTCAGTGTCGGCCCACGTGTCGACCAGCAACCGCTGCCAGCCACCGACCAATAGCGCAGGTACAGTGGCGTTGTTTCATGGCACTCTAGGCAGGCACATCACGAGTCGCCTAGCATGCCCAGCCCCAGCGCCACATTCCGCCCGGCCATCGGCCTGTCCAACCCCCACCTGCAAACTCTGTGGGGGCCACTGTGGCGCAAGCTGCCTGAACTGCAGCGCAACCGCGAGCGGCTATGGCTGGCCGATGGCGACTTCATCGACCTGGACTGGCACGGCCCGCACCAGCCCCACGCGCCGTTGGTGCTGGTGCTGCACGGTTTGACCGGCTCGTCCCACTCGCCCTACGTCAAAGGCTTGCAGCAAGCGCTGCAAGGCCGCGGCTGGGCCAGCGTGGCGGTGAACTGGCGCGGTTGCTCGGGCGAGCCCAACCTGCTGCCACGCAGCTACCATTCCGGTGCCAGCGAAGACCTGGCCGAAATCGTCAGCCACCTGCGCGCCCAGCGCCCGTTGGCGCCGTTGTATGCGGTGGGTTATTCGCTGGGGGGCAATGTGCTGCTGAAATACCTGGGCGAAAGCGGTGTCGCCAGCCAGTTGCAGGCTGCGGTGGCAGTGTCGGTGCCGTTTCGCCTGGACCACTGCGCCGACCGCATCGGCCAGGGCTTTTCAAAGGTATACCAGGCGCATTTCATGCGCGAGATGCTGGCTTATGTGCAGCTCAAGCAGCGGCACTTTCACGACAAGGGCCAGCATGAAGGGCTGGCGACGCTGCAACGGCTGGGGCCGTTGGGCAACCTGCGCACGTTCTGGGATTTCGACGGCAAGGTCACCGCACCGCTGAACGGTTTTCGCGATGCGCACGACTACTACCGCCGCTCATCGAGTCATTTCTTCCTCGGCCAGAACCGCACGCCGACGCTGATCATCCACTCCAGCGATGACCCTTTCGTCTCCGGCCACAGCCTGCCAACGGCCCGCGAACTGGCGCCGCAAACCCGCTTCGAACTGCACAGCCGCGGCGGTCATGTGGGCTTTGTCGATGGCAGCCTGCGCAACCCGGGCTATTACCTGGAGCGGCGGATTCCGCAGTGGTTGGTGGAGGGCACATAAGCGATTGTTTTGCAGGAACCCTGTGGGAGCGGGCGCGCCCGCGAACACCGGCGCAGCCGGTGCCAGCCACCGCGTTGCATGCTTCGCGGGCTCGCCCGCTCCCACAGGGCCTGGGCGATCTCCTACAGGATTTGACCGGCTTACTCGCCAGTGGCTACGCCATGCTGCGGATCGTTGATCCACTCACTCCACGACCCGGCATACAGCTTGCCCAGCGGGTACCCGGCCAACGCCAGGGCAAACAGGTTATGACACGCCGTCACCCCTGACCCGCAATACGCCACCAACTGCTCCGGCGCCCGCCCGGCCAGCTTTTCGGCAAAGCGCTGTTTTAGCTGGTCCGGCTGCAGAAAACGCCCATCAGCCCCCAGGTTGTCGGTAAACGCCGCGCACTGCGCCCCCGGAATATGCCCCGCCACCGGGTCGATCGGTTCCACTTCGCCACGGAAACGCGGCAAGGCACGCGCATCGATCAAGGTCAGGTCTGCGTTACCCAAGCGCTTGGCCAGGTGCTCGGCATCGATCAGCAGCTTGCCGTCCGGCTCACCGTTGAAGGTGCCTTCCCGCTTGAGCGGCGGGTCCAGGCTGAGCGGCAGGTGCGCCGCATGCCAGGCCTTCAGGCCACCGTCGAGGATCGCCACGCCGCTGCGCTTGCCCAGCCAGGCCAGCAGCCACCAGGCACGGGCAGCAAAAGCGCCAGGGCCGTCGTCGTACAGCACCACCTCGCTGTCATCGTCCAGGCCCCACTCTCGCAGGCGCTCGACCAGCCGGCGCGCATCCGGCAACGGGTGGCGCCCGGTACGCCCCTTGCTCACCGGCCCGCTGAGGTCACGCTCCAGGTCGGCAAAATGCGCCCCGGCAATATGCCCCTGGGCATAGCTGCGTTGGCCATAGTCCACATCCTCGAGGGCAAAGCGGCAGTCGAGGATCACCAACTTGGGCGAGCCCAGACGCTCGGCCAACTGCTGCGGGGTGATCAATTGCGCAAGGGGCATGACAATCTCCTGATCGATGGCACTATCGATAGCACTTAGGCCCTGGGTTAGTGCTCCAGGGCCTGGTTGAACGGTACATGGAATTCCTGGCACAGGGCGTCCACGGCATTGCGGGCGTTGTCGGTGACGAAGCCGAGCTCCAGCACCAGTACCTGGTAGACGCCGCGCTTGAAGGCTTCTTCACCCAGGTGCGCGGAATGCTCCCGCGTGGTGCTGAGAAAACGTACCCAGGACGTCAACACGATCCAGGCGTTGATGGTCAGCGATTCGATCTGCGCTGGTGCCATGGCCAGGATGCCCGCCTCGACAAAGCCGCGGTAGATCGCCTGGCCCTGGCGCAGGCAGCGCTCGGAAAAGCGCCGATAACGGGCGGCCAGCTCCGGGTCGCTGTCCAGCAGGTGCTCCAGGTCGCGGTGCAGAAAACGGTAGTTCCACATCGCCGCCAGCAGGGCCTTGAGGTAGAAGCGCTTGTCCTCCACGGTCGCCGCGCGGCCTTGCGGCGGGCGCAGGAAGCTGTCCACCAGTTCTTCGTACTGGCTGAACAGCAAAGCGATGATCGCCTGCTTGTTGGGGAAGTGGTAATACAGGTTGCCGGGCGAAATTTCCATGTGCGCGGCAATGTGATTGGTACTGACGCTGCGTTCGCCCTGCTGGTTGAACAGCTCGAGGCTGTTCTGCACGATGCGCTCTCGGGTCTTCATGCGCGGGGCCATGCTCAGCTCCCAGTCTGCGGGCCTTCATCAAAGGGTCATCTTACGGCGTATTGGCGGTGGAATGCACCGCTCGACAACGCGGAAAAATTCGCACCATCGTACAAATTAGAGTATAGGCTCTAGGGATTCCCTGCCCGGACTCGACGCCGCCATGAACTCGCCCAGTGCCTTGCCCCCTGTGCAATCCGACCTCGACCTTGCGGCGACGTTCGCCACCCAGCGCCAGGCCTTTGCCGGCAACCCATTGCCAGCGGCGGCGCAGCGGCGCCAATGGCTGAAAAGCCTGCGGGAAGCCTTGCTGGCCGGCCAGGCCGACCTGATTGAGGCAATCGGCCAGGACTTTGAGGGGCGCAGCGCCGACGAGACCCTGCTGGCCGAGCTGCTACCCTCGGTGCAAGGCCTGCGCCACGCCGAAAAGCACCTGCAGCGCTGGATGCGCGCCAGCCGGCGCAAGGTAGGCCTGGCCTTCCAGCCGGCCAGCGCTCAGGTGCGCTACCAACCCCTGGGCGTGGTCGGCATCATCGTGCCGTGGAACTACCCGCTGTTCCTTGCCATCGGCCCGCTGACCTGCGCCCTGGCCGCCGGCAACCGGGTCATGCTCAAGCTCAGCGAAGCCACCCCTGCCACTGGCCAGGCGCTCAAGCAACTGCTGGAGCAGGTGTTCCCCACCGACCTGGTCAGCGTGGTGCTAGGCGAGGTCGAGGTAGGCCAGGCCTTTGCCCGCCTGCCGTTCGATCACCTGCTGTTCACCGGCGCCACCAGCGTGGGGCGCCAGGTAATGCTGGCTGCAGCGCACAACCTGACCCCCGTCACCCTGGAACTGGGTGGCAAGTCGCCGGCCATAGTCTCTGCCGACGTACCGCTGGACAGCGCCGCCGAGCGCATCGCCTTCGGCAAGACCCTCAATGCCGGCCAGACCTGCGTCGCCCCCGACTACGTGCTGGTGCCACGCGAGCGCCTGGAGGCCTTCAGCGACGCCTACCAGCGTGCCGTGCGTCGGCTGTATCCGCGCATCGCCGGCAACCCCGACTTCACCGCCATCATCAACCAGCGCCAGCTGCAGCGCTTGCAACATCTACTGGACGATGCCCACGCCAAAGGTGCGCAGGTACTCGACCTGTACCCCGGTGAAACCCGCCAGGGCCGGCGCCTGCCACCCCACCTGCTGCTGGGGGTGAACGACGGCATGCAGGTGATGCAGGACGAAATCTTCGGCCCATTGCTGCCGCTGGTGCCCTACGACAGCCTCGAGCAGGCACTGGCCTACATCAACCAGCGCCCGCGCCCGCTGGCGCTTTACTACTTCGGCTATGACCGCGCAGCCCAGGAGCAGGTGCTGCGCCACACCCACTCCGGCGGAGTGTGCCTGAACGACACCCTGCTGCACGTGGCCCAGGATGACTTGCCGTTCGGCGGCATCGGCCCTTCAGGCATGGGCCATTACCATGGCCACGACGGCTTCCTGACCTTCAGCAAGGCCAAGGCGGTGCTGGCCAAGCAACGCTTCAATGCTGCCCGTCTGATCTACCCGCCTTATGGCAAAGCCTTGCAGCGCCTGGTCTTCAAGCTTTTCATCCGCTGAGGGCCAGCCCATGCACCGCCGCGAACTGCTGCGCTTCAGCCTGGGCGCCAGCGTCTTTCTGGCCGGTACCAGCCTGGTCGGCTGCAGCGCACAGACAGCCGCAACGGGTTACGAGGCACTGCGCGACGACGACCTGCCGCTGCTGCGCGCGCTGATCCCGGTGGTACTGGCCGGCACCCAGGCCGCCGAGACACTGGTGCTGCATAGCCTCGACCACAAGCTGGCGGCGCTGTCGCCAGAAATGCTCAAACTCACCCGGCAGTTATTCGACGTGCTCAACCTGCCACTCACCCGCGGCCCCCTGACCGGTGTCTGGGGCGCCTGGGAGCAAGCCAGCGCCGCGCAGGTCACGGCCTTCCTGCAACGTTGGCAGGACAGCTCGCTGAACCTGCTGCGCATGGGCCACGCCTCGCTGCTGCAGTTGCTGCAGATGGCCTGGTATGAACGCCCCGAATCCTGGGCCGCCTGCGGCTACCCCGGGCCACCGAAAATCTGAAAACAACAAGAGCAGCGCCAATGCCTGTACCCGACCCGTTTCGCCAAGGCCTGGAAAGCGGCTGGATCACCCACGACGCCTCGCGCCTGGAGCACGACCTCACGCTGGAAGCCGACATTGCCGTGATCGGCAGCGGTGCCGGTGGCGCTACCAGCGCGCAAATGCTCAGCACTGCCGGCTTCAAGGTGCTGCTGATCGAAGAAGGCCCGCTGAAGACCAGCAGCGATTTCCACCTGCTGGAAAACGAAGCCTATGCCAGCCTGTACCAGGAAGGCCTGGGCCGCATGAGCAAGGACGGCGCCATCACCATCCTCCAGGGCCGCGCCGTGGGCGGCACCACGCTGGTCAACTGGACCTCGAGCTTTCGCACGCCGCTACAGACCCTGGCGCACTGGGCCGCAGCCCACAACGTGAGCGGCCTGGGCGAGGAGCAGATGCGCCCCTGGTTCGAGCGCATCGAGCAGGAACTGGGCATCACCCCCTGGGCCCTGCCACCGAACGCCAACAACGAGGTGCTGCGCCGTGGCTGCGAACAGCTGGGCTACCGCTGGGCGGTGATCCCGCGCAACGTGCGCGGCTGCTGGAACCTGGGCTACTGCGGCATGGGTTGCCCGGTGAATGCCAAGCAGTCGATGCTGGTAACGCGTATTCCCGCCACCCTCGAACAGGGCGGCGAGCTGCTGTACCTGGCTCGGGCCGAGCGCTTCGAACACAACGGCGAGCGCATCCAGGGCCTGTCATGCCAAGCGCTGGATAGCCAGGGCGTGCACACTACGGGCCGTCAGATCCGCGTTCGCGCGCGTCACTACATCCTTGCCGGTGGCGGCATCAACAGCCCGGCCCTGCTGCTGCGTTCCGACGCGCCCGACCCGCATGGCCGCCTGGGCAAACGCACCTTCCTGCACCTGGTCAACTTCAGTGCAGCACGCTTCAACGACCGTATCGACCCCTACTACGGCGCCCCGCAGTCCATCTACAGCGACCATTTCCAATGGCAAGGCGGCAGCGACGGCCCGGTTGGCTACAAGCTGGAAGTACCACCGCTGCACCCCGCCCTGGCCAGCACGCTGCTGGGCGGGCACGGCCACGAGAATGCCCGGCGCATGGCCGAGCTGCCACATACCCACGTGATGCTGGCGCTGCTGCGTGACGGCTTCCACCCGCAAAGCCAGGGCGGGGCCGTGGAGCTGCGCGGCGATGGCTCACCGGTGCTCGATTACCCGGTCACCGACTACCTGCGCGACGGGCTGCGCCGCGCCTATCGCAGCATGGCGCAGATCCAGTTCGCCGCCGGCGCCACCCAGGTCACCCCCGTGCACAGCGATGCCAGCGCCGCGTCCAACCTGGCGCAGGCCTTGGCCATGATCGACCGGTTGCGCCTGGAGCCGTTCCGCACGCGCCTGGGCAGCGCTCACGTGATGGGTGGCTGCGCCCTCGGCGACGACCCGCGCCAGGCGGTATGCGACAGCCTTGGCCGCCATCACCAGCTGGAAAACCTGTCGGTTCACGACGGCTCGCTGTTCCCCACCAGTATCGGCGCCAACCCGCAACTGTCGGTGTATGCCATCAGCGCCAGGCTCACCGAAGCGCTGGTCGCCCGCCTGGCACACAGCGCATGACAAGGAACAGGCCCCCTGTCTATAGTGCCATCAGCCGGCCGCATGACTTGGCCGGGGCGCCGTCGCTGCGCTACCATCCGACTCCCCAACGCACTCCAGCCAGGATGACGCGATGAACCGAGTGTTGTACCCGGGTACTTTCGACCCCATTACCAAAGGCCATGGCGACCTGGTCGAGCGCGCCTCGCGGTTGTTCGACCACGTGATCATCGCGGTGGCGGCCAGCCCGAAGAAAAACCCGCTGTTCCCGCTGGAACAACGGGTGGAGCTCGCCCGTGAGGTCACCAAGCACCTGCCCAATGTCGAAGTCATCGGCTTCTCCTCGCTGCTGGCGCATTTCGCCAAGGAACAGGGCGCCAACGTCTTCCTGCGTGGCCTGCGCGCGGTGTCCGACTTCGAGTACGAGTTCCAGCTGGCGAACATGAACCGGCAACTGGCTCCCGACGTCGAGAGCCTGTTCCTCACGCCTTCGGAGCGCTATTCGTTCATTTCCTCGACCCTGGTCCGGGAAATTGCCGCGCTGGGCGGTGATATCAGCAAGTTCGTCCACCCGGTGGTGGCCGAGGCGCTGACCGAACGCTTCAAGAAGTGACCTTTAGCGGCTGATCATCGCGCCCGCGTGCACTGCGGGCGCGAATGCGGCACAATTGTGCCCACTGCGTTGAACATGCCCGGGCGCAGAGCCCCGGCCGGAGTCCCCATGTCCCTGATCATCACCGACGATTGCATCAACTGCGACGTCTGCGAACCCGAGTGCCCGAACGAGGCCATCTCCCAAGGCGAAGAGATCTACGTGATCGACCCTAACCTGTGCACCCAGTGCGTGGGCCATTACGACGAGCCGCAATGCCAGCAGGTCTGCCCGGTCGACTGCATCCCGCTGGATGAAGCGCACCCGGAAACCGAAGAAGAGCTGATGGCCAAGTACCGCCGGATTACTGGCAAGGCCTGATATCAGGTCAGCCCTCATCGCCGGCAAGCCAGCTCCCACAGAGATATCATCGCTCTCGAGAGCTGTGCAGTACCTGTGGGAGCTGGCTTGCCGGCGATAGGGCCTCAAGCCTCAGCGCTGGCAGCGCGGGCAATACACACTCGCCCTCTGCCCCAGCTTCACCTCGCGCAACTCCGTGCCACACAGCTTGCACGGCTGCCCGCCCCGCCCGTACACGAACAATTCCTGCTGGAAGTACCCCGGCTGCCCGTCGCCACCGATGAAGTCGCGTAGCGTGGTGCCGCCCTGCTCGATCGCCGCCGCCAGCACGCGCTTGATCTCGATCGCCAGCTTCAGGTAACGCGCCCGGGAAATCCCGCCCGCTTCCCGACGAGGGTCGATGCCAGCGGCAAACAGCGCCTCGGTGGCGTAGATGTTGCCCACCCCCACCACCACCGCGTTGTCCATGATGAACGGCTTGACCGCCATCGACCGCCCACGGGACAGCTGGAACAGCCGCTCGCCGTCGAACAGGTCGGTCAGCGGCTCCGGCCCCAGGCGCAGCAGCAGTTCGTGGTTGAGCGGGTCCAGGCTCCACAGCATCGCGCCAAAGCGGCGCGGGTCGGTGTAGCGCAGCATAAACCCCGACTCCAGCTCGATATCCACGTGCTCATGCTTGGCCGCCGGCAAGCCCAGCCCGACCAGGCGAAGGTTGCCCGACATGCCCAGGTGACTGATCAGGGTGCCGACCTCGGCATTGATCAACAGGTACTTGGCGCGCCGCTCGACACTGACGATGCGCTGCCCCGACAGGCGCACATCCAGGTCTTCCGGAATCGGCCAGCGCAGGCGCCGGTCACGTACCACCACCCGGCTGACGCGCTGGCCTTCCAGGTGGGGCGCAATACCGCGCCGGGTGGTTTCTACTTCTGGCAATTCCGGCATGTGTCAGTGCCCGCCCAACTCGCGAATGTTCTGCTTGAGGTTTTCGAAATCGTATTCCGACAAGCCAATGTAATCGAGCACCAGCGGGCCGACCACATTCCATTCGTGGTCCACGGCCTGGTTGCCCAGCACCCGGTACGACGCGCAGATGTGCTCGGCCATCTTCAGCACCGCCAGCAGGTTTTTAAGCTGGCTCTGGGTATTGCTCGAACTCTCGTCGCGGAACACCGCCAGGGCGTTGTGGTGGTTGGCAATGGCCGCACTGAGGTGCTCGGGCAGGCGCCAGGACTTGGCAGTGAAATAGCCGACCACCGAATGGTTGGTGTTGAACGCGCGGTTTTCGGTGTCGACCACGCGGGTTTCCTCGTCGGCCTTGGCATAGGCCTCTTCCAGCACATCCATGTAGTCGGGGAAGCGCTTGAGCATCAGCGGCACGCCACAGTCATGGAACAGGCCTAGCGTGTAGGCCTCGTCCGCCGCCTGGATGCCGGTGCGCTTGGCCAGGGTCAGACAGGTCATCGCCACGTCCTGGGCGGTGTCCCAGAAACGGTTGAGGGTAACGATGGTCTCGTCGCTCATCTCGCCCTTGATCGACTGGGCGTTGATCAGGTTGATGATCGAGCGGCTGCCCAGCAGGTTCACCGCGCGCTGGATCGAACCGATCTTGTTGGAAAGGCCGAAATGCGGGGAATTGACCAGTTTGAGCAAGGCGCCCGAGAGGCCCGGGTCCTGGGAAATCAGCTTGGCGATGGTTTCCAGGTCCGGGTCAGGCATGTACTGCTCGAACTGCAGATCGACCATGATCTGCGGTTGCGGCGGGATGGTGATGCCTTGCAAGGCTTGCTGGATCTGTTCGGCGCTGAGTTCTTGGGACATACGTGCACACTCGTTTGGGACCGGCGATTCTAACCCTCCAGACCGGAAATGGACCAACCACTGAATCGTTGCGCCGGAACTTTACTCTATCCATGCGGGCCTCTCTCTCATATTCATCAAGGAAAGGAGCAAGGCCCATGAGTGCAGAACTGAACGGCAAGCGAGTAGCTTTCCTGGTCACCGACGGCTTCGAGCAAGTGGAACTGACAGGCCCTCGCGAAGCCCTGGAACAGAGCGGCGCGGTGGTGGACATCCTCAGCGACAAGGAGGGCACGGTACGCGGCTGGAACCACGACCAGCCGGCCGACGCATTCGCCGTGGACGCAACCTTCGAAAGCGCCCACCTGGACCTCTACGACGCCCTAGTGCTGCCCGGCGGCGTGCAAAACTCTGACACGATTCGGTTGATCCCCGCCGCGCAGAAACTGGTGAAAAGCCACGATTCGGCTGGCAAGCCACTGGCGGTGATCTGCCACGGTGGCTGGTTGCTGGTGTCGTGCGGGTTAGCCAAGGGCAAGCGGCTGACCAGCTACAAGACCCTGCAGGACGACATCCGCAATGCCGGCGGAGACTGGGTGGATGAAGAAGTGGTAGTCGATGGCAACCTGATCACCAGCCGCCAACCCGACGACATTCCGGCGTTCAACCAGCAACTGATCAAGGCATTGGCAGCCTGACGCCATCTCATGACCTACGCGAGACCCGCAGGAGCGGCCTTGTGTCGCGAAAGGGCCGCAAAGCGGCCCCGACAATCCATGCAGCGCTGCTGAAACCCTGGGGCTGCTGCGCAGCCCTTTCGCGACACAAGGCCGCTCCCACAGCGGGCATGCGGCCCGGCAACAGGCTATAATCCCGCTCTTTTTTCCCGGAGCGACGTCATGTCCCTGCCCAGCCTACGCCTCAAAGCCAATGCCGACCGCCGCCTGCGCGCCGGCCACCTGTGGGTCTACAGCAACGAAGTCGACGTCAGCGCGACCCCGCTGCAAGGCTTCCAGGCCGGCCAGCAGGCTGTTCTCGAGGCGGCCAACGGCAAGCCGCTGGGTATCGTCGCACTGAGCCCGAACAACCTGATCTGCGCCCGCCTGCTGTCGCGCGACGCCAAGCTGCCGCTGGACAAGTCGCTGCTGGTGCACCGCCTGAACGTCGCCCTGTCGCTGCGCCAGCGCCTGTTCGACCAACCGTGCTACCGCTTGGTCTATGGCGATTCCGACCTGTTGCCAGGCCTGGTTGTCGACCGCTTCTTCGACATCCTCGTGGTGCAATTGGCCTCCGCCACCATGGAAGCGCACAAGGACGATGTGATTGCAGCCCTGGTACAGGTGCTCAAGCCAAGCGGCATCCTGTTCAAGAACGACTCCTCCGCACGTGACGCCGAAGGCCTGCAGCGCTATGTCGAGACCGTCTATGGCGAAGTGCCGGACTGGGTGCCGCTGGAAGAAAACGGCGTCAAGTTCGAAGCCCCGGTACGCGAAGGCCAGAAGACCGGCTGGTTCTACGACCACCGCATGAACCGTGCACGCCTGGCGCCGTACGTGAAAGGCAAGCGCGTGCTCGACCTGTTCAGCTATATCGGCGGCTGGGGCGTGCAGGCCGGTGCCTTCGGCGCCAGCGAAGTGTTCTGCGTCGACGCCTCGGGCTTTGCCCTGGACGGCGTGGAGCGTAACGCCGCGCTGAACGGCATCAGCGAGAAACTGACCTGCATCGAAGGCGATGTGTTCGAGGCCCTGCGCGAACTGAAGGCCGCCGAAGAGCGCTTCGACGTGATCATTGCCGACCCACCCGCCTTCATCAAGCGCAAGAAAGACCTGAAGAACGGTGAAGCGGCCTACCGCCGCCTGAACGAACAGGCCATGCGCATGCTGACCAAGGACGGCATCCTGGTCAGTGCCTCGTGCTCGATGCACCTGCCCGAGGACGACCTGCACAACATCCTGCTGACCAGCGCCCGTCACCTGGACCGCAACCTGCAGTTGCTCGAACGCGGCGGCCAGGGCCCGGACCACCCGGTGCACCCGGCCATCGCCGAAACCCGCTACATCAAGAGCATCACCTGCCGGTTGCTGCCAAACAGCTGATATCCGCTAAAAAGGGCCGCCAAGCGGCCCTTTCCTGCTGCAATCTCCCCGCCAGCTATCCACATCTGCATTCCCTCGCCGCGCCAGCGGTGTAGAATCGGCCTATTCATCGCCAGTCATCCCCGGCGGGTTTATGAGCTCTGCCCAAGCACGCGGCGATCCCGCGAGGTCTTCGGCCCCATCCGTGCCAGTGGCAACCGGCCTGCGGTACAAAGGACAAGAGAAGCTCACTCCCCTTTTTGTGACCTGATTAAGCCGCCAGGAGTGTTTCATGCCTGATTATCGTTCCAAGACTTCCACCCAAGGCCGCAACATGGCCGGCGCCCGTGCCCTGTGGCGCGCCACCGGGATGAAGGACGAAGATTTCAAGAAACCGATCATCGCCATCGCCAACTCGTTCACCCAGTTCGTCCCGGGCCACGTGCACCTGAAGGACCTGGGCCAGCTGGTCGCCCGCGAAATCGAACGCGCCGGTGGCGTGGCCAAGGAATTCAACACCATCGCGGTCGATGACGGCATCGCCATGGGCCACGACGGCATGCTCTACTCGCTGCCAAGCCGCGAGATCATCGCCGACGCCGTGGAGTACATGGTCAACGCCCACTGCGCCGACGCCATCGTGTGCATCTCCAACTGCGACAAGATCACCCCCGGCATGCTGATGGCCGCCCTGCGCCTGAACATCCCGGTAATCTTCGTCTCCGGCGGCCCGATGGAAGCCGGCAAGACCAAGCTGGCCAGCCACGGCCTGGACCTGGTCGACGCCATGGTCATTGCCGCCGACTCCTCGGCTTCCGACGAAAAAGTCGCCGAATACGAGCGCAGCGCCTGCCCGACCTGCGGTTCGTGCTCCGGCATGTTCACCGCCAACTCGATGAACTGCCTGACCGAAGCCCTGGGCCTGGCCCTGCCGGGCAACGGCTCGACCCTGGCCACCCACGCCGACCGCGAGCAGCTGTTCCTCACTGCCGGCCGCACCATCGTCGAGCTGTGCAAGCGCTACTACGGCGAGAACGATGAGTCGGTACTGCCGCGCAACATCGCCAACTTCAAGGCGTTCGAGAACGCCATGATGCTCGACATCGCCATGGGCGGCTCGACCAACACCATCCTGCACCTGCTGGCCGCCGCCCAGGAAGCCGAGGTGGCGTTCGACCTGCGCGACATCGACCGCCTGTCGCGCAAGGTGCCGCAGCTGTGCAAGGTTGCGCCGAACATCCAGAAATATCACATGGAAGACGTGCACCGTGCCGGCGGCATCTTCAGCATCCTCGGCTCGCTGGCCCGTGGCGGCCTGCTGCACACCGACCTGCCGACCGTGCACAGCCGCAGCATGGAAGAAGCCATCGCCAAGTGGGACATCACCCAGACCGATGACGAAGCCGTGCACACCTTCTTCAAGGCCGGCCCTGCCGGTATCCCGACCCAGACGGCATTCAGCCAGTCGACCCGTTGGGAATCCCTGGATGACGACCGTGAGAACGGCTGCATCCGCAGTGTCGAGCACGCCTATTCGCAGGAAGGCGGCCTGGCCGTGCTGTACGGCAACATCGCGCTGGACGGCTGCGTGGTGAAAACCGCCGGTGTCGACGAGTCGATCCTGGTGTTCGAAGGCACCGCGAAGATCTTCGAGAGCCAGGACAGCGCCGTACGCGGCATCCTCGCCGACGAAGTGAAGGCCGGCGACATTGTGATCATCCGCTACGAAGGCCCGAAAGGTGGCCCGGGCATGCAGGAAATGCTGTACCCGACCTCGTACCTGAAGTCCAAGGGCCTGGGCAAGGCTTGCGCCCTGCTCACCGACGGCCGCTTCTCGGGCGGCACCTCGGGCCTGTCGATCGGCCACGCCTCGCCGGAAGCCGCCGCTGGCGGCGCCATCGGCCTGGTGCGCGACGGCGACAAGGTGCTGATCGACATCCCGAATCGTTCGATCAACCTGCAGGTCAGCGACGAAGAGCTGGCCGAGCGCCGTGTCGAGCAGGACAAGAAGGGCTGGAAACCGGCTGAAGTACGCCCACGCAAGGTGACCACCGCGCTGAAGGCCTATGCCCTGCTGGCGACCAGTGCCGACAAGGGCGCTGTGCGTAACAAGGCAATGCTGGAAGGGCTGTGAGGCTCTGACGGCATGAATGAAGAACCGGCGCCCTGGGCGCCGGTTTTTTTATGCCTGTACCGGCCTCTTCGCGGGCATGCCCGCTCCCACAGGTACAGCGCCTGACTCAAAGACTGTGGGGTCCTTGTGGGAGCGGGCGTGCCCGCGAAGAGGCCTCTCCCACAGGTACAGCGCCTGACTCAAAGACTGTGGGGTCCTTGTTGGAGCGGGCGTGCCCGCGAAGAGGCCAGCACAGGCACCACATGGCTTACTGAATCTGCTCCGGTGTCACGATCACCCAGTTCTTGTCCGCCGTCACCGGCAGCCCTTCCTTGGCCTGCGCCGCTGCATTCCTGGCAATCATCCCGTTCATCTGGTCCATGTACTTGGCCTTGCGGTTTATCCACAGGTGGATGCCACCTTTGCCCACATCCACCCCATGAAACTGCATGTAGCCATCGCTGGTCGGCGTATCGCCCCCCACCAGCACCGGTTTCTTCCACTCATCGATATAGGTCAGGATCGCCGCCTGCTTGCCTGCCATCCAGGTGGCCGGGGTCCACAGGTACGGGGTCAGTTCCAGCCCCACGTTGGCCTTGGCATCATAGTGCCCGGCGCTGATCTGTTTACGCGCGGTGGTCAACTGGCCGCTGGCGCGGTCTTTCAGCAACAGGCTCACGCCAATCACATTCTGCGGCTTCACGTTGTAACCGTACTTGGGGTCCGACGCGACCATGCGCACCAGCTCCTCGGAAGCAGCGGAAACCACATAGACCTCGATACCATTCTCCATCAGCTTGTTGTACAGCTCGGCCTGGCCCGTGAAGACCTTGGGTGGCTGTACCTCGATGGCCTTGACCTGGTCCCCTTCGTAATAGGTGGCCGGGATCGGTTTGCCGGAGGCCATCAGCTCATCCACCTGCACCTTCAGCTCCTGCAAGGTAAAGCCGGAGAACACCTGGGCCACCCACGGGTAGCAGACCATGTCGTCCACTTCGCACAGCCGGTAGTAGTAACTGAACAGGCTTTCCTTGTGCTCGGCGGTGTCCTTGAACGGCATCAGCTTCAACGAGGGGTCGAGCTTGTCGCGGCTCAGCAGGCCCTTGTTTTCCATGAACGGCAGCAAGGCCTCTTCAAGGTCGTAGCGGTAACTGGTGTTGTCCATGTCGAAGACAGCGTAGTTACCCTTGTTGGCATTGGCGGCAATCATGCCGTCGAGCTGCCTGGCTGCCTCGGCGGGCCAGTGCTTGAGCTCGGTGGCGAAGGTTTCGATACTGAACAGCAGGGACAGGCCGATGGCGACGGCTTTCGGAGCGAACTTCATGTACGAATCTCCTGAAATGACCCCGAAACGCTAGTGCAACAATCCCCGCCGGCAGCCCTTGATAACGACCTCCATGCAGCTGCAAACGCCGTGTTCATTGCAATCCGCGACACGCCGTTATTCCATAAACGACTATGCACATTCCATTTGGGTATAAATTCGTTTGTTTTCAGCCTGTTAGCATTTCCGTTCGCAATCGCTCACAGAGGCGATGCCTCTTCTGCTTTTTTTTGCTGGAGCTTCAATGAACCTGCCGCTGTCCCTTAACCTGCTGGCGTTCCTGGCCCTGTTGCTGGGCCTGGCACAAACCCGCCGCACCGACTGGAGCCTGGCCAGGAAAGTATTGCTGGGCCTGGTGCTGGGCGTGGTGTTCGGCCTGATCCTGCATACCGTCTATGGCGCTGGCCACCCCGTACTCAAGGCCACCATCAGCTGGCTCGACCTGGTCGGCAACGGCTACGTCGGCCTGTTGCAGATGATCGTCATGCCGCTGATCTTCGCCTCGATCCTCAGTGCCGTGGCACGCCTGCACAATGCCTCGTCACTGGGCCGCATCAGTGTGCTGAGCATTGGCACCCTGCTGCTGACCACCGCCATCGCCGCGTTGATCGGCATTGTCCTGACCAACCTGTTCGGCCTGAGCGCCGAAGGCCTGGTGGCCGGCGCGCAGGAAAGCGCGCGCATGCAGGTTATCCACAGCGACTACGCCGGCAAGGTCGCCGACCTCAACATCCCGCAACTGCTGCTGTCGTTCATCCCCAGCAACCCGGTAGGTGACCTGGCACGGGCCAAGCCGACCTCGATCATCAGCGTGGTGATCTTTGCCGTGTTCCTCGGCCTGGCCGCGCTGCAGCTGATCAAGGACGATGCCGAGAAAGGCGAACGCGCGCTGTCGGCCATCGACACCCTGCAGGCCTGGGTGATGCGCCTGGTGCGGGTGGTGATGAAGCTGACCCCGTATGGCGTGCTGGCGCTTATGACCAAGGTGGTGGCCAGCTCGAACATGGAAGACATCCTCAAGCTGGGCAGCTTCGTGGTGGTGTCGTACCTGGGCCTGGCGCTGATGTTCGTGGTGCACGGCGTTATCCTCGCCGCCACCGGCGTGAGCCCGCTGCGCTTCTTCCGCAAGGTGTGGCCGGTGCTGACCTTCGCCTTCACCAGCCGCTCCAGCGCCGCCAGCATTCCGCTGAACATCGAAGCGCAAACCCGCCGCCTGGGCGTACCGCAGTCGATTGCCAGCTTCAGCGCATCCTTCGGTACCACCATTGGCCAGAACGGCTGCGCCGGCCTCTATCCCGCCATGTTGGCGGTGATGGTGGCGCCGGCGGTGGGTATCGATACCTTCGACCCGCTGTGGATCGCCACCCTCGTGGCCATCGTCACCTTGAGTTCTGCAGGTGTTGCCGGCGTAGGTGGCGGTGCGACTTTCGCCGCGCTGATCGTGCTGCCGGCCATGGGCTTGCCGGTGGAGCTGGTGGCGTTGCTGATTTCGGTGGAACCGCTGATCGACATGGGCCGCACGGCGTTGAACGTGAACGGTTCGATGACCGCAGGGGTGGTGACCAGCCAACTGCTGAAAGAGACCGACAAGGATGTGCTGGCTGGCGATGAACATGCCGAGCTGAGCCACTCCTGACAGATTGCCGGGGCGCGCGTTGCGCCCCTGTCGCGACACAAGGCCGCTTCTACAATGGCCCAGCGTACGCCGATCAATGTAGGAGCGGCCTTGCCGGGGCGCCGGACCGGTCGGATAGGGCTGCAAGGCAGCCCCGGCAATCTCAAACCTTGTCCCAGACCTCGAAATGATACCCAGGCTTGCCTTCCTCAGCCTGCGCCTCGCTCGACACCAAGGTCCACTGCCCCCGATCAAACTCAGGGAACCACGCATCCCCTTCCGGCGACAACTCGACCCGCGTCAGGTACATGCGGCTGACCAGCCCTTTCTCCAGCGCCTGCCCATACAGCTGCGCCCCGCCAATCAGCATCAGCTCATCGACACCGGCCTCCCGCGCCCACTGCTCGGCCCGCACCAGCGCCTCTTCCAGCGAGCCGAACACCTCGGCCCCCGCCAGTTCCAGCCCTGCCTGCCGGCTGACGACGATATTCAACCGCCCGGGCAATGGCCTGCCCAGCGAGTCCCAGGTCTTGCGCCCCATGATGATCGGCTTGCCCAGGGTAGTGGCCTTGAAGTACTTGAAGTCCCCCGGCAGATGCCAGGGCATGGAGTTGTCGATGCCGATCACGCGGTTCTCGGCGTGAGCCGCGATCAGGCTGAGGGGGAGTGATGTATTCATGCCAGCGAGGATAGCACCGGGCGTGTGGGTTATGCTTCTGCCCTGACCTGTGCAATGGAAGACCTTGTGACCGCACCGACTTCACTGGACAAGCGCTGGCTCACCGAAGCGGTACGCCTGCGCGAGGAACATGCCGGCCCCCTGGAGGACCAGGAAGCCAACCGCCGCGCCCGCCAGGCAGGCGGTGATCTGGCGGCCCGCATCGAAACCCGTGCCCTGTTCCTGGCCGAACGCGACGGCATCAGCACCGCCCTGCGCCACTGGAAACAGGGCGCCCGCCTGGCACTGCTGGCCTTGCTGGTGCTGGCCATGCTCAGCGGCGCAGGGTTGGCACTGGCCGCCTTGGGCGACGGGCAGCGCCCGGTGAATGTGTTCTGGGCCCTGGGCAGCCTGCTCGGCCTGAACCTGCTGATGCTGCTGGGCTGGGCCATCGGCTTTGCCCTGAGCGGCGAGCATGGCGCGGGGCTGGGCCGCCTGTGGCTGTGGCTGAGCGAACGCTTTGCCCGTGACGCCAAGGCCGCGCACCTGGCACCGGCGCTGCTGGTGCTGCTGCAACGCCAGCGCCTGAACCGCTGGCTGCTCGGCCTGCTGGTGCATGGCCTGTGGCTGCTGGCGATGATCACCGCACTGGGCATGCTGCTGGCCTTGCTGGCGACCCGGCGCTATGGCTTTGTCTGGGAGACCACCCTGCTCGCCGCCGACCCGTTCATCCACCTGACCCAAGCCTTGGGCGCGCTGCCTTCGTTGCTGGGCTTCACGGTACCCGACGAGACCATGATCCGCGCCAGCGGCGACAGCCAGCCGGCCCTGGACCTGGCGCGCCAGGCCTGGGCCAGCTGGCTGCTTGGCGTGGTGCTGGTGTACGGCCTGCTGCCGCGTCTGCTGCTGGCCGGGGTGTGCCTGTGGCGCTGGCGTCAAGGCCGCCAACGCCTGGCGCTGGACCTCAGCCTGCCCGGCTACGCGCAGCTGCGTGAAGCGCTGATGCCGCGCAGCGAACGCATCGGCGTCCAGGATGCCGCGCCCGAAGCCTTGCCGCAGTTTGCCGCTGGCCAGCTGGAAAGCGGCAGCAGCGGTGCCCTGCTGGTCGGCCTGGAGCTGGACGACCAGCACCCCTGGCCACCCGCCCTACCGAAATGCGTGACCAGTGCCGGCGTGCTCGACAGCCGCGAATCGCGCAACCGCCTGCTCGAACAGCTCAGCCGTTTTCCGCCGGCACGCCTGGCCATCGCTTGCGACCCGCGCCGTTCGCCCGACCGCGGCAGCCTGGCGCTGCTCGCCGAGCTGGCACGCAATGCCGGCGCCACCCGCATCTGGCTACTGCAGGCCGCACCGGGCGAGGCCCTGGACGCCCAGCGCCTGGGCGACTGGCACGAAGCCCTCGACCGCCTTGGCCTGGCGCATGCCGATACCTCGCCGCTGACCTGGCTGGAGCATGGCCATGACTGAGCCGCTGAAACTGGCCGTGGTCGGCCACACCAACGTCGGCAAGACCTCGCTGCTGCGCACCCTGACCCGTGACGTCGGCTTTGGCGAGGTTTCCCACCGCCCCAGCACCACCCGCCATGTGGAAGGTGCGCGGCTGTCGGTGGACGGCGAACCCTTGCTCGAGCTGTACGATACCCCGGGCCTGGAAGACGCCATCGCCCTGCTCGACTACCTCGAACGCCTGGAGCGCCCGGGCGAGCGCCTGGACGGCCCGGCCCGCCTCGAGCGCTTTCTGCAAGGCAGCGAGGCACGCCAGCGTTTCGAGCAGGAGGCCAAGGTGCTGCGCCAGTTGCTGGCCAGCAATGCCGGTTTGTATGTGATCGACGCCCGCGAACCGGTACTGGCCAAATACCGCGACGAACTGGAAGTGCTGGCCAGCTGCGGCAAGCCGCTGCTACCGGTGCTCAACTTCGTCGCCAGCCACCAGCACCGCGAGCCGCAATGGCGTGAAGCCCTTGCCAGGCTTGGGCTTCACGCGTTGGTGCGGTTCGACAGCGTGGCCCCGCCAGAGGATGGCGAGCGCCGGTTGTACGAAAGCCTGGCCCTGCTGCTGGAAGACGCCCGCCCGGCCCTGCAGCGGCTGATCGACGACCAGCAGGCACAGCGCCTGGCGCGTCGGCACAGCGGCAAGCGCCTGATTGCCGAGCTGCTGCTGGACTGCGCTGCCTGCCGGCGCAGCGTCGAGGCCGAACCGGCTGCCGAAGCCCGGGCCATCGAGGCATTGCGGCAAGAGGTGCGCCAGCGCGAGCAGCGCTGTGTCGAGGCACTGCTCAAGCTGTATGCCTTCCGCCGCGAGGACGCCCATGCCAGCGACCTGCCGTTGCTGGATGGCCGTTGGGGCGATGACCTGTTCAATCCCGAAACCTTGAAGCTGCTGGGCGTGCGCTTGGGCAGTGGTGTGGCCGCCGGTGCTGCGGCGGGTGCCGGGGTAGACCTGCTGGTCGGCGGCCTGACACTGGGGGCTGCCGCCCTGGCCGGGGCGATTGCCGGCGGCGCGCTGCAGACGGCGCGCAACTATGGGTCGCGGTTGATGGGCAAGCTCAAGGGCAAGCGCGAGCTGACGGTGGACGACACGGTGCTGCGCCTGCTGGCGTTGCGTCAGCAGCAGTTGATGGTGGCGCTGGAAAACCGCGGGCATGCGGCGCAGGACAGCATTCGGCTGGGGGAACTGGATGAGAAGGCCTGGCGGGAGGGCAAGTTGCCGGAGGCGCTGACCAAGGCGCGGGCGCATCCGCAGTGGTCCACTCTGAACCCTGGGGCGAAGCTGAACCAGGCTGAGCGGCAGGAACAGCTGGAGGCGCTGGTTTCACAATTTTGAGTGGGCAGGTCTGGCCTCTTCGCGGGCATGCCCGCTCCTACAGGGTTTGCGCGTGGTACTTGTGGGAGCGGGCGTGCCCGCGAAGAGGCCGGCACAGGCAGCCCATCTCTCAAAGCAGTGCCAAAGCCCTCTGCTTCAACCCATCCAGGTCAATCACCGCCACCCCGACCACTTTGGCCCGCTCATCCCACTCCCTCATCCGCAAGCTCACCTCGAACAGCGGATCCCGCTCGAACACATCCGCCTCGCCCTCGCTCATCACGCCCCCCTGATACTCCAAGGTCCGCCGGCTCGCCTCACTCAAACGCTGGTAATACCCAGGCTGGCGCAAAGTCAGGTAGCGCTTGGCCTCCACGTGATACTGCACCAGCCGCGCCATACGTTCGCCAAAACCACAGCGGCGTAAATACTCGGCGCCGATGCGCTCATGGCTGACCACGCCATAGCCGCCCATGCTGGCGTCACCGCCGCACAGGTGGCCGATGTCGTGGAAGAACGCCGCCAGCACCACTTCGTCGTCGAAGCCTTCGGCCATGGCCAGTTGCGCGGCCTGGGACATGTGTTCGAGCTGGGTGATGGCTTCGCCGATGTAGTCGTCACTACCGTGGCGTTCGTACAGCGCGAAGGTGCTGTCGATGATCTGGGCTGGGGTGGGCATCACTGTTTATTCCTGGCTGGATTGCAGCAGTGGCTTCTTCGCGGGCATGCCCGCTCCCACAAGGATCGCACACAGCTGAACGACTGCGCGGTACCTGTGGGAGCGGGCGAGCCCGCGAAGCGGCCGGTGCAGGCTACTGCTGAGCCACCTTCTCCGACTTGCCGTCATAGCGCTTGCGCCACTCGGCCAGGATCTGGTCACGGTTCTTCGAGGCCCAGGCAAAGTCGTTCTTGATCAGGCGCTGTTCATAGTCCGCCGGCAGTTCGGTCTGCGGCTTGGCAATACCCGGTGCAGCCAGCACGGCGAAGTTCTCCTTGTACAGCTCCATGGCCGCCGGGCTTGCCGAGAAATCAGCCAGGCGCTTGGCCGCATCCGCTTTTGGCGAACCTTTGATCACCGCAGTCGCCTCGATCTCCCAGCCCAGGCCTTCCTTCGGCAGCACGATGTCCAGCGGCGCGCCCTGGCGCTTGAGCTGCACGGCCGGGTACTCGAACGAGATACCGATCGGGAATTCACCCGCTGCGGCAAGCTTGCACGGCTTGGAACCGGAATGAACGTACTGGCCGATGTTCTGGTGCAGTGCATCCATGTATGCCCAACCCTGCGGCTCGCCAAAGGTCTGCAACCAGGCACTGACATCCAGGAAGCCGGTGCCGGACGAAGCCGGGTTCGGCATGACGATCTTGCCCTTGTACTCGGGCTTGGTCAGGTCCTGCCAGCTCACCGGCTTGCTCAGGCCCTGCTTCTCGGCCTCGATGGTATTGAAGCAGATGGTCGCGGCCCACACGTCCATACCGACCCAGGCTGGAGGGTTGGCAGCATCGCGGTAATTGGCGGCAATCTTGCCCAGGTCCTTCGGTGCGTAGGCTTCGAGCATGCCGTTCTGGTCGAGGATGGCCAGGCTGGAAGCAGCCAGGCCCCACACTGCGTCGGCTTGCGGGCGGTCTTTCTCGGCCAGCAGCTTGGCGGTGATGATGCCGGTGGAGTCACGAACCCACTTGATCTCGATGTCCGGGTTGGCCTTCTCGAAGGCCTGCTTGTAGCTCTTCAGCTGTTCGGCTTCCAGGGCGGTGTAGACCGTCAGCTGGGTACCAGCGGCCGAAGCCTGCAGGCTGAACACGGCGGAAACGGCAGCGGCAAGTGCAAGGTGCTTGTACATGGGTAGGTTCCTTACAGGTCAGACGGTCGCGGCGCGTTGGCGCCAGGCTTGGGAGCGGCGCAGCAGGCCGCGTGAGGCTGCGGCCAGCAGCAGTGAAGCGCCGGCACTGGTCAGCAGGATCAGGGTGGACATGGCGGCGGCACCACCGACGTTGCCGGCGTCATCCATGTTCAGCACGGCGACGGCAGCCAGGATGGTGTCGGGGCTGTACAGGAAGATTGCCGCCGACACGGTGGTCATCGCCGAGACGAACAGGTAGCGAATGATGTCCAGCAGCGCCGGCAGGCAGATCGGCACGGTCACCCGCAGAAAGTGCCTGTACAGCGGCGCCTTCAGCGACAGCGCGGCGGCCTCGAACTCGCCGTCGAGCTGGCGCAGGGCGGTGGTCGCGGTCATCTGCGCGGTGGTCAGGTAGTGGGCGACGGTGCACACCACCAGCAGCCCCATGCCGCCGTAGAACACATGCAGCGGGTTGCCGTTCAGGTTGAAGAAGAATACGTAGCCCAGGCCCAGCACCAGGCCCGGCACGGCCATGGGGATGAAGCTGAGCAGGCGCAGCGCCTGGTTGAGCAGGCGTTGGCCCTGGGTCTTCTCCATCAGGTAGGCCCCGGTAAAGATCACGATGCTGCCGATCAGCGCGGTGCCGATGGCCATGGTCACGCTGTTGCGGTAGGCCAGCCAGCCACCACCGGCGGTGTCCTCGAACCTGTAGTGACGCAGCGACAACGACAGGTTGTAGGGCCAGAAAGTGACCAGCGACGAATACACCGCCATGCCGATCACCAGCAGCAATGCCGCGCACACCAGCAGCACGATCGCCAGGAAGCAGGCATCACGGCCCCGCGACGGCTTGGGCTCGAACACCTGGGCACGGCCGCTCATGGCCTCGCCCTGGCGCCGGCGTAGCCAGGCATCGACGGTAAAGCTGAACAGCGCCGGCAACAGCAGCACCATGCCGATCAACGCGCCGCGGCCGAACTGCTGCTGGCCGACCACCGCCTTGTAGGCTTCCAGCGCCAGCACCTGATAGTCGCCACCGACCACGACCGGTACACCGAAGTCGGTGATGGTCAGGGTGAACACCAGGCAGAACGCTGCGAATACTGCCTGGCGCGTGGCCGGCCAGGTGATGCTGGTGAACGCTCGCCAAGGGCCGGCACCCATGCTGGACGCTGCGTCGAACAGGCGTGCATCGGCCAGCGACAGCGCCGACAGCAGGATCATCAGGGCATGCGGGAAGGTGTAGATGGCCTCGCCCAGCACAATGCCCCAGAAGCCATAGATGTTGTCGCTGAGCAACCCGCGCAGCAGCCCCTGGTTACCGAACAGGTAGACCAGGGCGATGGCCGGCAGCATTGACGGCGCCAGCAGCGGCAGCAACGAAATCCCCCGCCACAGGCCTTTGCCCGGAATCAGCGTGCGTTGCAGGGCATAGGCGAACATGTAGGCCAGCGGCACCACGATGGCTGCCACCGTGAAGGCCACCGACAGGCTGTTGCCCAGCAGCCAGTGGAAGTTTTCACTGGCCAACAGTTCGCGGGCCGCCAGCAGGCCACCACCCTGGCCCGCTTCTGCGCTGAAGCCGCGCCAGAAGATCGCCAGCAGCGGCATCAGCACCGCCAGCACCAGAAGGATCAGCAGCAGGCTCTTGCCGCCGACGACGAACAACCGGTCGCCCAGGGCGACGCCAGCACGCGGCGTGGCCTTGGCCTGGCTCAGCGGCAGGGACATTGGCGCGGCCATCTCAGGCAAACACCTGCAGGCTCTGCGGCGGCAGCGCCACCCAGATGTCCTGCGAGCCCAGCCGCGGCATGGCCTCGGGGGCCAGCTCCGCCAGCAGTGCATGGCCAGGCAGCGCCTTGAGCTCGAAGCTCATGCGGCAGCGGTTACCGAGGAAGGTGATTTCACGGACCATGGCCGGGAACAGGTTTTCTTCGTGCACCGCCGGGTTGACCGTGATCGCCTCCGGGCGGCAGAACAGCCGGCCGCTGCTGGGTCGGGCCGAACCTGGTGCCAGACGCATGTTCATGCCACCGACCTGGGCATGGCTGTCACTGCTGCGCTGGAACGGCAACCAGTTGCCCTGGCCGACGAACTCGGCAACGAACGGCGTGGCCGGCTGGTCGTAGATTTCCTGCGGGGTGGCGTACTGCTCGACCTGGCCGTTGTTCATCACCGCAATGCGGTCGGCCATCAGCATGGCCTCGTCCTGGTTATGGGTGACCATCAGCGTGGTGATACCCAGCTGGCGCTGCAGCTGGCGCAGTTCGGTGCACAGGTGCTCGCGCACCCGGGCGTCCAGCGCCGACATCGGCTCGTCCAGCAGCAGCAACGACGGCGACGGTGCCAGCGCGCGGGCCAGGGCCACACGCTGCTGCTGGCCACCGGAAAGCTGACCGGGGTATTTCTTCTCGCTGCCGGCCAGGCCCACCAGTTCGAGCATTTGGGCCACTCGCTGGCGGGCCTGATCGCGGCCGCTGCCAGTCAGGCCATAGGCGATGTTGGCTTCGACGGTGAGGTTGGGGAACAGCGCGTAGGACTGGAACAGGATGCCGTAGTCACGGGCCTGGGGTGGCAGCTCCGAGATATCGCGCTCGCCGATGTACAACGTACCGCGGTCCTGGCGCTCCAGGCCGGCGATGCAGCGCAGCAGCGTGGTCTTGCCGCAGCCGGACGGCCCGAGCAGGCACACCAGTTCGCCGGCGGCGATGTCCAGCGAGACATCGTTCAGCGCCGTGAAGGCGCCGAAGCGCTTGTGGATGTTGCGCACTTTCATCTGTGCGCCGGGGGTGGTGTGGTTCATGGCAGGGCCTCATCGAAGAGATGGGGGCCATGCTAGGAAGGCTGTGCGAAGGTTCTGTGGCTTTAGGGCAAAAGCGGGTGATAGTGGTATAGGCAGATTTTGTAGTGGCCTGTGTTGGCCTCTTCGCGGGCACGCCCGCTCCCACAGGATCTTCACAAAATTCAAAACCTGCGCAGTACCTGTGGGAGCGGGCAAGCCCGCGAAGAGGCCAACACAGGTCTAGAACTGTGAACCGGCCACTTCCTGCGCCACCCCAAGGAAGGCCGCCGGCAACCGGGCCTGGCGCCGCTCCTTCAGGCAATACAGGTACTCATGCATCACCGGCGCGTTCTCCAGCGCCAGCACCCGCAACTCAGGGTTGTGCGGCACCTCGTGCCGGGCAATCACGCTGATGCCGATATTGCGCAGTACCGCCTCACGGATCGATTCGCGGCTGCCAATCTCCAGCAAGGCGCCGGCCTTCACCCCGGCCTCCTGCATCATCTGCTCAGTCAGCTTGCGTGTGGTCGAGCCCTTCTCGCGCATCAGCAGGCAATGGCCGGCCACCACATCAATGGACACCGCCTGGCGGTGTGCCAGCGGGTGGTTGCGATGCACCGCCACCACCAACGGGTCAGTCCCCAGCACCCGCCGCACCAGCCGCGCGTCTTCCAGCAGTTGCGACGAAGCGGCGATATCCACCCGGTAGTCCTCGAGCATCTCCAGCACCTGCTGCGAGTTGCCGATTTCCACCGCCACTTCCACCTGCGGCAGGCGTTCGCGGTAGATCTTCACCAGGTCGAGAATGTAGTAAGGCGCCGTGGCCGCAATGCGCAAGCTGCCCTGGGCCTGGCCGCTGTTGCGCAGCTCGAACTCGATGTCGGCCTCCTGCTGCAGCAGTGCCTTGACCATCGGCAGCAGGCGCACGCCCTCCTCGCTCAGCACCAGGCGCCGCCCGCCGCGGTAGAACAGCTCCACCGCGTACTGGCTCTCCAGGTTGCGAATCTGCGTGGTCACCGTGGGCTGGCTGAGGCCGAGCTTCTTCGCCGCCAGGGTGATGCTGCCCAGGCGGGCCACCATGTAGAAGGCTTTAAGCTCCGAACTCAGCATGCACGTCCTCTATTTGCGCAACAGGCGCAAGCCGTTGAACACCACCAGCAGGCTCACGCCCATGTCGGCGAACACCGCCATCCACATGGTGGCCATGCCGGCAAAGGTGATCGCCAGGAATATCGCCTTGATGCCCAACGCCAGAACGATGTTCTGCATGAGGATCGCCGCACTTTGGCGCGACAGCCTGACGAAGGCCGGGATTTTCCGCAAGTCGTCGTCCATCAGCGCCACATCGGCGGTCTCGATGGCGGTGTCGGTACCGGCCGCCGCCATGGCAAAACCGATCTCGGCCCGAGCCAGCGCAGGGGCGTCATTGATGCCGTCACCGACCATGCCCACCCGATGGCCCTGGGCGTACAGCGTTTCGATGCTCTTGAGCTTGTCGGCAGGCAGCAGGTTGCCCTCGGCACGGTCGATGCCCACCACGGTGGCGATGGCCTGGGCGGTATGCGGATTGTCACCGGTCAGCATGACAGTCTTGATGCCCAGCTCGTGCAGCTCGGCGATGGCCTGGCGACTGCTTTCCTTGACCGTGTCGGCCACCGCGAACAGCGCCAACGGGCCGGAGCGGTCGAGCAGCAGCACCACGGTCTTGCCCTGGCGCTCCAGCGCATCCAGCTGGGCCTCGAGCTCGGGCGAGCACAGCCCCAGCTCCTCGACCAGACGGTGGTTACCCAAGTGGTAAACCTTACCCGCGATGGTACCGCGCACGCCGCGCCCGGCCAGGGCGACGAAGTCATCGACCTCGCTCAAGGCCAGGCCTTGCTCCTTGCCGAACTGGGCAATGGCGCGGGAAACCGGGTGGTCCGAACGCTCGCCCAGGCTGGCGGCCAGGGCTTGCGCGCGGCCTTCGAACAGCGGCTCCAGTACCTTGGCGTCGGTCTGCACCGGCTTGCCGTGGGTGATGGTGCCGGTCTTGTCCAGGGCCAGGAAGTCCAGCTGGCGCCCGCCTTCCAGGTACACGCCACCCTTGATCAGGATGCCCTTGCGCGCGGCGGCAGCCAGGCCGCTGACGATGGTCACCGGGGTCGAGATCACCAGGGCGCATGGGCAGGCCACCACCAGCAGCACCAGAGCGCGATAGACCCAGTCGAACCAGGCACCGGCCATGAACAGCGGCGGTATCACCGCAAGAGCCAGGGCAATGGCGAACACTACCGGAGTGTAGATGCGCGAGAAGCGGTCGACGAAACGCTGGGTAGGCGCCCGCGCGCCTTGCGCTTCCTCGACGGCCTTGATGATCCGCGCCAGGGTCGATTGCCCGGCAGCAGCGGTAACGCGGAACTCCAGCGCCCCTGCCTGGTTGATGGTGCCGGCGAACAACTTGTCGCCCACAGCCTTCTCCACAGGCAGGCTTTCGCCGGTGATCGGCGCCTGATCGACGGTGGATTGCCCGCTGGTCACTTCACCGTCCAGGCCAATGCGTTCGCCGGGGCGTACCCGCACCAGGGCCCCGATGGCCACCTCCCGCACCTCCACTTCCCGCCACTGGCCATCGGCCTGGCGCACGGTGGCCATGTCCGGGGTGAGCTGCATCAGGCCGCCAATGGCGTTGCGCGCGCGGTCCAGCGAGCGGGCTTCGATCAGCTCGGCGACGGTGAACAGTACCATCACCATGGCCGCTTCCGGCCACTGGCCGATCAGCACCGCGCCAGTCACGGCAATGCTCATCAGCGCGTTGATGTTGAGGTTGCGGTTTTTCAGGGCGATCCAGCCCTTCTTGTAGGTGCCCAGGCCACAGCCGAGGATCGCTGCCAGCGCCAGCGCCGCCACCACCCACTCCGGGGCCAGCGCGGCAAAGTGCACGATTTCGGCGGCGATCGCGGCATTACCGGACAGCGCCAGCGGCCACCAGCGGGTCTTGACCACTTGTGGCGCGCTGGCCGTGCCATCGTCTTCGGCGCCAAGCGGCTCGGCCTTCATGCCCAGGCTGTCGATGGCCTGCTCGATTTCAGCAGTGCCACCCAGGGTGTGGCGCACGCCAAGCACACGGTTGATCAGGTTGAATTCCAGCTGCTCGATACCGGCCAGCTTGCCCAGCTTGTCCTGGATCAGGGTCTGCTCGGTAGGGCAGTCCATGGCCTCGATGCGAAAACGGCTGAACTGGGCGTGGCTGCTGGCCTTTTCGCTCAGCTGGATCAAGGCTGGCGCAGCAGCGCTGCCACAGCAGCTGTGGGCGTGGTGATCGTGCTTGTGTTCGTGGCTGACAGGCTGGTTCATGGGGTCATCCTTAATTTGAGCCTGTTGCCAAGTGAACACCCTGTAGCCACTATAGGGTCAAGCCACTTGCTGGAGAATTTCGTGATGAAGATCGGAGAACTGGCCAAAGCCACCGACTGCGCCGTGGAAACCATCCGCTACTACGAGCGTGAACAGCTGCTGCCGGAGCCGGCGCGAAGCGACGGCAACTACCGGCTGTACACCCAGGCCCACGTCGAGCGGCTGACGTTCATCCGCAACTGCCGCACCCTGGACATGACCCTGGATGAAATCCGCAGCCTGCTACGCCTGCGCGACAGCCCCGATGATTCGTGCGGCAGCGTCAATGCGCTGATCGACGAGCATATCGAGCATGTACAGGCACGGATCGATGGTCTGGTGGCGTTGCAGGAACAGCTGGTAGAGCTGCGACGGCGCTGCAATGCGCAAGGGGCGGAATGCGCGATCTTGCAGCAACTGGAGACGAACGGGGCGGTATCGGTGCCGGATACCGAGCATTCGCATGTGGGGCGAAGTCATGGGCATTAAGCCGAAAGCATTCGCGGGCACGCCCGCTCCCACAGGGACCGCACAAGGCTTGGCCCTGTGGAGTACCTGTGGGAGCGGGCGTGCCCGCGAATAGGCCAGTTCAGGCAATGGAGATCTGTCAGACCGCCATCGGCGCCGTCATCGGCGCATGGTGCTCATACCCTTCCAGCCAGAAATCGCTCGGCTCGATCTTCTCCAGCCACTCCGGCTCGTACTTGCCCGTCTCGGCAAACGACGGCACGCGGTCGCTGATCACCAGCTTCGGCGCTTCCAGCGGCTCACGCTTGAGCTGCTCGTTGAGCATGTCCAGGTGATTCTCATATACATGGGCATCGCCGATGAAGTAGGTGAACCAGCGCGGGGTGTAGCCGGTCAGGCGGCCGAACAGCGACAGCAGCGCCGCGCCTTCGGTGAGGTTGAACGGCGTACCCAGGCCCAGGTCGTTGGAGCGGATGTAGAGGGTCAGGGAAATTTCCCTGGTCTCCACATTCGGGTGGAACTGGTACAGCAGGTGGCACGGCGGCAGGGCCATTTCGTCCAGCTGCGCGCAGTTCCAGCCGTGGAACAGGATACGGCGGCTGCCCGGGTCGTTGGCGATGGTGTCCAGGCACTGGCGCACCTGGTCGATGGCCTTGTACAGGATGACGAACGCGACGCCGTCCTCCTCGTCCTGGGCGATGCGGCGGAAGCCCGCCTTCTCGGCCATTTCGATGGCCGCCGGGTTGCTCAGCGGGATGCGCTTGTAGCCCGGCCACTGGCGCCATTGCACGCCGTAGATCTCGCCAAGGTCGTCATGGCCCTGACGGAACGGGTTGGCCAGCCACTGTGCGTTCTCGTTGGCGTTCTGGTCCCAGACCTTGCAGCCCAGTTCGCGGAATTCACCGGCGTTCTTCACGCCACGCAGGAAACCGACCATTTCGCCGATCGCCGACTTGAACGCCAGTTTGCGCGTGGTAATGGCCGGGAAGCCCTTCTGCAAGTCGAAACGCAGCATGGCGCCCGGCAGGCTGATGGTGCGGATGCCGGTGCGGTTGCCCTGCAGCGTGCCGTTGTCGATGACGTCGCGGACCAGGTCCAGATACTGTTTCATGGCTTACCTGTAGCAAAAACGGCAGGGGGATCGCCTCTGCCGTGGGATTAATCAGGCGGGTTTCGCCGTAGGCTTGCGATTATAAGCCCACCAGATCAGGCCAAGGCCAGCCAGGATCATCGGCACGCACAGAATCTGACCCATGGTCAGCCAGCCCCAGGCCAGGTAGCCAAGCTGGGCATCCGGTACGCGGACGAATTCGACGATGAAGCGGAAGATGCCGTAGAACAGCGCGAACATGCCGGATACCGCCATGGTCGGCCGCGGCTTGCGCGAGAACGCCCAGAGAATCAGGAACAGCGCCACACCTTCGAGTGCGAACTGGTACAGCTGCGATGGGTGACGCGGCAGCTGCGCCGGGTCGCTGAACGGCGGGAAGACCATCGCCCATGGCACGTCGGTGGCCTTGCCCCACAGCTCGGCGTTGATGAAGTTGCCGATGCGCCCGGCCCCCAGGCCGATCGGCACCAGCGGCGCGACGAAGTCCATCAGCTCGAAGAACGACTTGTTGTTGCGCTTGCCGAACCACAAGGCCGCCAGCATCACGCCGATGAAACCGCCGTGGAACGACATGCCACCCTTCCACACCTCGAAGATCAGCGTCGGATTGGCCAGGTAGGCGTGCAGGTCGTAGAACAGCACGTAACCCAGGCGACCACCGACGATCACACCCATCGACAGCCAGAACACCAGGTCGGAGAGCTTTTCGCGCGTCCAGGTGGGGTCGAAGCGGTTCAGCCGGCGCGAGGCGAGCAGCCAGGCACCGCCGATGCCGACCAGGTACATCAGGCCGTACCAATGGATTTTCAGCGGCCCGATGGCCACGGCCACGGGGTCTATCTGCGGGTAAGGCAGCATGGAACTTCCTCTCGATTCAAATCAAAAAGCTGAGGCCGACACAGAACAGCAGGGCTGCGAACAGGCGTTTCAACAAACGTGGCGACAGCTTGTGCGCCAGGCGCGCGCCGAAGCGGGCGAAAAACATGCTGGTCACGGCAATGCCGAGCAGCGCCGGCAGGTACACGTAACCCAGGCTGTGGGCCGGCAGGTGCTCCTCGTGCCAACCCAGCAGCATGAAACTCAGGGCACTGGCCAAGGCAATCGGCAGGCCACAGGCCGAAGACGTGGCCACTGCCTGCTGCATGGGCAGGCTGCGCCAGGTCAGGAACGGCACGGTCAGCGAACCGCCGCCGATGCCGAAAATGGCCGAAGCCCAGCCGATCACCCCACCTGCACCGATCAGCGCGGGCTTGCCGGGGATGCCGCGACTGGCCTTGGGCTTGAGGTCCAGGGCCATCTGCGCGGCGATGACCAGGGCGAACACACCGATGATCTTTTGCAGCAGTGGCCCCTGGATCAGCGAGGCGGTCTTGGCGCCGACACCGGCCCCGAGGAGGATGCCGAGGGTCATCCAGGCGAAGATCGGCCATTGCACCGCGCCCTTGCGATGGTGCTCGAGCACGGCGTTGATCGAGGTGAAGACGATGGTTGCCAGCGATGTACCGACAGCCAGGTGGGTCAGCACCGAGGCATCGAAACCTTGCAAGGTGAAGCTGAACACCAGCACCGGCACGATGATGATACCGCCGCCCACGCCGAACAGCCCGGCCAGCACACCGGCGCAGGCGCCCAACAGCAGATAGAGCACGAATTCCATTCGTCTTCCCCGAAAAAACAATGCGGCATGGTAACGGAAGCCGGGCTCGGGGCTCTAGTGAACAGTGTGTCAGGATGGATCCTCCCCGCCGCTGTGGGTACAGTGGCAAAAAACCCAGAGGCCCGACCGATGTGCCTGATCGTATTCGCCTGGCGGCCGGGGCATGCCCTGCCGCTGATCGTGGCGGCCAACCGCGATGAGTTCTATGCCCGCCCCACCCAGGCCCTGGCGGCCTGGGAGGATGCTCCCGGGGTATATGCCGGGCGCGACCTGGAGGCCGGCGGCACCTGGCTGGGCGTCGGCCCGCAGGGGCGGTTCGCGGCGCTGACCAATATTCGCGACCCGGCGCAGGCTTTGGGGCCGCGCTCGCGGGGCGAGCTGGTGGCGGCGTATCTGCTGGGTGAGTTGGGGGTCGAGGCCTATCTGGACCAGGTGGCCAGCCGCAGCAGGCAGTATTCAGGGTTCAACCTGCTGGTGGGCGATGGGCGACAGCTGGGCTATCTGCATGCCCGGGACGCGGCGCCGCGCTTGCTGGAGGCCGGGGTTTACGGGCTTTCCAATGCCGGGCTGGATACGCCTTGGCCGAAGCTGGTGAAGGCGCGCAGTGGGCTGGAGGGGCTACTGGAAACGCCGGAGCCACAGCGCTTGCTGGCGTTGCTGGCCGATGCCGAACCGGCGCCGGAGGGCGAGTTGCCGGAGACGGGCGTGGGGTTGGCGACCGAGAAGCTGCTGTCGAGTGTGTTCATTGCCAGCCAGAACTACGGGACGCGGGCGAGTACGGTGCTGATTGTGGATGATCAGGGGAAAAGGCTGCTTATTGAGCGCAGTTTCGGGCCATTTGGTGGGCATTTGGGAGAAGTCGAGCTTTCAGTCTGATCACTGTGCTGGCCTTTGTGGGAGCGGGCGAGCCCGCGAACACCGGCGAAGCCGGTGCCATACACCGAGTCGCCTGCTTCGCGGGCACGCCCGCTCCCACAAGCCCGCTCCCACAAACCCGCGAAGAGGCCGGAACAGGCCACCTCACACTCAGAGGGTTTTATTGGCCCCAGGCCCGATCATCCGCGCCAACCCAAGGTTTTTCAGGGCCAGTTGCAGCGAGCTGTGGATAACCTGCGGGTTGTCATGGCTCAAGGCCTCCACCAGCAGCTCCTTGGCCTTGCTCATATTCACCTGACGCAGCATCCACTTCACCTTCGGCAGGTTGGTGGCGTTCATCGACAGGCTGTCGAAGCCCATGGCCATCAACAGAATCGCCGCTGCCGGGTCACCGGCCATCTCACCGCAGATACTCACCGGCTTGCCTTCGCCATGGGCGTCGCGCACCACCGTGTTCAGCGCCTGCAACACCGCCGGGTGCAGGTAGTCGTACAGGTCGGCGACCCGCGGGTTGTTGCGGTCCACCGCCAGCAGGTACTGGGTCAGGTCGTTGGAACCGACCGACAGGAAGTCCACCTGCCGCGCCAGCTCCTTGGTCTGGTACACCGCCGCAGGAATTTCCACCATCACGCCAACCGGTGGCATCGGCACATCGGTGCCTTCGTCACGCACCTCGCCCCAGGCGCGGTGGATCAGGTGCAGCGCCTCTTCCAGCTCGTGGATGCCGGAAATCATCGGCAGCAGGATACGCAGGTTGTTCAGCCCCTCGCTGGCCTTGAGCATGGCGCGGGTCTGCACCAGGAAGATTTCCGGGTGGTCGAGGGTGACGCGGATCCCGCGCCAGCCGAGGAACGGGTTTTCTTCCTTGATCGGGAAGTACGACAGCGACTTGTCGCCACCGATGTCGAGGGTACGCATGGTCACCGGCAGCGGGTGGAAGGCCGCCAGCTGCTCGCGGTAGATGGCCAGCTGCTCTTTTTCGCTGGGGAAGCGCTGGTTGATCATGAACGGCACTTCGGTGCGGTACAGCCCCACCCCTTCGGCGCCACGCTGCTGGGCACGGGCCACGTCGGCGAGCAGACCGGTGTTGACCCACAGCGGCATGCGGTGGCCGTCCGGGGTAACACACGGCAGTTCGCGCAGGGCATCCAGGCCCTGGGCCAGCTGGCGCTCCTCCTCGACCACGTCGCTGTACTGCTTGCGCAGCACTTCGCTGGGGTTGGTGAACACCTCGCCCTTGTAGCCGTCGACGATCATCTCGATGCCGTCGACCTTGGAATAAGGCAAGTCGACCAGGCCCATCACCGTGGGGATGCCCATGGCGCGAGCCAGGATGGCGACGTGGGAGTTGCCCGAGCCCAGTACCGAGACCAGGCCGACCAGCTTGCCTTCCGGCACTTCGCCGAGCATCGCCGGGGTCAGCTCTTCACTGACCAGGATGGTGTTGTCGGCATACACCAGCGACTGCGCGCGGGCTTCCTGCAGGTAGGCCAGCAGGCGCCGGCCCAGGTCCTTGACGTCGGAGGCGCGCTCGCGCAGGTAGTCATCGTCCATCAGCTCGAAGCGGTTGACGTGCTCGCCCACCACCTGGCGCAGGGCGCCCTGGGCCCACTGGCCGGTCTTGATGACTTCGGTCACCTCACCGCCCAGGGCCGCGTCTTCGAGCATCATCAGGTACACATCGAACAGTGCACGCTCCTCCGGGCGCAGCTGGGTGGCCAGCTTGGCCGACAGCTTGCGCATATCGTCGCGCACACCTTCGAGGGCGTTCTGGAACAGCTTCAGCTCGGCGTCGATGTCATCGACGGTCTTGTCCGGTACCACTTCCAGATCGGCTGGCGGCAGCATCACCACTGCGCGCCCCACGGCGGCGCCAGGCGAGCCCGGTACACCGACGAAGCGCGCCTCCTGGATACCCTTGCCCTGGCGGCCCAGGCCACGGATCGAGCCGGTGGCCTCGGCGTGGGCGATAACCCCTGCCAGCTGGGCGCTCATGGTGACCAGGAAGGCTTCTTCGCCCTCGTCGAACTGGCGGCGCTCCTTTTGCTGGATGACCAATACCCCGACCACGCGGCGGTGGTGGATGATCGGCGCACCGAGGAAGGAGGCGAATTTTTCCTCGCCGGTTTCGGCAAAGTAGCGGTAACGCGGGTGGTCGGCAGCGTTTTCCAGGTTCAGCGGCTCTTCCCGGGTACCGACCAGGCCGACCAGGCCTTCGTTGGGGGCCATGCTGACCTTGCCGATGGAGCGCTTGTTCAGGCCTTCGGTGGCCATCAGCACGAAGCGGTTGGTTTCCGGGTCGAGCAGGTAGACCGAGCAGACCTGGCTGCCCATGGCCTCCTTGACACGCAAGACAATGATCCCCAACGCCGACTTGAGATCTTTGGCGGAGTTTACTTCCTGGACGATCTTGCGCAGCGTATTGAGCATGGCTCGGGGTCGAACTCCGTCGTCAGTCGCGCGTCAGCAGACGCGGTGCTAGCTCTTTCAGGGCGCGTCGGTAGACCTCGCGCTTGAATGTCACAACCTGGCCCAGCGGATACCAATAGCTGACCCAGCGCCAGCCGTCGAATTCCGGCTTGCCGGTCAGATCCATCCGCACCCGTTGTTCGTTGCTGACCAGACGCAGCAGGAACCACTTCTGCTTCTGGCCGATGCACAGCGGCTGGCTATGCGTACGCACCAGTCGCTGGGGTAAACGATAACGCAACCAGCCACGGGTGCAGGCAAGAATTTCCACATCATCGCGTTCAAGGCCAACTTCTTCGTTCAGCTCGCGGTACAGGGCATCTTCCGGCGTCTCGTCAGGGTTGATGCCACCCTGGGGAAACTGCCAGGCATCCTGGTTGATCCGTCGAGCCCATAGCACCTGCCCGGCATCATTCGTGAGAATGATCCCGACATTGGGGCGAAAACCATCCGGGTCGATCACGGCAGCAACCTCGCAAACGCATGTCACCGCATTGTTCCACAAAGCTTGCGAGCGCAGCAACGCGCCCGCCAAGCTTATGTGCAGCAGCGTGAAAACTCCGTATTCTGCGGGCCTACCCTGTGGCTTATGCGAGTGACCGCGATGCGCCTGGCTTTATTCGACCTGGACAATACCCTCCTCGGTGGCGACAGCGACCATGCCTGGGGTGACTACCTTTGCCAGCGCGGCATCCTTGACCCGGTTACCTACAAGCAACGCAACGATGGCTTCTACCAGGACTACCTGAACGGCACCCTGGACCTGCAGGCCTACCTGGCCTTTTCCATGGAGATCCTTGCGGCAACACCGGTAGCCCAGCTCGACGAATGGCACCGCGACTTCATGCGCGCCTGCATCGAGCCGATCATCCTGCCCAAGGCGCTGACCTTGCTGCAGCAGCACCGCGAGGTCGGCGACCAGCTGGTGATCATCACCGCCACCAACCGTTTCGTCACCGCACCGATTGCCCGGCGCCTGGGAGTTCGCGTGTTGCTGGCGACCGAATGCGAGATGCGTGATGGCCGCTATACCGGGCGTAGTACCGATATACCGTGTTTCCGTGAAGGCAAGGTGACGCGGCTGGAGCGCTGGATGCTGGAGAACGGCTTCGATCTTGAGGACAGCTATTTCTATAGCGACTCGATGAACGATTTGCCGTTGTTGCAGCGGGTGGCGCATGCGGTGGCGGTAGACCCCGACCCGAAGCTGCGGGCGGAGGCCGAGATGCGTGGGTGGCCGGTGGTTTCGCTGCGGGATTGAGGTTTTCCTGTAGCGGCCTCTTCGCGGGCATGCCCGCTCCCACAGGGATCCCCACAAGCCTGGAGGGCTGCGCCGTACCTGTGGGAGCGGGCGCGCCCGCGAAGAGGCCGGCACATACAGCACAAAGCTGTCAGACCGGCTTGGCCCCCATCAACCCGGCGATGGACAGGAAGCAAACCCCACTGAACACCGCCAGTGCCAAGGTAAAGCGCAACCCCACCACCTCGGCCTTGCGCAGCCGGTTCAGCCGCACCAGCAGCCACCACACGGCAAACGCGCCCAGCGTATAGATGAAGCTGGACGCCAGCACCCAGGTCTGCCCCAGCGGCCAGCCCACCAGGTGCACCAGCCACCAGCCGGTGAACGGCATGCTCACCAGGCACAGGCCCATCACCAGCCAGACGAACACCAGCGGCCGACGCAGCAGCTTGGCGTAGGCCTCGGCATCGCCCTGGCGGCGGGCGCGCACGGTCCAGAGCGCCAGGCCCAGAGCACCCAGCAGCAGGAGCGCGGTGGCGAGGATGTGCAGGGTCTTGAGGGTGGTCAGGTGTTCCATGTCTCGGTTGTCCTTAAGCAGGCCATTTTGTGCAGGCTTCTTCGCGGGCTTGCCCGCTCCCACAGGGATATCACAGGCCCTGAAGCCTGCGCAGTACCTGTGGGAGCGGGCAAGCCCGCGAAAGGGCCATCAGCCCCAGCTTAGCCGCTCAGCCCAGGAACAGCTTGTAAGCCGGGTTGTCAGTCTCGTCCCAGTACGGGTAGCCGATCTTCGCCAGCGCCGCCGGCACCAGGTGGCGCTCGTCCTCCGGCACCTGCAACCCCGCCACCACGCGCCCGTCAGCGGCACCATGGTTGCGGTAATGGAACATCGAGATGTTCCAGCGCCCGCCCAGCTTGTTGAGGAAGTTGAACAGCGCCCCCGGCCGCTCGGGGAACTCGAAGCGCAGCACCATCTCGTCACTGGCACCGGCCGAATGGCCACCGACCATGTGGCGAATATGCAGCTTGGCCAGCTCGTTGTCGGTCAGGTCGGTAACCGGGAAGCCCTGCTCGGTCAGTTGCTGTACCAGTGCCGCACGCGGGTCGTTTTCCGGGTGGGTCTGCACGCCGACGAAGATATGCGCCTCGTCGGAGGTGTGCTTGCGGTAGTTGAACTCGGTGATCTGGCGCTTGCCGATAGCCTCGCAGAAGGCCTTGAAGCTGCCCGGGCGTTCGGGGATGGTCACGGCGATGATCGCTTCGCGCTTTTCACCCAGCTCGGCACGCTCGGCCACATGGCGCAGGCGGTCGAAGTTGACGTTGGCACCGGAGTCGATGGCCACCAGGGTCTGCCCGGCCACGCCGTACAGTTCGACGTACTTCTTGATGCCCGCCACGCCAAGGGCACCGGCAGGTTCGGTGATCGAGCGGGTATCATCGTAGATATCCTTGATAGCCGCGCAGATCTCGTCGGTACTGACGGTGACCACTTCATCCACATGATGGCGGCAGATATCGAAGGTGTGCTGGCCGATCTGAGCCACCGCCACGCCATCGGCGAACAGCCCGACCTGCGGCAGCACCACGCGCTCGCCGGCCGCCATGGCCGCCTGCAGGCAGTTGGAGTCGTCCGGCTCGACGCCAATCACCTTGATTTCCGGGCGCAGGTACTTCACGTAGGCAGCAATGCCGGCGATCAGGCCACCGCCACCCACCGGCACGAAGATCGCGTCCAACTGGCCTGGGTGCTGGCGCAGGATCTCCATGGCCACGGTGCCCTGCCCGGCGATGGTGTGCGGGTCGTCGTAGGGGTGCACGTAGACGAAGCCCTTTTCATCGACCAGTTTCAGCGAATAGGCCAGCGCCTCGGGGAACGAGTCGCCATGCAGCACCACCTTGCCGCCCCGCGAACGCACGCCTTCAACCTTGATTTCCGGGGTTGTCTTGGGCATCACGATAGTGGCCTTGATGCCCATCTCGCGCGCAGCCAGGGCCAGGCCCTGGGCGTGGTTGCCGGCCGAGGCGGTGACCACGCCACGGGCCAGTTCTTCCGGGGTCAGTTGGGCCAGCTTGTTGTAGGCCCCGCGGATCTTGAACGAGAACACCGGCTGCAGGTCTTCGCGCTTGAGCAGAATCTGGTTGCCCAGGCGCTTGCTCAGCTGCCCGGCGCTCTGCAGCGGGGTTTCGACCGCAACGTCGTAGACGCGCGAGGTGAGGATCTTCTTGACGTACTGTTCGAGCATCGGGAATGCATCACTGGGCCGCGGGACAAGGGCTGGGAGTCTACCCCAGCGCTACGTCGGGCGACCACAGCAAAGCCGCCCGAGCCGTTATACTAGGCTCTTTTCAAAACCGCCCTGCCCCTCTCGGAGCCCGCATGACCCAGGACCAACTCAAACAGGCCGTCGCCCAGGCCGCTGTCGACTTCATTCTGCCCAAGCTGGATGAAAAGAGCGTCGTCGGCGTCGGCACCGGTTCGACCGCCAACTTCTTCATCGACGCCCTGGCTCAGCACAAGACCGCCTTCGACGGCGCGGTCGCCAGCTCCGAAGCCACTGCCCAGCGTCTGAAGGGCCATGGCATCCCGGTCTACGAGCTGAACAGCGTCAGCGAACTGGAGTTCTACGTGGACGGCGCCGACGAGAGCGACGCGCACCTGAACCTGATCAAGGGCGGCGGCGCAGCCCTGACCCGCGAGAAGATCGTCGCCGCCGTGGCCAAGACCTTCATCTGCATCGCCGACGCCAGCAAGCTGGTACCGGTGCTGGGCGCCTTCCCGCTGCCGGTCGAAGTGATCCCGATGGCCCGCAGCCACGTGGCGCGCCAGCTGGTCAAGCTGGGTGGTGACCCGGTGTACCGTGAGGGCGTGGTTACCGACAACGGCAACGTGATCCTCGATGTGCACAACCTGCAGATCACCAACCCGGTGGAGCTGGAAGCACAGATCAACGCCATCGTTGGCGTGGTGACCAACGGCCTGTTCGCGGCGCGTCCGGCGGATTTGCTGCTGCTGGGTACCTCTGAGGGCGTGAAAAGCCTGAAGGCTGAGTAACCTTCTTCGCGGGCGCGCCCGCTCCCACAGGTATTGCACAGGGTCCGAAACCTGTGGCGTACCTGTGGGAGCGGGCATGCCCGCGAATAGGTCCTCACAGGCACTCACTCCGCTGGCTGTTTGAACACATAGAACAGGTTCGGCTCACTGACCAGATAGATGGTCCCTGCCTCATCCATCGCAATCCCCTCCGCCTGTGGCACCGTCGCCTGCAATCCCTGGAACCCCTTGCGCAACGACAAGGTACTCAGCGGCCGGCCCTCCACATCCAGTTCCAGCACCAGCCGCGACTCGTCCGACAGCGCCAACAGGTGCCCGCTGCGCTCATCGAACTGCAAGCTCGACAGGTCCCGCACGAACAGCCGCGAATCGCGCTTGCGGTCCTGCACCACATGCACCGCATAGGGCTGCTCAGGGTTGTCGTGCGGGAAGCCATGCACCTCGTAGATCAGCATCGGGTCACGCTCCTTGGCCACGAACAGGCGCTTGCCCGCCGAATCGTAAGCCAGCCCCTCGAAACCCTTGTTGCCGTTCAGGCCAATGCCCAGGGTCAGCTGCTCGGCATCGCCGGCATCGAGGAACATCGTGTCGTCCTCCAGGCGCACGCGAATCAGCCGCTGCTGACGCTCGTCGGTGATCACATAGCTGTTGGGCCCGACGTACTCTACCGCTTCCGGGTCGCCGAAGCCGGTCAGCGGCACCCGGCGCAGGATGCGGCCGTCCAGCGACAGCTCGATCAGCTCCGAGCGGGCATTGGTGACGGTAAACAGGGTCTTGCGGTCGGGGTCGTAGGTCAGCGCCGATATGTCGTCATCCAGCCCTTCGACCGGCTGCGCCTCCACCACCACCCGGTAGCGGTCCAGGCCGATGCTCTGCTCGGCGGGCTGCCACCAGGCCTTGAGGTTGAACCAGCCACGCTCGAACAGGCGGAACTCCTGCCCGGCCAGGCCGAGCAGCAGCAGGCCGATGGCGGCCAAAACAAGGAACAGGCGAACAGAACGGCGCATGAAGGCAGACTCGACATAGGGGTGGCGAATCTAACCATGAACCACTGAATTAAAGCTTAATGCCAGCATCCGAAAAGTCGGATATTGGGTTCAGTTCTTTCTGAAGCGATAGAACAGGGCCGGCTCGCTGACCATGTACAGGTTGCCCTTGTCGTCCATGGCCACCCCTTCGGCACGCGGAATGGTGTCCTGCAGGCCGTTGAAACCGCCGAGCAAGGTCATGAAGCTGACCTGCTGCCCCTGCTCGTCCAGCTCCAGCAGCATGTTGGAATCGGCCGACAGCGCCAGCAGGTGGCCGGTACGCGGGTCGACGCCCAGCGCCGAGAGGTTGCGCAGGTCCAGTTCATCGTTGGGCAACGGCTGCTTTTCGCCCGTGAGCGGGCTGCGGCCATCGGTGTTCCAGGTGTACAGCCTTGGCGGGCGCTCCTCACCGATGACCAGGCGCTGGCGCAGCGGGTCCCAGGCCACCGCCTCGAAGCCCTTGTTGCTCTTCACCGACTGGCCCAGGTCGTGGCTCTGGAAATCATCATGGTTCAACGAGGTGGTCTGCGCATCCACCTTGACCACAGTCAGGTCGTGCAGGCGCTCATCGGTGATTGCCAGGAAGCCGTCTTCCAACACGGCGACGCCTTCCGGGTTGTTCCAGCCGTTGAGGGGGATCTTGCGCAGTACATCGCCATCCAGGCTCAGTTCGACCAGGATCGGGTTCTTGCCCATGACTGCGAACAGGGTGCGGGTACGCGGGTTGAAGGCCACATCCGAAGCTTCATCGTCGTCCATGCCCGGCAGCGGCTTGGCATCGATGTCGACCTGGTAGTCCGGCAGCCATACGCTTTCGCTGCGCTCGGCGGTGCTTTCGAAGCTTTCCTTGACCCACAGCGCGCCGCGGTCATCCCAGTGCATGGCCACAGCCACGCCATAGCCGATTACCGCCGCCGCGGCCAGGCCGAAGGGCCAGCGCAGGAAGAAACGACGCTTGGGGGTTGCCGGGGCGCTGGAGGGAGATGGCATGCGGGGGTCCTGGGGAAATGGGCGTAGGTTCGCGCATTATCCGGATCAGGTGTGAAAAATCGGTAAACAGGACCGGCCTCTTCGCGGGCATGCCCGCTCCCACAGGGTTCTCCACAGGTTTGAAGCTTGTGATATTCCTGTGGGAGCGGGTTTACCCGCGAAGAAGGCGACGCGGTCTCGAATCAGAGCACCCGGCTTTCGAAGCGGCTCACACCCGGCAGCTCCAGCACCAGTTCGTCACCGACATTGAACGGCCCCACGCCCGCCGGGGTGCCGGTGAGGATCACATCCCCCGCCTGCAGCGAAAAATGTGCCGCCATGTACTGAATCATCGGCACGATCGGGTTGAGCATCATCGCGCTGTTACCGTCCTGGCGAACTTCGCCGTTGACGGTCAGGCGCACCGGAATGTCGGTCACATCCTCGAAGCTGGCGGCTGACACGAACGGCGGCAGTACGCAGGCGCCGTCGAAGCACTTGGCCAACTCCCATGGCAGGCCCTTCTCTTTCAGCTTGGCCTGCACATCGCGCAGGGTGAGGTCCAGCGCCGGGGCATAACCGGAAATGGCGTCCAGCACCTCTTCCTCGCTCGGATGAGTCGACAACGGCTTGCCCAGCAGCACGGCAATTTCCGCCTCATAGTGCACCGAGCCACGCTCGACCGGAATCTTGAAGCCGCCCTCGGCCGGCACCACGCAGCTGCCCGGCTTGATGAACAGCAGCGGTTCGGTGGGGATCGGGTTGTCCAGCTCCTTGGCATGCTCGGCATAGTTACGGCCGATGCACACCACCTTGCCCAGCGGGAAGTGAATGCGTGTGCCGTCTACGTACTGGTGCTGGTAACTCATGGCCGACTCCTCTGGATACTGCTTTCTATTCAGGTGCGAAGATCTTACCCGGATTCATGATGCCGTTAGGGTCGAACACGGCCTTTATTGCCTTCATGCAGGCGATTTCTTCGGGCGAGCGGCTGTAGCCCAGGTAGTCTCGCTTGGTCATGCCCACGCCGTGCTCGGCCGAGATCGAGCCGTTGTAGCGCTTGACGATATCGAACACCCACTTGTTGACCTTGGTGCACGAAGCGAAGAAGTCATCCTTGCTCATGTGCTCGGGCTTGAGGATGTTCAGGTGCAGGTTGCCGTCGCCGATGTGGCCGTACCACACCACTTCGTAATCCGGGTAATGTTCGGCCACGATGGCGTCGATATCGCGCAGGAACGCTGGCACTTTCGATACCGTGACAGAAATGTCGTTCTTGTACGGGGTCCAGTGCGAGATGGTTTCCGACAGGTACTCGCGCAGTTTCCACAGGTTTTTCAGCTGGGTCTCGCTCTGGCTCATCACCCCGTCCAGCACCCAGCCTTGCTCGACGCAGTGCTCGAAGGTGGCCAGGGCTTCGTTGGCCACCTCCTCGGTGCTGGCCTCGAATTCCAGCAGCGCATAGAACGGGCAGTCGGTCTCGAACGGCGCCGGCACATCACCACGCGCCAGGATCTTGGCCAGGCCCTTGTCGGAAAAGAACTCGAAGGCGGTCAGGTCCAGCTTGCCCTGGAAGGCATGCAGCACCGGCATGATCGAGTCGAAATCCGGGGTCCCCAGCACCATCGCGGTGAGGTTGCGCGGCGCACGGTCCAGACGCATGGTGGCCTCGACCACAAAGCCCAGGGTACCTTCGGCACCGATGAACAGCTGGCGCAGGTCGTAGCCGGTGGCGTTCTTGATCAGGTCCTTGTTCAGCTCCAGCAGCTCACCCTTGCCGGTGACCACCTTCAAGCCGGCCACCCAGTTGCGGGTCATGCCGTAGCGAATCACCTTGATCCCGCCGGCATTGGTGCCGATATTGCCGCCAATCTGGCTGGAACCGCTGGAGGCGAAGTCCACCGGGTAATACAGGCCCTGTTCTTCGGCGTAGGCCTGCAGCTGGCGGGTAATCACCCCTGGCTGGCAGACCACGGTGCGGTCGAAGGCATTGAAGCCGAGAATCTGGTTCATGTAGTCGAAGGCGACCACCACTTCGCCATTGGCCGCCACGGCGCCTGCGGAGAGCCCGGTACGCCCGCCCGACGGCACCAGCGCCACCTTGTGCGTGTTGGCCCAGCGCACGATCGCCTGCACCTGCTCCACCGTCTTGGGGAAGACGATGGCGCTGGGCGCCGGTGGGTAATGCTTGGTCCAGTCCTTGCCATAGACTTCCAGGGAAGCTGCGTCGGTCAGGACCTTGCCAGGGTCGACAAGGGTCATCAGTTCATCAATAGCAGCGGGGTGGGTCATCGCTGGAACTCTCGACTTATTCATAGTCACCCTGAGCACTCTTCACCTGTCGGGATAAGCTCAGATTGTGTCGCGTATGCTAGCATAGCCCTCCCGCTGTTCATGCTAAGGCTGCCTTTGCGCCTGGCATCACCCTCGCCATTTTTTCTCCGGGATACAGGTTTACGCAGATGAGCAAGACTTCTCTCGACAAGAGCAAGATCCGGTTCCTTCTTCTTGAAGGTGTGCACCAGAACGCGGTCGATACCCTCAAGGCCGCCGGCTACACCAACATCGAATACCTCACTGGTTCGCTGCCGGAAGCCGAGCTGAAGGAAAAGATCGCCGATGCCCACTTCATCGGTATCCGTTCGCGCACCCAGCTGACCGAAGAGATCTTCGACTGCGCCAAGAAACTGGTCGCTGTTGGCTGCTTCTGCATCGGCACCAACCAGGTCGACCTGGAAGCTGCCCGCGAGCGCGGTATCGCCGTGTTCAACGCGCCATATTCCAACACCCGTTCGGTAGCCGAACTGGTACTGGCCGAAGCCATCCTGCTGCTGCGCGGCATCCCCGAGAAGAACGCTTCCTGCCACCGTGGCGGCTGGATCAAGAGCGCGGCCAATTCCTTCGAAATCCGCGGCAAGAAGCTGGGTATCGTCGGTTACGGCTCGATCGGCACCCAGCTGTCGGTCCTGGCCGAGAATATGGGCATGCAGGTGTATTTCTACGACCCGCTGACCAAGCTGCCACTGGGCAACGCCGTGCAGGTCACCAGCCTGCACGAGCTGCTGGGCCTGGCCGACATCGTTTCGCTGCACGTGCCTGAGCTGCCGTCCACCCAGTGGATGATCGGCGAGAAGGAAATCCGCGCGATGAAGAAGGGCGCGATCCTGATCAACGCCGCACGCGGCACCGTGGTCGAGCTGGACCACCTGGCCGCCGCCATCAAGGACCAGCACCTGATCGGCGCCGCCATCGACGTGTTCCCGGTGGAGCCGCGCTCCAACGACGAGCAGTTCGAAAGCCCGCTGCGTGGCCTGGACAACGTGATTCTGACCCCGCACATCGGTGGTTCCACTGCCGAAGCCCAGGCCAACATCGGCCTGGAAGTGGCCGAGAAGCTGGTCAAGTACAGCGACAACGGTACCTCGGTATCCTCGGTCAACTTCCCGGAAGTGGCCCTGCCGGCGCACCCAGGCAAGCACCGTCTGCTGCACATCCACGAAAACATCCCGGGCGTGCTCAGCGAGATCAACAAGGTCTTCGCCGAGAACGGCATCAACATCTCCGGTCAGTTCCTGCAGACCAACGAGAAAGTCGGTTACGTGGTGATCGACGTTGACGCCGAGTACTCCGACCTGGCGCAAGAGAAGCTGCAACAGGTCAAGGGCACCATCCGTTCCCGCGTCCTGTTCTAAGTTCGCTGGCGGCATGAAAAAGGGAGGCCCTGGTGGCCTCCCTTTTTTTGCCTGTGACATTGGTGTCGCCTGCTTCGCGGGCTTGCCCGCTCCCACAGGGTCCACACCAGCCTTGAAGCCAGTGGTGATCATGTGGGAGCGGGCGAGCCCGCGAAGAACCCGACACCTATTTCACGTCGACAGTAATCTTCTGCGACACGACGCTCGGCTTGAACGGCACGTGATACTGGTCACCCAGCACCAGTTGCAGGGTGTGCTTGCCCGGGGTGAGGGTAATGCTGGTCTCGGTCTGCGCCTTGCCGAAGTGCAGCACTTGCGGGCCATCCGGCAGCGCGGTGCCGGCCTGTGGCATCAGGCTGGATGGCAGCGCCATGTCGGCCACCGGCTCTTTATCCACGTCCACCAGCAGGTGGTGGTGCCCGGTGTGCGGGGTGCTGTCGCCCGCAGGCTTGAGCGCCATGCCCTCGATGCCGAACTTGACGGTGAAGGTCTTGTCGACCGTGGCGCCATCGGCGGGGGAAACGATGAAGACCTTGGCATCCTTGGGCCGCTCCTGGCTCTTCAGGGCATCTGCGGCACTGGCGAACATTGACGCTCCCATCAACAGACCAGCAACGGCAGCACGCGAAAATAGGCTGTTCATTCACTTCTCCTGTGATTCACTTATTGACCGCCGCCAGTATTCCAGTGGCGGCGGTGGTTCACCTTAGTTGATATGTTTGCCCAGATGTTCACATCGTCAGGCAGAAATATTTCAATCCGGGTTAAACAATGCCGAGGCTTCAAGGTCATAGGCTGCGCTCGACCACGGCGAGGAAGAAAGCCGTGGCGAAGGTTATTCATCTGCCAAAGAGAAAGGGGCTTTAATGCGTTCGATCATCGGAGTAATGCTGGCGGTACTGATCACGCCATTGGCTCAGGCCGAGCTGATAGACGAAATTGCCGACCGGGGCGAACTGCGCATTGCCGTACAGGCCGACAACTCGCCGTACGCTTTCAAGGAAAATGACCACCTGACCGGTTTCGAGATCGAGTTTGGCCAGGACCTGGCCAAGGAACTGGACCTGCGCGCCGAGTTCATCGAAGCCCCTGCGGCAGAGGTACTGCCCGGTGTCGAGAGTGGCAAGTACGACATCGCACTGACCCCGTCGAGCGAATCGCCCAAAGGTGACGGCCAGCTCGATGTGAGCCTGCCGTTTGGCGAGAAGCAGCTGGTGATCCCGTTCCAGAAGAACAACCCGGCGTTCGAGAGCGCGGTGAACAATGCACTGCAGCGGCTCAAGGACAGCGGGCGGACTGCCGAGCTTGAGCAGAAGTGGTTCAAGGGTGTGCCTGAGACTGCGTCCGGGCAGTAAGTTCTTTATTGCCTGTACTGGCCTCTTCGCGGGCACGCCCGCTCCCACAGGTTAATCACAGGCCCGGGAGCGGGTGCTATCCCTGTGGGAGCGGGCGAGCCCGCGAAGCGGCCGGTACAGGCTTAAGCTGAAAGCCCGGCCAGAGCCTGCTGTGCCTCGTCCAGCTCCAGCTCGCTGAACACCAGCACCCCCGCCCGCCGCAGCAATGCCGTGGTCACTCCTTCCCCGGCCACCTTCACACCACTGAACGTGCCGTCATAGGTCAACCGGTTGCCACACGAAGGGCTTCCGGCCTTCAGCACGGCCACACGAATGCCATGCCGGCGCACCAGCTCCAGCGCCCGCTGCGCCCCGGCCAGGAACTCGGCGCTGACATCCTCGCCCGTCACCGTCAGCACCTGCGCGCCACCGTCGAGCACCTCCCCACCCTGCCCGCCCGGTATCTCTGCAGGCGGCCGTGGGGTCGGCAAGCCACCGGCCACTTCCGGGCACAACGGCACCACGCGCCCTTCGGCCTGCCAGCGCTGCAACAGGTCGGGGTGGCCACTGGCGCGGCCGTCATAGCGCACCGGCTGCCCCAGCAGGCAAGCACTGACCAGCACCTTGGGCAGGTCAGAACGGGTCATTGCCACGGCGCCGGAACCAGCCGGTCAACGAAAGCCGCTCACGCCCTGCCGGCAGCACCTCATGGGGCACCTCGCCCGACAGGAACACCACCAGGCAGCCCGCCACCGGCTCGACATCATGCTCGACACCGTCCGCCAGGAACATGCGCAACTGGCCACCGTCCTGCGGCTGCCAGCCTTCATTCAGGTACAGGACTGCCGACACCATGCGCCGGTCATCATCGCGGAAGCGGTCCAGGTGCCGGCGATAGAACGCCCCCGGCGGGTACAAGGCAAAATGGCACTCGAAGTCTTCCAGGCCGAGGAACAGGCCCTGGTTGATGGCCTGGCGCAGCTGGTCCATGGCGCTCAGGTACTGGTCGCAGGCCTCGGCCTGGCCGGGGTCGATCCACTGGATCTGGTCGCCGCGAATGGCCTCGCGCACCTCCTGGGCAGCACCGCGCCCAACCCCTGCGGGGTTGAGTTCGCCTTCGGCATCACGGCGCCGGCACTCAGCCGCGAGCGCGCGCACCAGGTCGGCAGGCAGAAAAAGCGCCTGCTGGGACCAGCCATGGGTGACCAGATCGTCGACGACGGCCGCAAGCATCGGGTGTTCAGGGGAGATGTGCATGGCGCGCATCATATCCATTAGCCATGTCGGCGCACAGCGCCACTTGGCCGAGAAGCACGCGGATATCTCGACAAACCGGCGCCCGGCCACGGACAATAGCCACCTGCCGACAGGAGTCCTGAATGCGCCGTCTGTTTTCCCTGATTCTGCTGATGATCTGCACCGTGCCTGTCTGGGCAGACAACCTGGATCAACTGTACAAGGCCGCCGGCTGGCCCGACCAGCGCGCCCATTTCAATGATGCCCTGACCGCCGCCCAGGAACGCTACCGCAACAGTTTGCCACCCGCCGTGTACCAGGCGCTGGTAAACAACAGCAACCAGCGCTTCCAGGCCCAGGCGGTGGACCGTCGCGCCCAGGCGCAGCTGCGCGCAACCCTGGCCAACCCGGCACCAGCGCTGGCCTTCTTCCGGTCGCCGCTGGGGCGCAAGGTGGTGGCTGCGGAGCTCAAGGCCACCCGCAAGGACGAACTGGCCAGGAATGCCAAGGGCTTGCCGAAGATCCAGGCCAGCGATGACCGCCTGCTGATAATCGGCCACCTGGCCCAGGCCCTGCCGGCGCGCGAAGCCGGCGCCGAAGTGAGCCTGGCCATCGCTGGCGTGGCGGCCGACAGCCTCAGCTCGATGATCCCCGGCCTGTTCGGCGGCGGTCAGGCCCAGAACCTGCTCGACGGCCAGCGCCAGCGCCTGATGGGCCAGATCGGCGAAGACCTCAACAACACCCTGCTGTATGTCTATCGCGACCTGTCCGATGCCGAGCTGGAAGAGTTCGCCACCTTTGCCGAGTCGCCAGACGGCAAGGCTTACTACCAGGCCGCCCTGGCCGCAGTTCGCGCAGGCCTGGCGGTTGGCCAGAGCAGCAGCGACCTGAAGTGATCAGCCCAGGCGCTGGTCGATGAAGTCGAAGTAGCGCTGGCGAATGCCCGGCAGCTCGTTGGCCAGGTGGTGACGGGCCTCGGGCAGCATCAGAATCTGCGGCTCGGCAAACTTGGCCTTGAGTACTTCGAGGTTGTACGGCCAGTCCACTGTGCCATCCGCTTCTCCTTGCACGATCAACGGCCGCCGCGTGCTGCGCGGCGCGGCCTCGATGCGTTTGACCCAGGCAATCAAGGCCCCCACCCAGGCCGTTGGCAGGCGGCGCGGTTGCAGCGGGTCGGCTTCGAGGAACGGCAGGAAGGTCGGGTCATTGGTGTTCTCGCTGAAGCGCCGCTCGATGCCATTCACGAAGTGACGCAACACGCGATAGCTCAGCTTCGACCAGCGCCAGGCACAGGGCCGCACCAGCGGTGCCAACAGGATGACCTGGCCATCGATGGGGCTGCGCGCGCCTTGGTACAACAGGTGGTCAACGGCGATGGCGCCACCGGTGCTTTGCCCGCACAGGTGCCAAGGGCGCGGCAGTTTCAGCGTGCGCGCCTGTTCGAACAAAGCCTCCAGCACCTGCTGGTAAACCGCGAAATCACTGATGCTGGCCCGCTCGCCGCTGGACAGGCCATGGCCGGGCAGGTCGCAACTGATCACGGCGAAACCCTGTTTGAGCGCCCAATCGATCACATGCCGGTAGAGGCCCATATGGTCGTAATAGCCGTGCAGCAGGAATAGCGTCGCGCTCGGCTGCTCGGGTAGCCAGGCCTGCCCGACCAGCTCGAAGCCTGCGGCCTGGAAGCCGCCCAGCCAGCTGTGGGCCGAAAGGTTCAGGCCATAGAAGCGCTGGTAGTCCTGCGCCTGCGCCGACAACGGCTGGCGAGCGGTCAACGGCGCCAGGCTGGTGCGCAGGAGGTCTGGGTGAAAGGCAGCGGGCATCGGGTACATCCACAGTGAAGCAAGTATTGATCTGGGATATTCAGCTCTGGCTGGCGTCGTGGCAAGCTTGGGCTATGTATCACCTGTACCGGCCCTATCGCCGGCAAGCCAGCTCCCACAGGTTGCCTGCCGGCCTCAGGCCTGGTGATATCCTGTGGGAGCTGGCTTGCCGGCTATAGGGCCAGTGGACCCACCACAAGAAACTTACAGACATCCATGCCGACCCGCCTTGCCAAACCAGTCCTGATCGCCCTCGCCTTGCTGCTCTGCACCACTTTGGTCTGGCAGGCCTACACCACCTTCCAGGCCCGCTACCTGCGCCCGTTCGACAACAAGGCCACGCTGTTCGACGGCAGCCAGCTGCAGTTGCCCGCCGAGCTGGCCGGCCCCGGCCCGATCCGGGTAGTGCATTTCTGGGACCCGGCGTGCCCGTGCAACGTCGGCAACCAGCAGCACTTGGGCGACCTGGTCAGCCAGTTCGCCAGCCAGGGCGTGACCTTCCATGTGCTGCAAAAGCCCGACAGCCACGGCCAGCTGCCCGCCAACCTCACCGCCCTCAAGCCACTCGCCAGCGTGCCCGGCAGCGAACACCTGCCCGCCTCCCCGGCCGTGGCCATCTGGGACCGGCAAGGCCACTTGGCCTACTTCGGCCCCTACAGCGAAGGTGCGGTATGCAATGCCAGCAACAGCTTCATCGAGCCGATCCTCAAGGCGCTACTCGACGGCCGCCAGGTGAGTGCCTCAAATACCCTGGCGGTGGGCTGCTACTGCCCCTGGGCCGGCTGACGCACCCGCGCAGGGTTGCCCACCACCACCGCGCCTGCCGGCACGTCACGGGTGACCACACTACCGGCACCCACCACGGCGTTATCGCCAATGGTCACCCCCGGCAGGATGATTGCCGCGCCGCCGATCCACACGTTGTTGCCGATGGTCACCGGCCGGCCACTCTCCAGACCAGTGCGGCGCACCTCGGGGTCGAGCGGGTGGTCGGCGGTATAGATCTGCACGTTGGGGCCGATCTGGCAGTCATCACCGATATGCACCGGCAGCACATCGAGGATCACGCAGTTGAAATTCATGAAGGTATTGCGGCCGACGCTGATGTTGTAGCCATAGTCGCAATAGAACGGCGGGCGGATTACCGCGCCTTCGCCGACCTGGCCAAAGTGCTCGACCAGGAGCCCATGACGTGCGTCGTTGAGCAATTCGATACTGCTGTTGTAGCGGTGCATCCAGTGCTTGTTGGCGATCTGCTCGGCCTGCAGCTCGGGGCAGCCAGCGTGATAGAGCTGGCCTGTAAGCATTTTCTGTTTTTCGCTGAGGGACATGGAAACTCCTTCCTGGGGCTATGCTCTGTTCGCGAATCCGCCGATCATCGGACCACATTTTTCGCTTGAACGCACAAGGAGCCTGCATGAAGCGCAGCCTGACCCTGTTGGCCGTGGTGGTTGCCGTGGCCGCCGGCGCCGGATACTGGTACGTGCAGGGCAAGCTGCCGCAACGCGAGGGCGAGGTGGCCATTGCCGGCCTGCAGGCGCCGGTCAGCGTGCGCTACGATGCCCGCGGCGTGCCGCACCTGCAGGCGCAGAGCGAGCCAGACCTGTACCGTGCCCTCGGTTACGTGCATGCCCAGGACCGGCTGTTCCAGATGGAGATCCTGCGCCGCCTGGCCCGGGGTGAGCTGGCCGAGGTGCTGGGCGACAAGCTGCTGCCCACCGACACCCTGTTCCGCAGCCTGCGCATTCGCGAACAGGCGGCACTGATGGCCAAGCGTCAGGACCGGCAATCGCCCGCCTGGCAAGCCCTGCAAGCCTACCTCGACGGGGTGAACAGTTGGCAGGCCAGCCACCCCAAGCCCATGGAATTCGACCTGCTCGGCATTACCCCGCGCCCATTCAGCGCCGAAGACACCCTGAGCATCGCCGGCTACCTGGCCTACAGCTTTGCCGCCGCGTTTCGCACCGAGCCCGCGCTGACCTACATCCGCGACCAACTGGGCCCTGAGTACCTGCACATCTTCGATCTCGCCTGGCAGCCCGAGGGCGCCTTGGGTACACCGCTGGCCGCTGCCGACTGGCAAAGCCTGGAAGCCCTCGCCCGCCTCAGCCATGACGCGCTGGGCGATGCGGGCATCCCGCAATTCGAGGGCAGCAACGCCTGGGCCGTGGCCGGCAGCCGCACCCGCAGCGGCAGGCCGCTGTTGGCCGGCGACCCGCACATCGGTTTTGCGGTGCCGGCAGTGTGGTACGAGGCAGAGCTGTCGGCGCCGGGCTTCAACCTGTATGGCTACTTCCAGGCGCTAAACCCGTTCGCCCTGCTCGGCCACAACCGCGACTTCGGCTGGAGCCTGACCATGTTCCAGAACGACGACGTCGACCTGATCGCCGAGCGCACCAACCCGACCGACTCCAACCAGGTGATGGTCGATGGCAAATGGCAGGCGCTGGAAAAGACCGAGCAACAGATTGCCGTCAAAGGCGAAGCACCGGTCACCCTCAGCCTGCGCCGCTCGCCCCATGGCCCGATCGTCAACGACGTGCTGGGCGCCACTGCCGGGCCCACGCCAATCGCCATGTGGTGGGCGTTCCTGGAAACCGAAAACCCGATCCTCGAAGGGTTCTACCAGCTCAACCGCGCCGATACCCTGGGCAAGATGCGCGAGGCCGCGGCCAAGGTGCATGCGCCGGGGCTGAACCTGGTGTGGGCCAATGCCCGTGGCGATATCGGCTGGTGGGCGGCGGCGCAGTTGCCGATCCGCCCCGACGGCGTCGACCCCGCGTTCATCCTTGACGGTGCCAGTGCGCAGGCCGACAAGCTCGGCTTCTATCCCTTCAGCGTCAACCCGCAGCAGGAGAACCCGGCGCGCGGCTACATTGTCTCGGCCAACTACCAGCCTCCGGCGGCGGTGCCGATACCCGGTTACTACAACCTGCCGGACCGAGGCCGCCAGCTCGACCGCCACCTGGCCAACGCCGAGGTGAAGTGGGATACCCAAAACAGCCAGGCGCTGCAGCTGGACACTGCCAGCGACCATGGCCCGCGCACCCTTGCACCACTGCTGGCAACGCTGCGCGCAGTGGCCGAAGGTGACGAAGAGAAGGAGCTGGTCGAGCAACTGGCAGCCTGGAGCGGCGACTACCCTCTCGACTCGACCAGTGCCACGCTGTTCAACCAGTTCCTCTACGAGCTGGCATTCGCGGCCCTGCATGACGAGCTGGGCGACACCTGGTTCCCGGTGCTGATCAGCACCCGCGCCATCGACGCAGCCCTGCCGCGCCTGGCGGCGGATGCCGATTCCCCGTGGTGGAACACCCGCGGAGCCAACCAGCGCACCGACCGTACCGCCGTGGTGCGCACTGCGTGGCAGAACAGCTTGAAGCACCTGCGGGAGACCCTGGGCAGTGACCCGGCCAGCTGGCAGTGGGGCAAGGCCCATACCCTGACCCACAACCACCCGCTGGGGGTTAAAAAGCCGCTGAACCTGCTGTTCAACGTCGGCCCGTTCGCCGCACCGGGCACTCATGAAGTGCCGAACAACCTCTCGGCGAAGATCGGCCCGGCGCCATGGCCGGTGACCTATGGGCCGTCGACGCGGCGGCTGGTCGACTTTGCCGATGCCGGGCAGGCGCTGACCACCAACCCGGTCGGGCAGAGTGGCGTGCCGTTCGACAGGCATTTTGCGGATCAGGCCGAAGGGTATGTGCAGGGGCAGTACCAGAAGGCGCAGATGGGGGTGATTCCGGCGCAGAGTACCTTGCGTCTGGTGCCAGCACCGTAGGGGCCGCAAAGCGGCCCCCGACATTTTCGAATTTTCTACAACACTTCCAGCCGAGACCCATTGCATGCAAAGACACTTCATCGAAATCGACGGCGCCCGCATGAGCTACATCGACCAGGGCCAGGGTTTTCCGGTCCTGCTCGGCCACAGCTACCTGTGGTCCGCCGAGATGTGGCAGCCACAAATCGAAGCCTTGTCAGCACACTTCCGCGTCATCGTCCCCGAGCTGTGGGGCCACGGCGGCTCCGATGCTCCGCCTGCCACGACCATCGACATGAACAGCCTGGTCCGCCAGCACCTGACGTTGCTGGACAAACTGGAAATTACCAAGTGCCACCTGGTCGGGCTGTCGGTAGGCGGTATGTGGGGCGCACCGCTGGCCGCTACCCATCCTGAACGAATTGATCGCCTGGTGCTCATGGACACTTACCTGGGCGCCGAGCCGGAGGAGACTCGGCTCAAGTATTTCGCCTTGCTGGATGCCGCCAGCGAAGCCGGCGAATTCAGCGACCTGCTGCTCGACATCATCGTGCCTATTTTTTTCCACGCAGGCGGCCAGACCGTGCCTGAAATCCGTGAGCGGTTTCGTGCTCAGCTGAAGGCAAGCAGTGCACAAACCATTCGCGAGAGCCTCGATCCCATGGGGCGGATAATCTTTGGACGACACGACCTGCTGGAGCAACTCAAACAGCTGCCGAGCGGGAGAACCATCCTGATGTGCGGCGACCAGGACATTCCGCGGCCGCCGGAAGAGTCCAATGAAATGGCGCGGATCATTGGCTGCCTGGCGGCGCAGATTCCGGTTGCGGGGCATATCTCCAGCCTGGAGAAACCGCGGGTGGTGAATGAGTTCTTGCTGAATTGGCTACCGCGAAACCGTTGAAGTCATTGGGGCCGCCTTGCGGCCCTTCGCGGGCTCGCCCGCTCCCACAGGGTCCTGCATACGCCGATCAATGTGGGAGCGGGCAAGCCCGCGAAGGGCTGCAAAGCAGCCCCAATGGCACAGTCACCCCTGCCACTTGCCCCCTTCCACAATCACGCTTTCCGGCTTGGTGTCATCGCTCAGTTCCTTGCGCACATACTGGTCATACAGCTTCAGCAGAAACTTCTCCTCCCCCAGCTTGGCCAGCTCGGCATTCACCCAGTCACGCAGCTCGGTGTTGCCCTTCTTAACCGCCGGTGCAATCGGTGCCTCGTCACCCAGCAGCTCAGGCATCACGCGGTAACCCGGGTTCTGCTTGGCCCAGCTGAACAGAATCAGGTTGTCCTGCGCATAGGCATCGCCACGCCCGGTGGCCAGCGCCTGCAGCGACTCGCTGTTCTTCTCGAACTTGAGCAGTTTCCAGTCCGGGTGGTTCTTGGTCAGCCAGATATCAGCGGTAGTGCCGGTGGTGACGATGATGGTCTTGTCGGCCAGGTCGTCGAGCTTCTGCACCGGGCTGCCATCCGCGACGATGGCCTGCACGGCAACGCGCAGGTTGGGGTTGGTGAAGTCCACCGCTTCCTTGCGCTCCGGGGTCACGGTCATGTTGGCGAGGATCAGGTCGACCTTGTCGCTCTGCAGGAACGGGATACGGCTGGCCGGCTCCACGGCAACAAACTCGACCTTGTTTTCATCACCCAGCAGGTCCTTGGCCAGGCGCCGGCCGATATCGGTGTCAAAGCCCACGTAGCGGCCCTGCTCATCGACGAAACCGAACGGTGGCTTGTCGGTGAACACCCCGACAATCAGCTTGTCGCGGGCCTTGATGGTTTCCAGGTAGCTGGTGGCCGGCGAGGCCGCCGCGGGCTTGGGTGGTTCTTCAGCCTTGTTGCAGCCGGCCAGCAGGGCCAGGCCGAACAACGGCGCCAGCAGTTTGGTGAGGTTGGCAGTTTTCATGACAGTTCCTTGTGCAGTGTCTTCGGCAGGCTTTCTACGAAGGAGAATTTCTCCAGGAACTGCTGCGCGCGTGCGGTCCGCGGTCGTGTGAAGAAGCTCTCGGGGTCGCCCTGTTCAAGGATCCTGCCGGCCTCCATGAACACGATGCGGTCGGCCACCGCGCGAGCGAAGGCCATTTCGTGGGTAACGATAAGCAAGGTCATGCCGTCGCGGGCAAGGCCCTGGATCACCTGCAGCACCTCCTTGACCATTTCTGGGTCGAGGGCCGCGGTAACCTCGTCGAACAGCATCACCTCGGGGTTCATGCATAGCGAACGCACGATGGCGATGCGCTGTTGCTGGCCCCCGGACAACTGCCGGGGAAAGGCGTCGCGCTTGTCCAGCAGGCCGACCCGCGCCAGCAACGTCTCGGCCTGGGCCTGGGCTTCGGCGCGCTCGCGCCTTTGCACCTTGAGCGGGCCAAGCAGCAGGTTGTCGATCACGCTCATGTGGCCGAACAGGTGATAGCTCTGGAATACCATGCCGACCCGCTGGCGGATCTCGCGCCAATCGGTGCGCGGGTCGAGCAGCTCCTGCCCGGCCAGGCGCAGATGGCCGCCCTGGGCCTGCTCCAGGCCGTTGAGGCAGCGCAGCAGCGTGCTTTTGCCACAACCGCTGGGGCCGAGGATGACCACCACCTCGCCGGCCGCCACCTGGAGGTCGACGTCCTTGAGCACCTGGTGCTCGCCAAAGAACTTGTTGAAACCCTGGAATTCGATCAATGCGCTCATGAGTGGGCCCAGCGGCGTTCCAGCACGCGTGAAGCGGCGGACAGCGGATAGCAGACGATGAAGAAGAACAGGAACAAAGCGCCGTAGATCAGCACCGACTCGTAGGTGCGCTCGATGATCTGCTGGCCGGCCTTGATTACCTCGACCACGCCGATCAGCACCGCCAGCGAGCTGGTCTTGATGATCCGCGTGTAAATGTTGATGGTCGGCGGGGTCATGCGCTTGAGCGCCTGTGGCAACAGCACGTAGCCATACAGCTGCCAGCCGGCCAGGCCGATCGACAACCCCGCCTCGCGCTGGCCGCGCGGCAGCGAGCGCAGCGCGCCACGCACCACCTCGCCCACCTCGCTGGCGCCCCACAGGCCCAGCACCAGCACCGCGCACCAGAAGCTGGGGATGCTCAATGCCAGGAAGATCGGCAGGCCGAAGAACACCAGGTACAGCCAGACCAGCACCGGTATGGCACGGAACAGCTCCAGGTACACCTGCAAGGCAATGTTCAGGGCCCGGTTGCCCAAGGTTGCCAGCACGCCATAAAGCACACCGCCCAGCGTCGCGAAGAGGATGCCCAGCGCAGAGATGGCCAGGGTCTGCGCCGCGCCGCCAGCCAGCTGCGGCAATGCCTGCAGCAGCAGTTCAGACGCCGAACTGGCCATGTTGCAGCCTCCTTTCGACATAGCGCAGCAGCAACGACAGCGGCAGGAACAGCAGCACACAGAGCAGGGTCAGCACGGTGAGCATTTCATAGGTCTTGTAGTACAGCGCGATGTAGTTCTTGGTGGTGTAGAGAATTTCCGGCACGGCCACCGCCGACACCACGGTGGTTTCCTTGAGCAGGAAGATGAAGTTGGCAAACAGTGCCGGCAGGCTGAGGATGCCGGCCTGGGGCAACACCACATGGCGCAGCAGCTGGCCTTCGGACAGGCCGATGGAGCGCCCGGACTCCAGCTGGGCACGAGGCACGGCCTCGATGCCGGCACGCAGCACCTCAGTGAGGTAGGCACCGCCCATGAAGGTCATGGTGATGATCGCTGCGGCAAAGCCGGAAATCTTCAGGCCCAGGCTGGGCAAGGCGAAGTAGACGAAGAACAGCTGGATCAGCAGCGGCGTGTTGCGGGCCAGCTCCACGTAGGCTTTTACCAGGCGCGACAGGTACGGGGTGCGTAATACCAACAGTGTGGCGTTGACCAGGGCGACCAGCAGCGAGGTGGCGATGGCGATCAGGCCGACCTGCAGGGTCACGCCCACGGCCTTGAGGAAGGCGGGCAGCGTGCCGAGGATGAATGCGGTGTCGAGGGTCATGGTGAAGCAGGTCTGCAGGGTGCGCGTGGGCACGATAGCTAGACTCTAATGATCTAAAAACTTTTTAATAAATACCTTTATAGAATAACCATATCACCGAGACGTCGCGCAGGGACCCTGTGGGAGCGGGCGCGCCCGCGAACACCGGCAAAGCNNTGCCATCCACCGCGTCGCCTGCTTCGCGGGCACGCCCGCTCCCACAGGTAACTATGCCCACAAATAAAAACGCCGACACAAGGGTGTCGGCGTTGGGTCATGCAAGGTAATGCAAGCGCATCAGAACGCCGGCAGCACCGCACCTTGGTACTTCTTGGCGATGAATTCCTTCACTTCCGGGCTGGTCAGGGCCTTGGCCAGTTTCTGGATGGCTTCGCTGTCCTTGTTGTCCGGGCGGGCGACCAGGAAGTTCACGTATGGCGAGTCGCTGCCTTCGATCACCAGCGCGTCCTTGGCCGGGTTCAGGCCGGCTTCCAGGGCGTAGTTGGTGTTGATCATGTCCAGGTCGACCTGGTCCAGCACGCGCGGCAGCATGGCCGACTCAAGCTCGCGGAACTTCAGCTTCTTCGGGTTCTCGGCAATGTCCTTGGGGGTGGCCAGGGCGTTCTTCGGATCCTTCAGGGTGATCAGGCCAGCCTTCTGCAACAGCAGCAGGGCGCGGCCGCTGTTGCTGCCCTCGTTAGGGATGGCAACGGTAGCGCCTTCTTTCAGTTCGCTCAGGCTCTTGACCTTCTTCGAGTAACCACCGAAGGGTTCGACGTGCACGCCGATCACGGTATCCAGGTGGGTGCCCTTGCCTTCGTTGAAGTTCTGCAGGTACGGCAGGGTCTGGAAGTAGTTGGCGTCCAGGCGCTTCTGGTCAACCTGCACGTTCGGCTGCACGTAGTCAGTGAAGACCTTGATCTGCAGGTCCACACCTTCCTTGGCCAGGGTCGGCTTGATCAGCTCGAGGATTTCGGCGTGCGGTACCGGGGTGGCGGCAACCACCAGTTTCTCGGCGGCGGCAGCCAGGCCGGCAAACGACAGGGCAGCAGCCAGGGCAGTGGTCAGCAGGGTCTTCTTCATGGTGGTCCTTGTTCTGGTTCTGGGCCATCGACGATGGCGAATCGGGTGCCCAACCGGTTCACCAGCGGGCGTGAGGCGGACAATACCCAGATTTTTTATTCCGTAACAATATCTTTTATTTAGCTTCTTATTCCAAAAACAAACTGCCATCAGCCACTTTGCTTATGAGCGATGTCTAGCGCGCGGGGTTTGGCAGGTCGAGGTCTTCAGCCAGGATCTCTTCGCCGTCATTCACCAGCAAGGCGAAGTGGATGACGTTCTCCAGTTCACGGGTGTTGCCGGGCCATGGGTGTGCCTCCAGCGCCTGCTGCGCCGCCTCGCTCACCAGCGGCACAGGCCGTTGCAGGCGCACGCTGTAGATGCCCACGAAATACTCGGCCAACGGCAGGATATCGCCTGGCCGCTCGCGCAGTGGCGGCAGCTCCAGCGCCCCCTCGCGCAGGTATTGATACAGGCGCTCGTTGAAGCGCCCCGCGCGCACCACCCGCGCCAGGTCGATACTGGTAGCGGCCACCAGGCGCACGTCCACCGGTTGCGGCTGCGGCGCGCCCACCCGGGTAACCTCGCGGTTTTCCAGGGCGGCTAGCAGCTTGCCCTGGATGGCCAGCGGCAAGTCGGCGATCTCGTCCAGGTACAACGTGCCGCCGTTGGCCGAGCCGAACCAGCCGGCACGGCTGCTGGCTGTGCCACCCTGGCTGCCGGCACTGTAGCCGAACAGCTCGGCATCGGCGTAGGTGGGGCTGATGGCAGCGCAGTTGACCGACACGAACAACCCGCTGCGGTCACTGGCACGGTGGATCTGCCGAGCCAGCAGTTCCTTGCCGGTACCGGTTTCGCCACGGATCAGCACTGGCAAGGGTTGTGGCGCCAGGTGCTCGAGCTCCTCGCGCAGCTGCTGCGAACGTGGGTCGATGAACACCAGCGCCTTGGCGCGGATGCTCAACGGGCTCTTGTCCAGCTCAGGGAAGGTCAGCAACGGCTGGCCAAAAGGGTTTTGAAAAGTCATGACAAACTCCCGCCCCAGGCCTTCAATGGCCGGGCGTCAGGCAAACGGTAAACAGTAAGGGCGATCAGGCGCGGCGCAGTGCGCGCTGCTCGACCCGGCTCTGCAAGCGATACAAGTAGGCGAAACCTTGTTCCCAGCGCTCATGGCCGGACTTGACGTTGATGTGCCCGGCGTTGGTCAGCAGCCCTGCTTCGGCGCCCCAGACCTGGGCCAGGTACAACGCCCTTGGCACGCTTACGGCCGGGTCGTTGTCCGAGCTGACCACCTGGCTGGGGAATGGCAGTGCTTCGGTCGGGATCGGTGCGAAGTTGCGCAGAGCCGGCGCGCAGGTTGGCCGCTCCACGTCAGCGGGCGCCACCAGCAGCGCGCCACGTACCCGCCGCAGCAGGGCCGGGCTGGCTTGCGCGGCCCAATGAGCGACGGTTATGCAGCCCAGGCTATGGGCAATCAGAATCACCGGCGAGCGCTCGGCGGCAATCGCCAGCTCCAGTGCCTGCACCCAGTCCTTACGTTGCGGGGTCAGCCAGTCGTGCTGCTCGACCCGGGCAGTGTTGGGCAGGGTGCGCTGCCAGTGACTTTGCCAATGGTTGTCTGGCGATCCTTGCCAGCCCGGCACAATCAGGTAACGAATCGACTCATTGCGCATGGGGACGCCTCCAGTGAGTTTGCGTGCTTGGAGACAAGTATAGGGAGGGAGTTATATCAGTAAAGGAATAAGAAGCTATTTATTAATAACCAAAAAACTCAATATCTTGCGCGCCCCCTGTGGGAGCGGGCATGCCCGCGAAGCAAGCACCGCGGTGGATGGCACGGGCTTCGCCCGTGTTCGCGGGCACGCCCGCTCCCACAGGGATCACGCAAAAAAAAGGGCCATCCCCTGCCAAGAGATATGGCCCCTAAGCACTTGCCTGAAGAAAGTTGACGGGTTCAGCGCGCGGTAATCACCGCCAGCTTGCTGATCCCCGCACGTTCGATAGCCGCCATGGCCCGCGCCACTTCGCCGTAGTTCACGCCGTCATCGGCCTGCAGCTGTACGCGCACGTCCACGTCCTTGTCCTTGGCGGCCTTTAGGCTGGTTTCCAGCAGGTCGGGCTGGATCTCGTCCTTGTTGATGAACAACTTGCCGTCACCATCGATGCTGACCACCAGCGGGTCCTTCTGCTCCACCGGGGCCACGGCCTCGGTCTTGGGCAGGTTGATGGGGATGGCATTGGTCAGCAGCGGCGCGGTGACGATGAACACCACCAGCAGCACCAGCATGACGTCCACCAACGGCGTGACGTTGATTTCACTGAGGACTTCGTCGCTGTCCTGGGTCGAAAAGGCCATGTCAGGACGCCTCCTTCACCGGCTGGGTGAAACCGGCCTGGGGCCTGTGCACGGCCGGGTGCACCAGCACGCGGAAGGCACTCTTCTGCGCCAGGCTGTAGAAGTCGTGGGCGAAGTCATCAAGGTCGGCGGCGGTAAGCTTGAGGCGCCGCAGGAAGTAGTTGTAGACCAGCACCGCCGGCACCGCGACGGCGATACCCACGCCGGTGGCCACCAGTGCCGCGCCAATCGGCCCGGCCACGGTTTCCAGGCTGGCGGAACCGGCCGCGCTGATGCCCTTGAGCGCTTCCATGATGCCCCATACGGTGCCGAACAGGCCGATGAAGGGCGAGGTACTGCCAATACTGGCGACCACCGCCAGGCCGGTTTCCAGCGAACGGCGCTCACGCACGATCTGCTGGCGCAGGGCGCGCTCCAGGCGGTCCTGGTGGTTGATGGCATGGCTCAGGTCATTGGCCTGGCTGTCACCGACGGCGATGGCGGCATAACCGGCCTGGGCAACACGGGCGGCAGGGCCAGGCAGGTCGTGGCTGGGCTCGGCAGCCGAGTCCAGGCTCGAGGCGGCCCAGAATTGCTGGTGGAAGCGTTTGTCCTGGTTCTTCAGCCGCACGAACTGCACGACCTTGACCAGGGCCAGGGCCCAGGTGGCGACAGAAAAACCGACCAGCAGCCAGATGACTGCGCTTTCAACGGATTCGAGGGGGGATGCCAGCAGGCTCATGATGATGTCTTCCTGTGTTCTGCGAAAAAGTTAGCGAAGCTTGAAATCGATCGGCACGCTGACCCAGCCGGTCTGGGCCACGTCGCCCTGCTTGGCAGGCACGAAGCTCCAGCGCTTGACTGCGGCCAGTGCGGCAGCGTCGAGGGCATCACGGCCGCTGCTCTTCTGGATCTGGATCTGCCCGGGCTTGCCGCTGGGCAGCACCTCGACGCGCAGCAGCACGGTGCCCTCCCAACCGCGGCGCTGGGCCATCTGCGGGTACTCCGGCGCCGGGTTCTTCAGGTACGCCGCGTTGGCCGATGCCGGGGTGACCGGGGCCGGCGCGGGTGGCGCTGGCGGTGCCGGGGCAGCCACAGGGGCTGGCGGCGGCGCTTCGACCGGCTTGGGCTGCGGTTTGGGCTGTTGCTTGACCACCGGCTTGGGCACGGGCTTTGGCTTGGGTTTGGGCTTGGCGGCCAGCTCGTCGACCACCGGCGGAGGTGGCGGCTGGACCACCGGCGGTGCCGGGGCTGGTGGCGGTGGCTCGACTACAGGCGGTGCTGGCGCGGCGAACTCGATGGTCATCGGCGGTACTTGCGGTGGCACCACCGGCAGCTCGGGCGTTGGTGCCTGGCTGACCCAGTACGCTGCAGCGCCATGCAGGGCCAGCACCAGCAGGCCCAACACCAGCTTGTCGCGGCGCTTGAGCCCGCTGACAGGCGTGCGTTGCAGGCGCAGCTGGCCAAGCGGGAGGCGAAGCGTGCGTCCAAGGTCGACCAGGTCGCCCGGGGCCGGGCGCCATGGCTGGTCGTAGGCCCTGACGGCCGACTGGACATTACCCATTGATCAAACTCCTGGGGTCTCGATTCAGGTGTGTGGCTGAATCATTGTGGCCAAGAGTTTATTTCTTAAAGGAATAATTAAATCTATATAAAGTCAAAAATGGAATAATGAAAATCTACTTACTTTGAATCTGGCTTGTTCCGCGGCTTAGATAGGCATCCAGACGGTTTCATGCCTGAAAGGCATAAAAATTATGCGCGATATGCATGGACTCTGTTCTTCTTGTCCCTTTTCGATCGGTAGTGGCTCGTGGCTACCAACCGAGCTTCACATATGAGATTCTTGTTATCTGTGTTGGCTAATGCACAGAGCCAAATCTTTGATACAGGGAGTTGAGTCGTGGCGGTTCCGAATAAAAGAAGTTTATGGGTGACCAGCATCCAGCCTTACTCTTTAGAGGGCGGAAGTTATATACCGACGGCGGTACTTTTTGAGAATGCATCTAGCCCTTCCTTTGGGCATGATGCGCTTAGATACCAGCAGGAAAAAATAGTAAATAACAACTTCAAGCTCAGGCTAGGGGAGCATAGTCCTGGAGCTATGAAAAACCCAGTTTGGCCATGCCAAGATGGAAATGAAAGAAGCGCATTCGAAATTGCAACCACATTCATAGAGGGCACTTTTGAAAACTTAAAAACTGAAATATCACCCCAGCATTCCCCAGGAACAAAAATCCCTGCTAAAGTTTTGGTTGCAGAGCCTTTAAACTTCACATCAAGCGGAACTGAAAAATATTCAAAAACATGGATGCAAAACTACCGCGATAACATAAGAAGGATCCTGCACAATTACGAGGAAGTAGAGTTTCTTCCGGAACCATTTGCTGTTTATCAATACTATCGATACGGGCAGCGTCTTCCACATTTGCAAGACCAGCGTAAACACGTCGCACTGGTTCTTGACTTTGGAGGCGGAACGTTTGATGCCTGCATCATAGAATCGACCAAGCAAGGTGATGTTAGCCAGACAGGAAAACATGCTAAACCTCTGTCCGCAGACTCATGCACAACCGGTGGGTTTGCCATTAACAGTCGGATCGCTGAATATCTTTTAAAGAAAAACCTTGAGGGAGCACAAAAAAAGAAGCCGAACAGTGTATATCGGCATATAAAAGAGTAAAAGCTGGGGATTTAAATCTAAGCGGCCTAGCAGAGAAAAAACAAGCGTTCATTGAAAATCTAAAGAAGCTTGAATCCGATGTCGAGACAAGCAAGATAACGCTAACTGAATCTATAAAAAACTGGTCACTTGATGCACAACCTTATGAGCGGGTCATCTTAAAAGTCCCAAGCAACCCATTCAAAACTGGTGAGTGGATAGATGAGGAGTTTTTTGCGCATCAATTTAAAAAAATATTCACCCAAGAAATATGGACCGAAAATCTGTCGAAAGTTATCTCTAAAGTCTTTAAGTCCGCCAAAGAAAAATTGAATGAGAAAGCGATAACTGTAACACTCATATCCGGGGGCAGCTCAAACATAAGATGGTTGATGGAGCTATTAGAGAGAGATTTCGCAGACGAACTGGAGGGAGCCATACCAGTCCCTATTTCTCATTCATTCCAAGAAGTTGTCTCAAATGGACTAGCCATAGAATGCGCGCGCAGGTATTACGATGAAGAAAGCGAGTTCGTATCTGTAACTTATAACCCGTTGAAACTACACTTACGCCCCGACGACGAAGATCAAGACCAAAGGCGTACCTTTACATCCGTTGGTGAGAAGATCGATATGACAGGGGCTAAGCCAGGCGATTTAATGCCCTCCGCCCAAGCACTTCACAACTTCATCAACGAGAAGCTCCAATGGAAAATAAAGCTGTCTCGACCGCCAAAAAGCCAATTGAAATACACTTACTTTAAACCCGGCCTTGACAACTGCGACAGCGACAGCGATAGCGATAGCGATAGCGACATTCAAATCTACAACTTAGAGAGCCAAATAATCCACACCAGAGATAACAAGAGCTTTGACTCCTACGTAGTTGTTGAGCTATTAATTCGCGAAGATGGAACGGCGGAACCATCCTTTATTTATAAATCACCAAACGAAATCACTGGGAATGGCGGATACCGGGTAACCGGGCGCCCTTTTGCCATAGATATGACTACTGGCGTATCAAATCCCAAACCACTTGAAAACTACATTGGCTTTGATTTTGGCTCAAGCTGCTCATCATTGTGCCTGCTAACCCAAAGCCAAGTAAAGCTAACAACAGCAAGATCAAACGACACTAGCTGGGTCAACTTAAGCGAATCAATTAACAAGTTACCCTTCCCTGTAGCGTTCCCGCTTAAAAAATACTTGGATATCAAAAGCACAAGCCGGCCAGCAGCCGCTGCGCGAGAGGCTTTTGAAGCAGCTTTAGCATTCATAACCTATGTAGCGGCCGCCGAGCTTTTCTCAGTAAATCCAAAAAATGCTGCCAGTATATTTAGCAACTACCAACATAGATCGATGGGGCCGCTGAAACAGGTTCTCCGTCAAACTATCGAAAAACTTGGAAAAAACTGTAAATTCTCTAAGCCAACAAGAACCTTCTTAGAGAAAAATGATGCCAGCCTAAACAAAGCCATTGAAGACTTCAATAATCATAAGCATGAGAAATTGGAGGATAAGGATTTTGACTACCATGGACATCTGTCCTTGATAATCTCAGCATGCACGAAATTAATATCCGAGAAATTATTTGGTTATGTCATGGACACAGAGCCAAAAGCCTTTGAAGAAAACATTTTTCAAGGGATATTCAAAGTAGCAAATGATGTCCCTCCGTTCATTCACTCTTTCCCTTATGAGTGCAACAAACAAATAAGCAGAACGACCGCACTCCTCTATGACACAGAGACCAAAAACACATTATCGTTATTTCCATTAATATTCTGGAACGATAACGCAGAACTCACTCATGGCATAGAGTGCTTTTGGCTAGATAAAATCCAAAAGAACGATCAAGATGTCACTGTAAAACCATGCGACAGAAAAAGCGAAAAAAATGCTTCTGAGCTCAGCCAAAAATTACCAAACTTAATTATTAGCTCCTTAGGTGAGTCCAGCAAAACATTCACATCCTTCCCAATGTTTGTTGAGGTCGAGCAAGAATAGAGATAGAAAAAGGGGTTGCGCAACTTGCCGCGAAACCCCTATATCTCAAGAGCCCTAAACTCAATAACTATTATAAAGCACTCACATATCCGCCACCTTCTGCCAAACCTTCGGCCGGAAGAACAATGTCTCCCCCCGCGCCAACCCGGTCAGGCTGTCATGGTCCTTGACCACCTCTGCCTCGATCAGCTCGCTCTGCCCTTCCACCTTCAAGGTCACCCGCGTGGTCGCGCCCAACGGCCGGATGTCGCGCACCTCGGCCGCATGGTGCCCTTCGGTCTCGTGTCGCGACAGCGACACTTCGTGCGGGCGGAACAGCACATGATGCCCTTCGCTCAGGGCCAGGCGGTTGGAATCACCGAGGAAGTGGTAGACGAAATCGTTGGCCGGGTGCTCGTACACCTCGCCCGGCGAGCCGATCTGCTCGATCACACCCTTGTTCATCACCACGATGCGGTCGGCCACCTCCATGGCTTCTTCCTGGTCGTGGGTGACAAACACCGACGTCAGGTTGATGTCCTCGTGCAGGCGTGCCAGCCAGCGGCGCAGCTCCTTGCGCACCTTGGCATCCAGCGCACCGAAAGGCTCGTCCAGCAACAGCACCTTGGGTTCCACCGCCAGCGCACGGGCCAGGGCGATACGCTGGCGCTGGCCACCGGACAACTGCTCGGGGTAGCGGTCGGACAGCCAGTCCAGCTGCACCATGTTCAGCAGTTCATGCACCTTCTCGGCAATCTTGCTCTCGCTCGGGCGCTCGCCCTTGGGCTTCATGCGCAGGCCGAAGGCAACGTTGTCGAACACACTCATGTGGCGGAACAACGCGTAGTGCTGGAACACGAAACCGACGTTGCGGTCGCGCACGTCATGGCCGGACACGTCCTCGCCATGGAACACGATATTGCCCTGATCGGGGGTTTCCAGGCCGGCGATGATGCGCAGCAACGTGGTCTTGCCGCAGCCGGACGGGCCGAGCAGGGCCACCAGCTCGCCGCTGTTGATGTCCAGGTTGATGTTGTCCAGGGCCTGGAAGCTGTTGAAGCGCTTGCTGACGTTACGAACTTCGATCGACATGAATCATTCCTCCGCGGCGCTGTGGCGCAGGCGGTTAATACGGTTCTCGCTCCACTGCTTGAGCAGCAGGATGAAGAGCGCCAGGATCAGCAGCAGGCTGGCCACGCTGAAGGCCGCGACATGGTTGTACTCGTTGTAGAGGATCTCCACGTGCAGCGGCAAGGTGTTGGTCACGCCGCGAATGTGGCCGGACACCACCGACACCGCGCCAAACTCGCCCATCGCCCGCGCGGTGCACAGCACCACGCCGTAGATAAGGCCCCATTTGATGTTCGGCAGGGTCACGTGCCAGAACATCTGCCAGCCATTGGCGCCGAGCAGGCGCGCGGCCTCCTCTTCCTGCGTGCCCTGCTCCTGCATCAGCGGGATCAGCTCACGGGCCACGAACGGTACGGTGACGAAGATGGTGGCCAGGACGATGCCCGGCAGGGCGAACACGATCTGGATATCGTGGTCCTGCAGCCACGGCCCGAACAGGCCTTGCGCACCGAACATCAGCACGTAGACCAGGCCGGCGATCACCGGCGATACCGAGAACGGCAGGTCGATCAGGGTGACCAGGATACTCTTGCCACGGAAGGTGTACTTGCTCACGCACCAGGCGGCGCTGACGCCGAACACCAGGTTCAGCGGTACCGAAATGACCACGGCGAGCAGGGTCAGCTTCAGCGCCGACAACGCGTCAGGCTCGAAGATCGCTTCGAAGAAGGTGCCAAAGCCGTTCTTCAGCGCCTGCGATACCACAATCACCAGTGGCAGCAGCAGGAACAGCGCGAACACCAGCCAGCCAAGGCCGATCAGGATACGCCGCGAAGTGGCGCTGCCCCGACGGGCGGCGTTGGCGGCGGCGGTTGCATTCAGGGATGAACTGGACATGCCGGCCTCCTTCAAGGGGTTTCGATGCGGCGCTGCAGAAGGTTGATCAGCAGCAGCAGGATGAAGGAAACCACCAGCATCAGCACGCCGATGGCGGTCGCGCCGGTGTAGTCGTACTGGTCGAGCTTGACCATGATCAGAAGCGGCAGGATCTCGGTCTTCATCGGCATGTTGCCGGCAATGAAGATCACCGAACCATACTCGCCCACGCCGCGGGCAAAGGCCAGGGCAAAGCCTGTCAGCCAGGCAGGCAGCAGCGCTGGCGCCAGCACATGGCGGAACACCTGCAGCGGCTTGGCGCCCAGGCAGGCGGCGGCCTCCTCCACTTCACGCGGAATGTCGGCCAGTACCGGCTGCACCGTCCGCACCACGAACGGCAGGGTGACGAAGGTCAGCGCCAGGGTGATGCCCAGCGGGGTGTAGGCGATCTTGAAACCCAGGTCGGTGGCGAACTGACCGACCCAGCCCGAAGGCGCGTACAGGGCGGTAAGGGCGATACCGGCTACGGCCGTGGGCAGGGCGAACGGCAGGTCGATCATCGCATCGATGATCTTGCGCCCGGGGAAGGTGTAGCGCACCAGCACCCAGGCCAGCAGGGTGCCGATCACTCCGTTGATAATGGCGGCGAACAGGGCGGTGCCGAAACTCAGCTTGAGCGCGGCGATCACCCGCGGCGCACTGATGACGTTCCAGAACTGCTCCCAGGTAAGCTGCGCGGCATGCACGAACATGGCGGCCAGCGGTATCAGCACGATCAGGCTGAGGTACACCAAGGTGTAGCCCAGCGTCAGCCCGAAGCCGGGTATGACGGGGGAAATGCGGCGTGACATAAATATCCCTGGTTGAACGCACGAAACCCGGGACAGATCCCGGGCCGGTGCAAGCTTCTGAATCCTGGGGCTGCTTTGCAGCCCATCGCAGGCAAGCCAGCTCCCACAAGGATCGCGCAGCCCTGGGGCCTGTGGTAATCCTGTGGGAGCTGGCTTGCCGGCGATGGGCCGCAGCGCGGCCCCGCTTTTCCTTGGCCCTTACTGTGCCTGATAGATCTGGTCGAACACACCGCCATCATTGAAGAATTTAGGTTGTGCAGTCTTCCAGCCACCAAAGTCCTTGTCTATGGTCACCAGGTCCAGTTTCGGGAACTGCTTGCCGAACTCGGCAGCGACCTTCTCGTCACGCGGGCGGTAGAAGTTCTCGGCGGCGATCTTCTGCCCGGCCGGGCTGTACAGGTGCTTGAGGTATTCGTTGGCAATCTCGGTATTGCCCTTCTTCTCGGCGTTCTTGTCCACCACCGCCACCGGCGGCTCGGCGAGGATCGACAGCGACGGCACGACGATCTCGAACTTGTCGGCGCCACCGTCTTCCTTCAGTGCCAGGAAGGCTTCGTTTTCCCAGGCCAGCAGCACATCGCCCTGGCCGTTGTTGACGAAGGTGATGGTCGAGCCACGGGCGCCGGTGTCCAGCACCGGCACGTGCTTGAACAGCTCCTGCACGTAGGCCTTGGCTTTCTCTTCGCTACCGCCGGTCTTCAGGCCATAGGCCCAGGCAGCCAGGAAGTTCCAACGGGCGCCGCCGGAGGTTTTCGGGTTGGGGGTGATGACCGACACGTCCTTCTTGATCAGGTCGCCCCAGTCCTTGATGCCTTTCGGGTTGCCCTTGCGCACCAGGAACACGATGGTCGAGGTGTACGGGGTGCTGGCATCCGGCAGGCGGGTCTGCCAGTTGTCCGGCAGGGTCTTGCCAAGCTTGGCGACTTCATCGATGTCGCCGGCCAGGGCCAGGGTCACCACGTCGGCACGCAGGCCATCGATCACCGCACGGGCCTGCTTGCCCGAACCGCCGTGGGATTGCTGGATCTTCACCTTGTCGCCCGGGTGGGCCTGTTGCCAGTGCTTGATGAACTCGGCGTTGTACTGCTGGTACAGCTCGCGGGTCGGGTCGTAGGACACGTTCAGCAGTTCGTAGTCCTTGGCGATGGCGGAACCGGCAAAAACAGCACTGGCCAGGGCGGCGAGCGCATAACGGCGGATGGACATGGTGAAGCTCCCGATTGGCATTTTTCTAGTTTTGAATGTGTGGTGCGATCAGCCGGTCTTGTTGCCGGGCTGCTGCAGGCGGAACTTCTCCTTGCGCTCGATCTGTACGACCTGAGCGTTGTGCACGGTAATCTCCACCGCACCGAATCGCAGGTCGCGCAGAGCGCTCTGGATTTCACGCAGAATGGTGGCTTCGTCCTGACCGTCGATGCTACGCAGAGATGCACTCATGCTCGTTCTCCTTGGAGTGAGGGTGCCGGGCTGAGGTTTGAAGGGGATTTGCGCCTGGCTTGAGGGCAATAGTAGTGAGGTGGGGTTATTCTTAAAAATACTGTTTAAGAATGTTTATATAACTGAATTATCTTTATGATGTGAGGGCCCTATCGCCGGCAAGCCAGCTCCCACAGGGGCCTCACAATACTCAAGAGCAGTGAGTTTCCTGTGGGAGCTGGCTTGCCGGCGATAGGGCCGTGAAGGTCTCAGGAATTTTTCTGTGGCTCGCGGATCTTGTACCAGGCCACATACAGGGCCGGCAGGAACAGCAGCGTCAGCAGGGTCGCCACGATGATCCCGCCAATCATGGCGTAGGCCATCGGCCCCCAGAACACCTCGCGGGCAATCGGGATCATGCCCAGGCTCGCCGCCGCCGCGGTCAGCAGAATCGGCCGGCGCCGGTGGTTGGTGGCCTCCACCACCGCATCCCACGGCGACAAGCCCTGGGCCTCGAACTCGTCGATCTGGGTCACCAGGATCACCGAGTTACGAATGATGATGCCCGCCAGCGCGAGAATGCCGAGAATCGCCACAAAGCCCATGGGCGTACCTGTTGGCACCAGCGCAATGATCACGCCAATCAGCCCCAACGGCGCCACGCTGACCACCAGGAACAGCTTCTGCACGCTGTGCAGCTGGATCATCAGGAACGTCGCCATCAGGAACAGCATCAGCGGGATGACCTTGCGGATCGGCCCCTGCGCCTTGGCGCTCTCCTCCACCGTACCGCCGGTGGCCACTTCGAAGCCCACCGGCAGCTTGCTGGCGAACTCGTCGATCTTCGGCTTCAGCTGGGCCACCAGGTCGGTGGGCTGGATGTCGCCGTTGACCGATGCCTTGATGGTGATGGTCGGCTTGCGGTCACGGCGCCACACCAGCGGCTGCTCCAGCTCGTAGCGCACGGTGGCGAACGCCAGCAGCGGGATCGAGGTGCCGTTGGGCGTCAGTATCTGCAGGTTCTGCAGGGTATCGGGCGAGCCACGCTCGCTGTCCTCGGCACGGGCGACCACGTCGACCAGGTAGATGTTGTCGTTGACCTGGGTGATCTGCACGCCGCTGACGATGCTGTTCATCACATTGGCCACGTCCTCCGACGACAGGCCCAGCTGGCGCGCCTTGTCCTGGGCGATTTCCACGCGCAGCACCTTACCCGGCTCGTTCCAGTCGTAGATCATCTCGCCGATGTGCTCGTTCTGGTCGAGCAAGGTGGCCAGCTCGATGGCGTGCTTGCGTACCTGGTCGATATTGGCGCCGCTGACCCGATACTGGATCGGCCGGCCCACTGGCGGGCCCATTTCCAGCGATTGCACGTTGGTGCCGACGCCAACGAACTCTTCATGCAGGATCTTCTGCAGGCGGTCCATCATGGCCTGGCGTTCCTCGAAGCCCTTGCTGACGATGACCAACTGCGCGTAGTACGGGTTCTGCAGCTGCTGGTCGAGGGGCAGGTAGAAGCGGATCGCGCCTTGGCCGATATAGGTACTCCAGTGCACAAGGTCCGGGTCGTCCTTGATCCGCGCCTCGAAGCGGTCGACCACCTTGCGCGTCTCTTCGATCGAGGCGTTTTGCGGCAGGTTGATGTCGACGAGGATTTCTGGGCGGTCCGAGGACGGGAAGAACTGGTTCTGCACGAAGCGCTCGCAGAAGATCGCCAGGGCGAACAGCACCACGGTGCCGATGATGGTCAGCCAGCGGTTGCGCATGCACCACAACAAACCATGCTCGAAGATTCGGCCGACACGGCCCGGCTCGGCTTCGTGGGGCTTGAGCTTGGCGCTGCTGAGAATGTGCACGCCGAGCACCGGGGCGAAAAACACCGCTACCACCCACGACACCATCAGCGCCACGGCAATTACCGCAAACAGCGTGTAGGTGTACTCACCCGCCGAACTGGCGTTGAGGCCGATCGGCACGAAGCCGGCCACCGTCACCAGGGTGCCGGTAAGCATGGGGAAGGCTGTGGAGGTATAGGCAAAAGTCGCCGCCTGCTCCTTGCTTTCGCCCATCTCCAGCCGTGTGACCATCACCTCCACGGTGATCATCGCATCGTCCACCAGCAGGCCCAGGGCGATGATCAGCGCCCCCAGCGAAATCCGCTGCATGGTGATGCCGCTGTATTCCATGAACACGAACACCATGGCCAGCACCAGCGGGATCGAGCAGGCCACCACCAGCCCGGCACGCACGCCGAGGCTGACGAAGCTCACCGCCAGCACGATCACCACCGCCTCGAACAGCGCACTGGTGAAGCCGCCGACCGCTTGCTTGACCACAACCGCCTGGTCGGAAACAGTGTGCACCCCAACGCCCACCGGCAGGTCTTCGATCACCTTGTCCATGCGCTTTTTCAGCGCCGCGCCGAACACCTGGATATTGCCGCCGGCCTTCATGCCGATGGCCAGGCCCAACGCCGTCTGGCCGTTGTAGCGGAACATCGGCGAAGGAGGGTCGACGTAGCCGCGCTCGATATCGGCGATGTCGGCCAGGCGGAAGAAGCGGTCGTTGATCTTCAGGTTGACGGTTTGCAGGTCCTTTTCCGAGGTGAACTGCCCGGAGGTACGCACCGAGATACGTTCCGGCCCGGCCTCGATCACACCGGCAGGGGTCACGGCGTTTTGCGATTGCAGCGCCTGCATGACCTGGCGCTGATCGATGCCCAGGGCTGCCAGCTTGCGGGTAGAGAAGTTCAGGTAAAGCACTTCGTCCTGGGTGCCGATCAGCTCGATCTTGCCGATGTTGGGCACATCGCGCACTTCGGCCCGCGCCTGTTCCACGTAATCGCGCAGCTGGCGCAGGGTCAGCCCGTCGGCGGTGAAGGCATAGATAGAACCGAACACATCGCCGAATTCATCGTTGAACCCGGGCCCCTGGATTCCCGCAGGGAATTCACCGCGAATGTCCTGGATCTTCTTGCGCACCTGGTACCAGATTTCCGGGATGTCCTTGGCCTTGGTGGTGTCGCGCAGGTACACGTAGACCGTGGATTCGCCGGGGCGGGTGTAGCTTTTGGTGTAGTCGAGGGAGTCGAGTTCCTCGAGCTTCTTCTCGATACGGTCGGTGACCTGGTACAGGGTTTCGTCCTGGGTCGCGCCGGGCCAGCGGGTCTGGATGACCATGGTCTTGATGGTGAACGACGGGTCTTCCTCACGGCCCAGGTTGAAGTAGGAGAAGATCCCCATCAGCAGGGCAACGAACATCAGGTACCAGACGAACGATTGATGCTTGAGTGCCCAGTCGGACAGGTTGAAGCTTCCTTTCATTGCGCATCCTCGTCGAAGGTGACCTTCTGGCCAGGCTTGAGGCTGTTCACGCCCGCAGTCACCACCCGCTCGCCGGGCTGTACGCCCGAGCTCAGGACGACGCTGTCGGTGGTGCGGCCGATCAGGGCCACGTCACGAGTGGCCACGGTCTTCTGCTGCGTATCGATCACCCATACCTGGGTCTTGCCGTCGCGCTCGAGCAAGGCACTCAAGGGCAGTTCGCTGCGCGGCGACACCTCCGAACTCAGGGTCACGCTGATGGCGGTGCCCAGGTGGAAGGCCGCCGGGGTGCTGGCCAGGGTCAGGCGCGCGCGGCGGGTGCGGGTGGTGGCGTCGGCCTGGGGTTCCAGTTCCCGCAGGCTGGCGGTGGTGTTGATGGTCGGGTCCAGCTGCGAAGCAACGGTGAAGGTCAAGCCTTTGCTCAACTGCTCGGCCAGGCCGATCGGCAGGTCGATCACCGCTTCCTTCACATCCGGCCTGGCCAGGGTTACCACGGCCTGGCCGGCGGTGACGGTTTGCCCGGCTTCGGCCTGCCAGGCAGTGATTACCGCGGCGTGGTCGGTGCGCAGGGTGCTGTAGTCGAGCTGGTCACGCGCCTGGCTGAGTGCAGAGCGCGCTTGCTCCAACGCCGCACTGGTGGTTTTAAGGTTGGTCTGGGCGATATCCAGCTGGGCCTGGGCGCCTACGCCACGGTCGTACAGCTGTTGCTGGCGGCGGGCATCGGCCTGGGCGTTGATCCACTGCGCCTGCACCTTGGCCAGGTCGCCTTCGGCGGCACGCAACTGGTTCTGCTGGTCGGTCGGGTCGAGGGTGGCCAGGGTGTCCCCCGGTTTAACCTGGGCGCCCACATCCAGCCAGCGCCGGGCGATACGCCCGGATACCCGGAAGCCCAAGGTGCTTTCGAAACGTGCCTGGATACTGCCGGCGAAACGGCCCAGCTGCGACTGCACCTGGGGTTCGACCTTGACCGACAGTACCGGCCGAATCGGCTCCGGCACTTCATCCTCGCTACTGCAGCCGGCCAACAGCACGCCGGCCGACAGCATCAGCAGCAGGCGCTTCATAGCTCACCCCCGTTGGCCTTGGCATCGATCTTCAGCACCTGCATGCCGGGGTGCAGCAACTGCCCGCCATTGACCACCACGGTCTCGCCGCCTTTCAGGCCACTGGCGACCACGATCCTGCCGGTGAGGTAACGGCTGACCTCGACCTTGCGCAGCTCTACCTTGTCACCCTCGCCCACTACCCAGACGGCGGGCTCATGCAGGGCCTTGGTCAGTGCCGACCATGGCAGCTCGATACTTGGCCGGCCCTGGGCATTGGTGGTGGCCGTCACCGGTGCACCCAGTTGCATCCCTGGCGGCACATCCCTCAGCCCGACCTTGACCTGTACCGTGCCGCTTTGCGCGGACACCGTGGGGGTGATTTCGCGCACGAAGCCACGGGCCTGGACCTTGGGGTCGTCCAGCAGGCTGACGATCACGCCGGCGTCGCTTGGCGGAGCCACCAGCAGCGATTCGTAGACATTGAACACGGCATCACGGTCGCCATCGGTGGCCAGGCTGAAGATTGGCATGGTCGCCTGCACCACCTGGCCGACCTCGGCCTGGCGCTCGGTGATGACGCCATCGGCCTCGGAGACCAGCGCGGTATAGCTCAGTTGTTCGTTGGCATTGGCCAATTGCGCCTGTGCGGCCTTGAGCGCGCTCTGGTTGCTACGCAGCGCGGCTTCGGCGGAATCGTATTCGCTCTGGCTGGTGTAGCCCTTGGGCAACAGCTTTTGCTGGCGTACGAAGGCAGCGCTGGTCTGGGTGACCCGCGCCTGCGCGGCGAACACCTCGGCCTTGGCCGAGTCGACATTGTTCTGCAGGTCTTTCGGGTCCAGCCGCGCCAACACCTGGTTGGCCTTGACGTGGTCGCCGACATCGACACTGCGCGAAATGATCTTGCCGCCCACCCGGAACGACAGGTCGGTCTGCACCCGCGCCTGCACATCGCCGGTCAGGGTGACCCTGGCAGCGAAATCGGTGGGTGATACCTGTTGCACGCCTACGCGTGGCAGTGTTTCGGTGGTTTCTTCCTTACTACAGCCCGACAGCAGGGACACAAGCCCCAGGCAGACGACCAACAGCGGACGTATCAACGTCATGCAGGCTCCTTGCTTGCGCGCAAATGATTCGTGGGATGCGACTGTCAGCGTAGTTCAGGGTTGGACAAACGGCACTGGCCACATGCGCAAGGGAGACATTCGAGGCCGGTGTCACAGGGCAGGCTCGGCGCAACTTGTTCGTGGAAAACCTGGCATTTCTGTCAGTAGCCA
>NZ_DKHD01000026.1:1612-1812 GCF_002453565.1 Pseudomonas sp. UBA6753 | reverse complement strand
ACGCCGCTTCTACCAAAACAACCATGTTTGCACCGAACTAGGCGGCTCTGTGACACGCTCCATTTTCCGGCATCAGGACAGCCTCCTGGCGCTATGCACATCAGGTGCTGAGGAATCGCGTTCAATCATGGCAGTGGATAACTCCAACACCGTCATGAGCGAATTGAGAGACTCCGGTAAGGCGCAGTTCGCTTATACCC
>NZ_DKHD01000026.1:0-1450 GCF_002453565.1 Pseudomonas sp. UBA6753 | reverse complement strand
ACTGGTCATTTTCCTTTATCCAATTTTATCAATATTGCGATGGCAATCACCGGGAGCACAGCAGCAGCAACCGCCATTGCAGGAAGTGTGGTAAAAGACCCCAAAAGCCGACATATTCTAGATACAACATCAATAGTTCTTGGCATCGTTTCCACGACTCTATTGGCAGGCGGCTACCTACGTTACCGGTTCAAATCATATCGGCTAAAAAGGCACAATCGACTCCTAGAAAGCAGAGTTAATGGCCTACAAAACAATGCTCAGAATCAACATCAGACCATTACTCACCAAAACAACAGCATTTCTCACCCACGAGACACCTTTAATCCCCTACAAAGTGCTGCATCCTCTAACTCTCCAATGCAGCCTCAACCCTCGCCAAGTGTTAACTCACGTGTCCATTATAATGCCCATACATCTGAAGTTGTAACGTCATTTTCTACTCCCCATACCCAGCATAACGCAGGAACACCTCCTCCAATTTACACGGAAACTGACCCATTCCCAATTTTTCCTCGCCAAAATATAAGCGAATTCCGGCAGGAAACCTTTGGTCGATAAAAAACGTACATAGAAGATCCTCTTCGAGTTCAAACCCGCCCCCACAGGGGCATGTGCAAGCCATGAAGGCTGCATGGATACTTGTGGGAGCGGGTTTACCCGCGAAAGGGCCGGTACAGGTCAGAGCTGAATTGAAGCCTTGTTCAGTCCCAGTTCGATGTCATCGATCAGTGCTTTGGCAAAGCCACTGAGAATTCTCGCAGCACTACCAGCCAGCCGGTCATTTTCCATCTCGGCTTCGGTCGTCAGGTGATTGATGCACCCGAGCATTACGGAGAGTTCGGAGAAGGCATGGTTGAAGGGGATATTGGCCTGGACGCGGAAAAGGTCCATGCAGGTTTCTTTACCGACGGTGCTGCTGTGTGATGGATGGGGAGTGCCTGGAGCGAAATTGGTCATGGTGGATCTCCTATATCTGGACAAGGAGTTGCACCTTCATCTTTCTCACGGATCAGGGCGGCAACCGTACGCGAGGTAAGAAACCGCGGATATAGGAACGCAGCCAGACGTAAGTCTGCCCGCGCACGGCTGCCGTGGCGAAAGCACTATATCGTTGGGTTCTCACTTGCGCACAAATGATTCGTGGGATGCGACTGTCAGCGTAGTTCAGGGTTGGACAAACGGCACTGGCCACATGCGCAAGGGAGACATTCCGAGGCCGGTGTCACAGGGCAGGCTCGGCACAACTTGTTCGTGGAAAAACTGGCATTTCTGTCAGTAGCCAATTGTCGCCAGGGCATTACATAGTCTACCCAACCGGTCGCCCCGGCAGTGGCATCACAAAAGAGGCCAGTCCCTGTTAACCCTTGACCCCTCGGAGGCCCCATGGCCGCTGCAAAAACTACACGCCGCTTCTACCAAAACAACGTAACTGCTCCATTAACCCAAC
>NZ_DKHD01000017.1:0-31369 GCF_002453565.1 Pseudomonas sp. UBA6753 | reverse complement strand
GCGCGGTATTCAGCCGGTCACTTCCTCGCCGCCTCCCACGACTTCAGCAGTTCGCTGTAACTGACCGTCTCGCCCTTGGGCTTTTCGTTGGCCAGTTTCGGCTTCGGCGCCCCGGGCTGGTCGAACCAGTACTGGGCGTCCTTCTCCGGGTTCAGCTTCGGTGCGCAGGTGGCCTGGGCGTTGGACCGCTGCAAGCGCTCCATCATCCGGTCCTGGTCGCGGGCCAGGCCGTCCAGCGCTTCCTGCGGGGTCTTCTCGCCACTGGCCACTTCGGCGATGTGGCTCCACCACAACTGCGCCAACCGCGGGTAATCCGGCACGTTGGTGCCGGTCGGTGTCCACTGTACCCGCGCCGGGCTGCGGTAGAACTCCACCAGCCCGCCCAACTTGGGCGCCAGTTCGGTCATGGCCTGGGAATTGATGTCCGACTCGCGAATCGGCGTGAGGCCGACGATGGTCTTTTTCAGCGACACGGTCTTGGAGGTGACGAACTGGGCGTACAGCCACGCAGCCAGGCGTTGCTTCTCGGGGGTGGACTTGAAGAAGGTCCACGAACCGGTGTCCTGGTAGCCCAGCTTCATCCCCTCCTCCCAGTACGGCCCCTTCGGCGAAGGCGCCATGCGCCACTTCGGCGTGCCGTCGGCGTTCACCACCGGCAAACCGGGCTTGGTCATGTCGGCGGTAAACGCGGTGTACCAGAAGATCTGCTGGGCGATGTTGCCCTGGGCCGGCACCGGGCCGGCTTCGGAGAAGGTCATGCCCTGGGCTTCCTTGGGCGCATAGGCACGCATCCAGTCCACGTACTTCTGCGTGGCATACACGGCGGCCGGGCCGTTGGTGTCGCCGCCACGGGTCACGCTGGACCCCACCGGGTGGCAGTCCTCCACGCGAATGCCCCATTCGTCCACCGGCAAACCATTGGGCAGGCCTTTGTCGCCGCCACCCGCCATGGAGAACCAGGCATCGGTGAAGCGCCAGCCCAGCGACGGGTCTTTCTTGCCGTAGTCCATGTGGCCATAAACGCGTTTGCCGTCGATTTCCTTGACGTCTTCGGTGAAGAACCTGGCAATGTCCTCGTAGGCCGACCAGTTCACCGGTACGCCCAGCTCGTAGCCGTATTTTTCCTTGAACCTGGCCTTCAGCTCGGGCCGCTCGAACCAGTCGGCACGGAACCAGTAGAGGTTGGCGAACTGCTGGTCGGGCAGTTGGTAGACCTTGCCATCCGGCGCGGTGGTGAAGGAAATGCCGATGAAGTCCTTCAGGTCCAGGGTCGGCGAAGTGTAGTCCTTGCCTTCGTTGGCCATCAGGTCGGTGATCGATTCCACCTTGCCGTAGCGAAAGTGCGTACCGATCAGGTCGGAGTCGTTGACCCAGCCGTCATAGATGTTCTTGTCCGACTGCATCTGTGTCTGCAGCTTTTCCACCACGTCGCCTTCCTGCAACAGATCGTGGGTCAGCTGTATACCGGTGATCTCGCTGAAGGCCTTGGCCAGCACCTTGGACTCGTATTCATGGGTGGTGATGGTTTCCGACACCACATTGATCTTCATGCCGCGGAACGGCTCGGCAGCCTTGATGAACCACTTCAACTCGGCCAGCTGCTGTTCTGGGGTAAGGGTCGAAGGCTTGAACTCACTGCCGAGCCACTTCCTTGCCGCATCCTCGTACTGGTCGGCCCAGGCTGTGCCCTGCACGCTGGCCAGTACCAGCAACGCGGCCAGGGTCAAATGTCGCCTGTTGTACTTGTTGTCGAACATTGTGATCTCCCGTTTCAGTTATCCCACAGGGCCGCTCGCTCAGCCCCAGCGCAGCACCACCACCAGCCACGCCAGCGACAGCAGCGAGGCCACCCACAATGGCCACTCGCTGACGCCAACCACCAGCAAATGCAGGTAGGCGCTGGCCAGCAGGCCGATGAACAAGCGGTCGCCACGGCTGGTGACCAGCGGCAGGAAGCCGCGTCGCTCCACGCAGGGGCGGCGCAGTTCGAGCAGGGTCATGCCCAGCAGCAGCACGCCAACGGCGGCGAAGAACAGCGCCGTCGGCAAGGTCCAGGCCATCCACTCCATGCCTTGCCCTCCTCACACCCGGCCCAGGGCGAAGCCCTTGGCCACATGGTTGCGCACGAACCAGATCACCAGCATGCCCGGCAAGATGGTCAGTACCCCCGCCGCCGCCAACACGCCCCAATCGATGCCCGAGGCCGACACGGTACGGGTCATCACAGCGGCGATCGGTTTGGCATTCACCGAGGTCAGGGTGCGCGCCAGCAGCAGCTCGACCCAGGAGAACATGAAACAGAAAAACGCCGTCACGCCGATGCCGGAGCCAATCAGCGGGATGAAGATCTTCACGAAGAAGCGCGGGAAGCTGTAGCCGTCGATGTAGGCTGTTTCGTCGATTTCCTTCGGCACACCAGACATGAACCCCTCGAGGATCCACACCGCCAGCGGCACGTTGAACAGGCAGTGGGCCAGAGCCACGGCGATATGGGTATCGAACAGGCCGATCGACGAATACAGCTGGAAGAACGGCAGCAGGAACACCGCCGGTGGCGCCATGCGGTTGGTCAGCAGCCAGAAGAACAGGTGCCGGTCCCCGAGGAAGCGGTAACGCGAGAAGGCATATGCCGCTGGCAGCGCCACCAGCAGCGAAATCAGCGTGTTCAGGCACACGTAGTACAGCGAATTGATGTAGCCGCTGTACCAGCTGGCATCGGTGAAAATCACCCGGTAGTTGTCGAGGGTGAATGCCTGTGGCCACAGGGTCAGGCCGCCGAGGATCTCGGTGTTGCTCTTGAACGACATGTTCAGCAGCCAGTAGATCGGCACCAGCAGGAAGAAGAAGTACAGCAACAGGGCCAGCGATTTGCGCGTGCTCATGGCCTAGTCCTTGTCGGCATGGGTCATGGCTGTGTAGAACAGCCACGAAACCAGCAGGATGATCAGGAAGTACACCAGCGAGAATGCCGCCGCCGGGCCCAGGTCGAACTGCCCCACGGCCATGCGCGTGAGGGTCTGGCTGAGGAAGGTGGTGGCGTTGCCGGGCCCGCCACCGGTCAGCACGAAGGGCTCGGTATAAATCATGAAGCTGTCCATGAAGCGCAGCATCACCGCGATCAGCAACACGTTCTTCAGCTTGGGCAACTGGATATGACGGAACACCGCCCAGCCCGAGGCGCGGTCGATGCGCGCAGCCTGGTAGTAAACGTCGGGGATGGCGCGCAGCCCCGAATAACAGAGCAACGCCACCAGCGATGTCCAGTGCCACACGTCCATCACCAGCACGGTCAGCCAAGCGTCGAACGGGTCGCCAGCGTAGTTGTAGCTGACCCCGAGCTTGGCCAGGGTGGCGCCGAGCAGGCCGATGTCGGCCCGGCCGAAAATCTGCCAGATGGTGCCGACCACGTTCCACGGGATCAGCAACGGGATGGCCATGACGATCAGGCACACCGAGGCCATGCGCCCCTTGGTCGGCATGGTCAGGGCAATGGCGATGCCCAGCGGGATCTCGATCAGCAGCACGCAGGCGGAATAGATGAACTGGCGCAGCAGCGCATCGTGCAGCGCCGGGTCGCGCAGCACCTGGCGGTACCAGTCGGCGCCGACGAAGTAGCGGTTGGACTGGTCGAAGATGTCCTGCACCGAGTAGTTGACCACCGTCATCATCGGCACCACCGCACTGAATGCCACCAGCAGGAACACCGGCAGCACCAGCCACCAGGCCTTGTTGTTCGGCACCTTGTTCATGGCCCGGCCTCCAGCAGCACATCGTCGACGTACAGCATCAGCCACTGCGCCGGCAGGCTGACCCAGGCCTGGGCCACCGGCAGCGGGCGGTCCTCGCCCAGGCGCGCCTTGAGCGCGACACCGCCCAGTTCGAGGGTGACGATGCGGTAGGTGCCCAGGTCCTCGACGTCCAGCACCCGTGCCGGGTAGGCGTCATCGAACGGGCTGTCCCACAACTGCACGAATTCCGGGCGGATGCCTACCTGCAGGCGCCCAGCGCCTGTGGCCGCCAGGCGCTCTCGCAGGTGCTCCCGCAGTTGCCCGGGCAGCACCAGGTGAATATCGCCGAACGCCACCCCGTCCGCTTCGGCGCGTACCTCGATCAGGTTCATCCCCGGGCTGCCGATGAAGTAACCGACGAAGGTATGCCGCGGCCGCTCGAACAGTTCGCGCGGGGTGCCGAACTGGACGATGCGCCCGCCGTGCATCACCGCGATCTTGTCGGCGAACGTCGAGGCCTCCAACTGGTCGTGGGTGACGTAGATCATGGTGATGTTGAACTGCTCGTGGATCTGCTTGAGCTTGCGCCGCAGCTTCCACTTCAGGTGCGGGTCGATCACCGTCAGCGGCTCGTCGAACAGGATCGCCGACACATCATCGCGCACCAGGCCACGGCCCATGGAGACCTTCTGCTTTTCGTCGGCACTGAGGTTGCGCGCCTTCTTGCGCAGCACGGCCGAGAGATCGAGCACCTCGGCAATCTCCTCCACCCGGGCCTGCACCCGGGCTTCGTCCAGCCCCTGGTTGCGCAAGGGAAACGCCAGGTTGTCGAACACCGTCATGGTGTCGTACACCACCGGGAACTGGAACACCTGGGCGATGTTGCGCGCCTGTGGTGACAGCTGGTTGACCGGCTTGCCGTCGAACAGCACCTCGCCGTGGGACGGTGTCAGCAGCCCGGAAATGATGTTGAGCAAGGTCGACTTGCCGCAGCCCGACGGCCCGAGCAAGGCGTAGGCACCGCCCTGCTCCCACACATGCTCCAGCGCGTGCAGGGCATAGTCCGCCTCGCTGGCAGGCTGGCGGCTGTAGCTGTGCGCCAGTTGGCGCAGGCGGATCTCGGCCATCACCCTCTCCTTGCCTGGCGTAGCCCCGGGGCCTGCACCAGCGCCCCGGCGCTGTCGAACACGAACAGCTTGTGGGTGGGGATGAACACGCGGATCGGCGTGTCCACCTGGTATTCGTGCACCCCTGGCAGGTGCAGGATCATGCGCCAGTGTTCGTTGCGCACATGCAGGAAAGTCTCTGAACCACTGATCTCGGCCAGTTCCACCAGCACCGACAATTCCAGGTCATCGTCGTGGGCCGGCACCAGGCTGATGTGGCTGGGCCGCACGCCAAAGCGGTATTCACCCTCGGCAAGCGGCTGCAAGTCGGCATTGCGGGCAAAATGCACGGCCTGGGCCAGGCTCACGTCGTTGCCGCTGATACGGCCAGGCACCAGGTTGATCGGCGGCTCGGAAAACAGCTCGGCAGCCAGCACGCTGCCCGGGCGCTGGTAGACCTCGGCGGTAGGCCCGCTCTGGACGATACGGCCCTCATGCACCAGGGTGGTGGTGCCCCCCAGAGCCAGCGCCTCGTTGGGCTCGGTGGTGGCATACACGGCAATGCAGTGGCGTGCCGCGAACAGTTCGCGCAGTTCCTGGCGCAGGCCCTCGCGCAGCTTGTAGTCGAGGTTGACCAGTGGCTCGTCGAACAAAATCAGCGAAGCATCCTTGACCAGCGCCCGGGCCATTGCCGTGCGTTGCTGCTGGCCACCGGACAGCTCCAGCGGCAGGCGCTGCAGGTAGGCTTCGATGCGCAGCATTTCGGCGGTTTCCTGCACCCGTCGGCGAATCTGGGGCTCGGCCATGCGTGCCTGGCGCAGCGGTGACGCAATGTTCTCGTACACGCTGAGGGTCGGGTAATTGATGAACTGCTGATACACCATCGACACATTGCGCTGGCGCACCGGCACGCCAGTCACGTCCTGGCCATCCATCAGCACCCGCCCCCGGTCCGGGCGATCGAGCCCGGCCATCAGGCGCATCAGGCTGGTCTTGCCGGCCAGGGTGCGGCCCAGCAGCACGTTGAACGAGCCGGGTTCGAAACGCAGTGAGGCTTCGACGATCCAGGCCTGGTTGTCGACGCTGCGGCTGACCTGTTCCAGCACCAGGGACATGGCGTGGCCTTCTTGTGGTTTTTGTCTGCCGGGCACAGCCAGTTTCGTGCCAGTTGCGCCGCGAGCGTCTGGCCCGGGGCCTTGCTGGCAACACCGGCCAATCGCAGGTTCACAAGTGAACACAAGCACTGAACAACTGAACACTTGCCGGTTTGACATTGAACAACCGTGCACGACACTGAACAGCGGTCGGCCCCATGACAACAATCACACAGGACAGGCCCATGGCCGCATCCGCTTCGCCCCATGCCCAACTGATCCAGGCCTCCTGGGCCCGCTGCCGCGACCACGGCCTGCAACCCCAGCACGCCCCGGACTTCGACTGCCTGACCCGCGCCGAGCTGAACGCCCTGCTGGAGCAGCGCCAGGCCCTGCTGCACCTGACCCGCGAAGCGGTGCTGCCGCAATATGCGCACCTGCTGGGCAATGCCAGCTACCTGGTGATGCTGGCCGATGCCAGTGGCTGCCTGCTCGACAGCTGGGGCTCGCGGCGGTTCATCGAGCCGCGCCAGCAGCATGGTTTCAGCGCCGGTGCCCACTGGCACGAGCGCGGTGTCGGCACCAATGCGCTGGGCACCGCGCTGGTCTGCGCCGAGGCGATTCACGTGGGCCAGGACGAGCACTTCCTGCGCCAGAACCGCTATATGTCCAGCGCCGCCGCGCCGCTGTTCGACGCCGAGCGGCAGCTGGTCGGGGTGCTCGATGTAGCCAGCGACGGCTACCTGCCCGCCAGCCAGACCCTGGGTCTGGTGCGCATGATGGGCCAGAGCCTGGAGAACCGCCTGATCCTCGCCAAGCACGCCGACCAGCACGCGCAACTGATCTTCAACAGCGCCTCCGACAACCTCGACAGCCCCTGGGCCGGCCTGCTGGTGTTCGATGAGCACGGGCAGGTGCTGGCCGCCAATCACCGGGCCGACACCCTGCTCGGGGGCGACCCGCTGCAGCAGAACATCGCGCAACTGTTCCAGTTGCCCCTGCAACAGCTGCTCAGCCATCCCCGGCAACAGCCCTTCGCCCTGCAAGCCACCGGGCGCAACCGCTTTCATTGCCAGTGGCAGCCGCCGCGCGAGGCCCCCAGCCGCCCCGCCGCCAGTAGCGCCGAGCCACGCCTGGAGAAGGCCCTGGCGCAGGCCGGCCTGCTGCTGGAAAAGGACATTCCGGTGCTGGTGCAGGGGGAATCCGGCGTAGGCAAGGAGGTATTCGTCGATACCCTGCACCGGGCCAGCAGCCGCGCCAGCCAGCCGCTGATCGCCGTCAACTGCGCGGCGATCCCGGCCGAGCTGGTGGAGTCGGAACTGTTCGGCTACGACAAGGGCGCGTTCACCGGCGCGCACCAGAAGGGCAACCCGGGGCTGATCCGCAAGGCCCACCACGGCATCTTGTTCCTCGACGAAATCGGCGACATGCCGTTGCCCACCCAGGCCCGCCTGCTGCGCGTGCTGCAGACGCGCAGCATCCAGCCATTGGGCAGCGGCGAACCGGTGGCGGTGGATATCCGCGTGGTGTCGGCGAGCAACCGCGACCTGGCCGAAGAAGTGCGCGCCGGGCGCTTTCGCCAGGACCTGTATTACCGCATCGCCGGGCTGGCGGTGGTATTGCCGCCGCTGCGCGAGCGCAGTGACCGCCGGCAGCTGATCGAGCAGGTGCATGCGCGCTACCGCGACCCCGGGCAGCCTGCGCGGCTGCCTGCGGCCATTATCGAACTGCTCGATCAGCACCCCTGGCCGGGGAATATGCGTGAGCTGGTGAGTGTGCTGCAGGTGGCGCTGGCCTTGGCGGGCAATGGGCCTGTCGGCGTCGAGCACCTGCCTGCAGGATTTCTGGCCGAGTTGCAGGCCCCCGTGCTGCTTGCCACTGAGGAAGCGGACCTGCACGCGCTGGTGGAGCAAGCCAACGGCAACCTGTCGGCGGTGGCGCGCGGGCTTGGGATCAGCCGCACCACGCTGTACAAGCGGCTGCGTGAGCGATGATTGCCTTTGCCTGTGCTGGCCTCATCGCCGGCAAACCAGCTCCCACAAGGGAATGTGGCACGCTCTCGAACATTGTTCCCTGTGCGACAGCGCAGCCCAAAGGACTGGGCAATCTCCCACAGGTACAGCGCCGCTCTCAAGGCCTGTGATATCCCTGTGGGAGCCGACTTGCCGGCGATAGGGCCGGCCCAGGCAACCACAGCCGATTCGGCTGCCAGCGCAGCGAAATCAGCCAAAGCCGCTGCCGCCACAACCCATTACAGCCAGCTTTACCTCCCCACCCGCCGCACAATGAAACCAGAGCCCACTCTGGAAGCGTCGACCACAGGGAGACCCCTCATGACCCGCTATATCGATGTGCAAGACCTGGCCCGCCTGGTCAACCGCAAAGGCCTGCCCACGTGCCTGCTGGAAATGGCCGAGTACATCCGCCAGGACTACCTGCGCTGGCCCGCCTTCGAAAAATGCGCCCGGGTGGCCAACCATTCAGCGGACGGCGTGATCGAGCTGATGCCTATCTCGGACGCCAGCCGCTACGCCTTCAAGTACGTCAACGGCCATCCGAAGAACACTCGCCATGGCCTGCCCACGGTGATGGCCTTCGGCGCCCTGGCGAGCGTCGATACCGGTGCACCGTTGCTGCTCAGCGAAATGACCCTGACCACCGCCATCCGCACTGCGGCCACCTCGGCCCTGGCCGCCCGCTACCTGGCGCGCGAAGACAGCCGCAGCATGGCGTTGATCGGCAATGGCTCGCAAAGCGAGTTCCAGGCCATCGCCTTCAATGCCCTGCTGGGCATCGATGAAATCCGCCTGTACGACATCGACCCGGCCGCCTCGGCCAAATTGGTCGCCAACCTGGCCAACCGTCCCGGCCTCAAGCTGAGCATCGCCAGCTCCGTGGCCGATGCGGTGCGCGGGGCCGATATCGTCACCACGGTGACCGCCGACAAGGCCTGCGCCACCATCCTCACCCCGGAGATGATCGAGCCGGGCATGCACCTGAACGCCGTGGGCGGTGACTGCCCAGGCAAGACCGAGCTGCACCGGGCGATTGTCGAGCGGGCCCGGGTGATCGTCGAGTACGAGCCGCAGAGCCGGGTGGAAGGCGAGATCCAGCAGATGCCGGCGGACTCGCCAGTGACCGAGTTCTGGCGTGTGGTTGCCGGGGAAGCCAAGGGGCGTGAGCGCGCCGAACAGGTGACGCTGTTCGACTCGGTGGGGTTTGCCCTGGAGGATTACTCGGCCTTGCGCTATGTGCTGGATACGGCGCAGGCGCTGGGTATCGGCACGGACATCGGGCTGGTGCCGGTGCTGGAGGATCCGAAGGATTTGTATGGGTTGTTTCAGCCGCGGGTGGTGGAGTTGCGGGCAGTAAACAAGGCTAACTCCGTCTGTGCCCGATAGACCTTGGGGCTGCTGTGCAGCCCTTTCGCGACACAAGGCCGCTCCCACAAAAGTCCGCCGCCATTTCGAATGGTTGCGCGATCCCTGTGGGAGCGGCCTTGTGTCGCGATGGGCCGCGCAGCGGCCCCCTTTACCGCCTAACCTGTCCCATGCCCTCTTCCGAACGAAGCCCAAGCGCATGGACACCAAGGACGCCAACGCCCACCCCCTCGACCGCATCGACGAAGCGATCATCGACATCCTGCGCCATGACGGCCGCATCACCTTCGAGAAGCTCTCCAGCCTCGTCCACCTCACCCCCCGCCCCTGCCTGGAGCGTGTACGCAAGCTGGAGCGCCGTGGCGTGATCCGCGGCTACGGGGCGATCATCGACCTGCAGAAGGTGGCGCCCGGGGTGTCGCTGCTGGTGCTGGTCGCCCTGTCCAACCAAAGCGGGCGGGCCGCGCAGAAGGCCTTCGAAGCTACCCTGCGCAACTGCCCGGAAGTGCACGAGTGCCAGCTGATCAGCGGCCACTTCGACTACAGCCTGCGCCTGCGCTGCCGCGACATGGAGCACTACCGGCTGCTCAGCGAAAGCTGGATGAACGACGACACCCTGCACATCGACAAGCTGGTCGCGCACCCGGTGCTGGCCGAGGTCAAGCCAATGGCTCGCTGACGCGCTATCTCGGCATGGCGCTTGGCAAGCTGATTGCAACGGTGCCCGAGGCACTGGCCAAAGCCTGATCTGATTCATGTGCGCACGCGGTTCGCCGCTGCGATTCACCTGCGAACGGCCGCACTGCGGCCCGATCAACCAGACGCACCGAATTAGAGCGAGGCAGGCTGGATTGCCCCACAACTGGTCAGACCGGTAAGGCCAAAAATCCTTGCAATGTCGGATTTTTCGCGCTTTCATGGCTTCGCGCTGAACAAACCGGTAAGACCACAATAATTAAGTCCTGCGCTCTTTCGCCCCGTGCGGCTACCGAAGCAAGGACACCGATCAGAGATCCCTCCCATGCTCAAATGGTGCTCGCGTTCGATCTTTCTTCAAGTCGTGCTCGGCCTTGCCCTCGGCATCGCCTGCGGTCTCAGCTTCCCCGACCTTTCCCTGCAACTCAAACCCCTTGGCGACGGCTTCATCAAGCTGATCAAGATGCTCATCGGCCTGATCGTGTTCTGCGTGGTGGTCAGCGGTATCTCGGGCGCCGGCGACCTGAAAAAGGTCGGGCGCATCGGCCTGAAGTCGGTGATCTACTTCGAAGTGCTGACCACCCTGGCGCTGGTGATCGGCCTGGTGTTCGCCTTCACCAGCGGCATCGGCAGCGGCGCCAACATCCACCTGGACCAACTGTCCAGCGCCGACGCCAGCAGCCTGGCCGAGCGCGGCCAGCACATCCACGGTGCCACGGCATTCTTCATGGACCTGATCCCCACCTCGGTGATCGGCGCCTTCGCCGACAACAACATCCTCCAGGTGCTGCTGTTCTCGGTACTGTTCGGTAGCGCGCTGAACCTGGTAGGTGACTCGGCAGCCGGCATCTCGCGGCTGATCAACGAACTGAGCCACGTGATCTTCCGCATCATGGGCATGATCGTGCGCCTGGCACCGATCGGCGTGTTCGGTGCCATCGCCTTCACCACCAGCAAGTACGGCCTGGAATCGCTGCAACACCTGGGCGGGCTGGTGGCGCTGTTCTACCTGACCTGTGCCGGCTTCGTACTGATCGTGCTGGGCACGGTCATGCGCCTGTCGGGCCTGAAGCTGCTGCCACTGATCAAGTACCTGCGTGAAGAGCTGACCATCGTGCTGGGCACCGCCTCGTCCGATGCCGTACTGCCACAGATCATGCGCAAGCTCGAGCACCTGGGCATCGGCAGCTCCACCGTCGGCCTGGTGATCCCCACCGGCTATTCGTTCAACCTCGATGGTTTCTCCATCTACCTGACCCTGGCCATCGTGTTCATTGCCAACGCCACCGGCACGCCACTGGCAATGACCGACCTGCTGACCATCCTGCTGGTGTCGCTGGTGACTTCCAAGGGCGCTCACGGCATCCCAGGCTCGGCGCTGGTGATCCTTGCCGCTACCCTGACCGCCGTGCCGGCGATCCCGGTGGTCGGCCTGGTACTGGTACTGGCGGTGGACTGGTTCATGGGCATCGGCCGGGCGCTGACCAACCTGATCGGCAACTGCGTGGCCACCGTGGCCATCGCCCGCTGGGAGAAGGACATCGACCTGGAACGCGCGCACAACGTGCTCGACGGCAAACCCGGCTTCGCCCCCACGCCACGCAAGCAGCCCACCCCCCATCAACAGGAATTCTGAGCGAACGTGGCCGGCACTGATGCCGGCCCTTCCAGGAGCGAACCGTGATCAGCTCATCTACCGTCGTCAACTCAGTGGTGGAAAAACTGCGCCAGGCCCTCGCCCGAGGCCAATGGCGTACCGGCGACATGCTGCCAGGCCAGCGCGAGCTGGCCGAACAACTGGGTATCAGCCGCCCCAGCCTGCGCGAAGCGGTGACCGTGCTGGAAACCCTGGGCCTGGTGCGTTCGCTGCCGGGCAAGGGCGTGCTGGTACTGGATGCCGATGCCGCCGCCCAGGAACCGGGCGTGGACACCAGCGCCGCAGCCAGCCTGGCCGACGTGCTGGAGCTGCGCTACACCCTCGAGCCTTTCATCGTCGGCCTGGTGGCGCAGTCGGCCAACAGCCAGGACATCGGCCAGCTGCGCCTGACCCTGATGGACATGCGTGAAGCGCTGGAGGCCGGTGACAGCGAAGCCGGCGTCAGGGCCTACATCGCCTTCCATGAAGCGCTGTTCGCCCTGACCACCAACCCGATCTTCCAGAGCGTGGTGCAACAGACCGGCAATGCCCTCAAGCAGAGCGCCGACATGCTGCGCAATTCGCCAGAGCACCTGGCCGCGCGGCTGAAGGAAAACGAAGCGGTGGTGCGCGCCATACGTGAGCGCAGCAGCGCCCAGGCCAGTGCCCAGATGCGCCAGCACATCCTGGCCGAAGGGTTGCGCATGGGCATCCCGTTGAACATCCCGGACGAACACCCGCATCCATGACCCCAGGAGAGCGACCATGAACGCCGCCCCTCACTTGCCGGCCCTGCTCGCGGCCGGCGAAACCCGCCTGTCGGCCGAGCAGATCTACCCGCGGCTGTTCGATGCCATTCTCGAACAGCGCCTGCCACCTGGCAGCCTGTTGCCCGAACAGGCGCTGGGCCATGCCTTTGGCGTCAGCCGTACAGTGATCCGCCGCGTGCTCGGGCGCCTGTCCGACCAGCAGGTGGTGGTGCAGCGCCCCAGCCACACTGCGCATCTGGCCGCGCCCGACCCGGAGCAGGCCCGCCAGGTGCTCAGCGCCCGGCGCCTGGCCGAAACCACGCTGATCACCTTGGCCGCGCAACGCGCCCGTCCGGTACAGATTCGCCAGCTTCGGCAACTGGTGGAGCGCGAGCGCCAGCACCATGAGAACGGCGAGCGTTGTGCGGCGATCCGCCTGGGCGGCGAGTTTCACCTGAAACTGGCGCAGGTGGCCGCCAATGCGCCACTGGCACGGTTCCTCAACGGCCTGGTGCCGATGACCTCGCTGATCATCGCCCGCTACGAGTCGCCATGCTGCGACCACTGCGCGTGGCAGGAACATGCGGCGATCATCGATGCCGTGGAGCACGGCGATGCCGAGGCAGCGCTGGGGCTGATGCACCAGCATCTCGACCGCCTGGAAGAAAAGCTCGACCTGGAATGACCCACGCTCTTTCTGGTGAACGCGGCCCCTGTGGGAGCGGCCTTGTGTCGCGAAAGGGCTGCGAAGCAGCCCCCGGATTTCGATATTTCTGCTTAAACTGCCGGGGCCGCTTTGCGGCCCTTTCGCGACACAAGGCCGCTCCCACAATGACCGCGTTCACGCAGAAATCTGCGTTGATCCTGAACGGCCGATAGGCTGCACGGCAGCCCTTCACTCCCCACCCTATACTCCGAGAACCACCCCAGCCTCTATCAGGGAGGCGGTTGCGTGAGCACTCGAGTCCTCCTGCTGCTGTGCCTGCTGCTGGCCCTGGCCGGCTGCGCAGGCAAGCCCCCACCTGTCCCGCCACCACCGGTGGTGCTCACACCCGCCGCCTGGCAACGCATCGACCAGGAACTGATCGAAGCCTCGGTCGGCGCCGCCAGCTCGGCCAACGACTATGCCCGGCGCTCCATGCGGGTGTGGAAGGAACAGGTACAGCAGCGCACCGAAAGCGACTTCATCCCCTGGTTCACCGGCTACTGGACCCAGCAGTGGCTGACCCTCAAGGTGGCCTGGTACAAGATCGACAGTGGTGAAGGCCGGGAGCCGGCGGAAAAGCGCCTGGCGCAGTACCTGCAGGAGCAGTACCACAAGCGGGTGATCGAACCGGTGGCGGAGCAGATCAACCCCGAAGGCATCCGCGACCGTGCCAGCGAGCTGTACCTGCAACTGCTCGGCCAGCAGCTGCCGGCCATCATCAGCCGCTACAACGCGCCCCCCGAGCAGTTCAGCCAGCGCCTCAACCGCATTCCCGCCATCGCCCTGGGGCCGCCGGATGCGCGCAATGCCAGCCTGTACCAACTGCTACGGGCCAAGTCGCTGGCCCAGCAACCGGCCTGGCAAGCCATGCGCCAGCACCTGCACCAGCAGGCCAGCAAAGGCCCCGGCAAGACCGATGTCGGGCTGAACTCGGTGGCCAACCAGGCCAGCGAAAAGCTCGGCGCCACCCTGGCCCCGCGCGGCATCGCCAGTGCCGTGGCGTCGGCGGTGGGCAAGGTGGCGGGGGCGATGATTTCGATTGCGGCGGCCGGTTACGGGATGATGACCCATGACCGCGAACACCCGCAGATGGTCGAGCAGTTGCGGGTGATCCTCAACGTGGCGCTGAACCAGGAATGGCAGGAGCTGATGGAGAACCGCCAGAGCGGGGCCATGTCGGGGGTGTACTACCTGTCGGGGCAGGTCGAGGACAGCTTGCTGGCCAGTGCGCCGCGGCCGGTGGAACAACCGGTTGAGCAGCAGGTGAAGCAGCAACAGGAGCCTTTGATCATACGCCTGCCGCCTTAGTAGTGGTTTTCTGTGCCGGCCTCTTCGCGGGCTCGCCCGCTCCCACAGGGGTATCACAGGCCTTGAGAACTGTGGAAATCCTGTGGGAGCGGGCGTGCCCGCGAAGAGGCCGGCACAGGCAGAATCAGGCTGTAGCCATTGCCGAACTGGGCAAGCCAAAGATCCGGTCGAACGCCCAGTTGTAGGCAAAGGTGTAGCACGGCACCAGCACGATGAACGCCATGTCCACCAGCAGCGCCTCCAGCAATGTCATGTCCAGCCACCAGGCAATCAGCGGGATCAGGTACACCACCAGGGTCAGCTGGAAGCCGATGGCATGCACCACCCGCCGTGCCACGCTGCGCCCGCGCTTGGCCTGGCGGCTTTCCCACCACTCGAACAGGGTGTTGTAGATCAGGTTCCAGAGCATGGCGATGGTGGTGATCATCACCGCCAGAGGCCCGGTATGCGACGCTTGGGTGTCCGACAGGTAGGCCAGTCCGAGGGTCGACATGCACAGCCCGATCAGTTCATAGAAAGTCACGTAGACCAGTTTGCGTTTGAGTCCCTGCACCCGGGGTTACCTCCAATGACAAAAGCGATGGGGCGCGATCATGCTTCATCATGCTTGACAGCAAAAGTCAGCAGCTGTCAGATCTACTGACAGGAGGCTGCCATGAACTTTTCCAGCGACAATATCCAGCTGTTTCTCGCCGTGCTCGACCGCGGTTCGTTTTCCGCCGCCGCGCGCGCCCTGCAGCGGGTGCCTTCGGCCGTGAGCATGGCCATCGGCAACCTCGAGGCCGAACTGGGCTACACCCTGTTCGAGCGCGGCCCGCGGGAAGTCCGCCCGACCGCCCAGGCCATGGCGCTGGAACCCCATGCCCGGCTGATCGCCGAGCAGCTGGGGCTGCTGCAGGTGCATGCCCTGGAGCTGTCCCAGGGGCTGGAGAGCAGCCTGACCCTGGCGGTGGTGCCGGACATCGACCACCGCCCGCTGCTGACGGCCATCGCTCGCCTGGGTGAGCGGCACCCGCTGCTGGACATCGCCTTGCTCAGCGCCCCGCAGGAAGAGGCCGTGCACCTGCTGGACAGCGGCCGCGCCGACCTCTGCGTGGCCTTTGCCGGGCTGCAGGTAGATGCCCGGCGCGGCTTCCAGCACATCGGCATGGAGTCGCTGGTGGCCACCCTGTCGCCCGCCCACCCGGCCCTGCGCGAGGGGCGTATCCACTACCTCGAAGACCTGACACGGGTGCGCCAGATCCTGGTGCGCAGCCGTGACCTGCCGCTGGCCGACCCACGCCCGTTGATAGGCGCCACGCACTGGTCAACCGACAGCTTCGACCTCGCCCTGCAGATGGTGGAGGCCGGCCTGGGCTGGGGCGACCTGCCGCTGTCGCGGGTCGCGCCACTGCTGGCCAGCGGGCGCCTGGTGCGCCTGGATTTTCGCAACACCCGCAACGAGCTGCAGTTGCCGGTACACATCTTCTGGCGCAAGCAACAACCGTTGCAGCAGGCTGCACGCCTGTTGATCGAGCAGTTGTGTAGCCAGTGAATGCCGTCCGTCGAAATGACCGTAAGAAATTTCTGTAAGCACTTCAATCTTTTACCCCTTGAGCCGATATCCCGAACGATAGGTTGCGCAATGCGTCATGAGCGTGCTGCGCCCTCCCCTCATTGGCCCAAGGTCTCGAAACATGAACCTGAAATTTCGCCACAAGATCCTGCTCAGCGCCTGCGGCGTCGTAGTCCTGGCATTTGCCCTGTTCACGCTCTACAACGACTACCTGCAACGCAACACCATTCGCCAGAACATCGAAGCTTCGGTGCAGCAGTCCGGCGCACTGACCGCCAGCAGCGTGCAGAACTGGATGAGCGGGCGCATCCTGGTCCTGGAAAACCTGGCCCAGGACATCGCCCAGCAAGGTGCCGGCGACACCCTGGCCGGGCTGATCGAGCAGCCGTCCTATACGCGCAATTTCCTGTTCACCTACCTGGGCCAGGCCAACGGTGTGTTCACCCAGCGCCCCGATACGCAGATGCCGGCCGGTTACGACCCACGTCAGCGCCCTTGGTACGGCGCCGCGGCCAGCGCCGGGCAGACCGTGCTGACTGCCCCGTACCAGGGTGCTGTCGGCGGCCTGATGGTCACCATCGCCACGCCGGTGAAAAGCAAGGGCAATGGCGAGCTGATCGGTGTGGTCGGCGGTGACGTCACCCTCGACACCCTGGTCGAGATCATCAACTCGGTCGATTTCGGCGGCATCGGCCACGCCTTCCTGGCCGACAGCAATGGCCAGGTGATCGTCAGCCCCGACAAAGACCAGGTGATGAAAAACCTCAAGGACATCTACCCCGGCAGCAACCTGCAAGTCGCCGCCGGCATGCAGGATGTCACCCTCAATGGCCAGGACCGCATCATCTCCTTCGCCCCGGTGGCCGGCCTGCCTTCGGCACAGTGGTACATCGGCCTGTCGATCGACAAGGACAAGGCCTACGCCGCGCTCAGCCAGTTCCGCACCTCGGCGATCATCGCCATGCTGATCGCCGTGGCGGCCATCGCCGGCCTGCTCGGCCTGCTGATCCCGGTGCTGATGAGCCCGCTGACCACCATGGGCCGCGCCATGCGCGACATCGCCGAGGGCGAAGGTGACCTCACCCGCCGCCTGACCGTGCAGAACAAGGACGAGTTCGGCGAACTGGCCACTTCGTTCAACCGCTTCGTCGAGCGCATCCATGCCTCGATCAGCGAAGTGTCCTCGGCAACCCGCCTGGTGCACGACCTGTCGGAAAAGGTGGTCAATGCCTCCAATGCGTCGATCACCGGTTCCGAAGAGCAAAGCATGCGCACCAACAGCGTGGCCGCAGCGATCAACGAACTGGGTGCCGCCACCCAGGAAATCGCCCGCAACGCCGCCGATGCCTCGCAGCATGCCAGCGGTGCCAGCGAACAGGCCCACGGTGGCCGTGAAGTGGTCGAAGAAGCGATCAGCGCCATGACCGCCCTGTCGCAGCGCATCAGCGAGTCCTGCGCGCAAATCGAAACGCTCAACGCCAGCACTGACGAAATCGGCAAGATCCTCGACGTGATCAAGGGCATCTCGCAGCAGACCAACCTGCTGGCGCTGAACGCCGCCATCGAAGCGGCCCGTGCCGGTGAGGCCGGCCGTGGCTTTGCCGTGGTGGCCGACGAGGTACGCAACCTGGCGCACCGCACCCAGGAATCGGCGGAAGAAATCCACCGCATGATCACCAGCCTGCAGGTAGGCTCGCGCGAAGCGGTGCACACCATGAACACCAGCCAGGTTTCCAGCGAGCAGACCGTGCAGGTGGCCAACCAGGCCGGCGAGCGCCTGGCCAGCGTGACCCAGCGCATTGGCGAGATCGATGGCATGAACCAATCGGTGGCTACCGCTACCGAAGAGCAGACCGCCGTGGTCGAGAGCCTCAACCTGGACATCACCCAGATCAACGCCCTGAACCAGCAAGGGGTGGAGAACCTCAACGAGACCCTGCGCCATTGCGACCAACTGGCCCAGCAGGCCGGGCGCCTGAAGCAGCTGGTAGGCAGCTTCAGGATCTGATGACCCAGGGGGGCGCTCTGCGCCCCAATCGCGACGCAAGGCCGCTCCCACAGGTGCCATGCGATCCTTGTGGGAGCGGCCTTGTGTCGCGATCGGGCTGCGCAGCAGCCCCCTACGCCACCGCCGCTTTAACCACTTTGCTCCGCCGGACCCAGGCCAGCAGCACCGCAGCCATCAGCACGAAGCCCAGGTAGCCGAACAGCGGGTACACCTCACCCACCAGGCTGATGAACCCCACCAGGCTGCATCCGAACGCAGCCACGCCGGTCACCACCGAGCCCCAGCGAAACCTCACCGTACCTGCCGGCATCAGCCGCGAGAGAAACGAGAACAACGTACCCACCGCAGTGTTGACGATCATGCCGAAGATAATCAGGCACATCACCAGCCCCAGCAGTGGCGATACTTCGTTGGCGATCGACAGCATCGGCATCGGCAGGTCAGCCACGCTGTCCAGGCGCGACAACAGCCCGGCACTCATTACCAGCATCAGCCCACCCAATGCGGCGCCACCAAGCAGCCCACCCCATACAGCGGTTCTCTCGCCCTTGGCCGACCCACCCAGGATGGCCAGGATCGGCGCGCCGGCAACGATGTTGTACGACACGTACAGGAACGCCCCCAGCAGCCAGTGACGGGTGCCCGCCTGTTGCTGGCTGGCCAGCTGGTCGAGCTGGGCGAAGCTCTGCTCCCGGCTGAACACGGCGTACAACGCAATCGCCGAGGCCACCAGGATCAGCAACGGCGTGATGGCACCAATGGCGAGGATCACCTTGCGCACATCCAGGCACACGATGCCCACCACCACCAGCGTCACCAGCACGCTGCCGGCCAGCGCCGGGATGCCGAACTGCTGCTCCAGCAAGGCACCACCACCGGCCAGCATGACCACGGTGACGGCAAACATGAAAAAGGTGATCAGCCAGTCGACGAACAGGCCCAGGTGACGGCCGCAGATGGCCTGGATCACATCCTTGTGCGAAGTGGCCTGCTGGCGATTGCCCAGCCCCGCCAGGGCCATGCCGAGGAAGGTGAACAAGGCTGCGCTGACCAGCGCACCGACCAGCCCCCACACACCGAAATCGACAAAGAACAACAACAGTTCCCGCCCCGAAGCGAACCCCGCCCCCACGATCACGCCGACAAACGCGCCGGCAATCTTCAGCTGCTCTTGCATGTGAACCTCTGGATTTATTGTTGTTGTCTCACTGCCACCACATCGCTTTGGTGGGAGCGGCCTTGTGTCGCGAAAGGGCCGCAGAGCGGCCCCCGGCGATCTGGGCAGCAATGCAGAAATCCTGGGGCCGCTCCGCGCCCCTTTCGCGACACAAGGCCGCTCCCACATGGGCGATTTGTTCGGTCAAAAATCTCCGACAAACGCCTGCACTTCAATCTCCACATCCACCCCCAGCGCCAATGCCGAGGCCACGGTCGAGCGCACCGGCAGCGCTGCGCCGAAGAACTCCTTGTACACCTCGTTGAAGCCGGCGAAGTGGCTCATGTCCGACAGCCACACCGTGGCCTTGACCACCTGGTCGAAACGCGCGCCGCAGGCCGCCAGGCTTTCGCCGATGCGCTCGCAGGCGGCGCGGGTCTGGGTCTGGATGTCACCGCGCACCACTTCGCCGCCGGCACTCATCGGCACCTGGCCGGACAGGAACAGGAAGCCGCCGGCTTTCACCGCACGGGAGAACGGGAACGGCAGGCTGCTGGGGAAACGCTGGATATCATTGCTCATGGGATGCTCCTTTCAGGATTGCTGGAAACGGGCCGGGGACAGGCGCTCGGGCGCCACCCCCTGGCTGACAAGGCCAGGACACAGGGGCTGGCCCAGCAGCAGGTCGGCAGCCAGGCGCGAGGCGCCCGCAGCCGACTGGATGCCATAGCCACCTTGTGCCGCCAGCCAGAAGAACGCTGGCGCGTGCACATCGAAACCGATCACCAGGTCGCCGTCGGCGACGAACGAGCGCAGCCCGGCCCAGGTGTGGCTCGGCCGGCGGATCGCCAGGGTGGTCATGGCCTCGATGTTGTAGATGCCCAAAGCCACGTCGAGCTCCTCGGGCGCGGCGTCCTGGGGTTCGACCGGGTCGGCATTGGCCGGCGAACCCAGCAGCTGGCCGGCGTCGGGCTTGAAGTAGAAGCTTTCGTCTACGCCGATTACCGCCGGCCAGCGGGCGAAGTCCTGGTCTGCCGGGCCGGGGAAGGTAAAGGCACTGCGCCGGCAGGGTTGCAGGCCGATACGCGCCACGCCGCACTGCTCGGCCACACGGTCGGCCCAGGCGCCAGCGGCATTGACCAGCTGGCGTGCCTGCACGCGGCTGCCATCGCCCAGCTGCACCTGCCACAGGTCATCCAGATACCAGGCCTGGACAAGCTCGGCGTTGCAGCGCAGTTCGCCGCCAGCGGCGCGATAGCCACGCAAGAAGCCCTGGTGCAGGGCATGTACGTCCAGGTCCATGGCCCCCGCCTCGAGCACCGCGCCGGCCAGGTTCTCGCCACGCAGGCTCGGCACCAGGGCCAGGGCGGCGTCGCGGTCGAGCAGGCTGACCTCGGTGCCGTTGGCCAGGTTCTGCGCATGGGTCTGCTCGAGCAGCGTGCGCTGTTCCAGGCTGGCGACGTACAGGCAGCCACGCGGTTCCAGCAGCGGGTGCTCGCAGAAACCCTGCGGTGGTGCTTCGTAGAAGGCCCGGCTGGCGCGGGTCAACGCCTGGATCTGCGGGGTGCCGTAGGCCTCCATGAACATGGCTGCCGAACGCCCGGTGGAATGGTAGCCAGGCTGTGCCTCGCGCTCGAGCAGCAGCACCTTCTGCTGGCCGGCCAGGCGATAGCCCAGTGATGCACCGGCAATGCCGGCGCCGATGATCAGGGTGTCGTAGATCGGGGTCATGCACGCTCCTGCCAGGCTAATTATCATTTATGAGAATTCTAATATATGAGAATTTACGAATACGCAAGGGTCCAAGGTAAGATGCCCGACCAACGCCGCATGCCGAGACCCCGAATGCCCGCTGCCCTACCCCTGCTGGACCGTGCCGTAGTCGGCCAGCGCCTGCGCCAGGTGCGCAAGGCGCGCCAGATGACCCTCAAGCAATTGTCCGAAGCCAGTGGCGTACCGCTGTCCACCTTGTCGAAGATGGAGCTGGCGCAGGTCTCGGTCAGCTACGAAAAACTGGCCGCCGCCGCCCGAGCACTGAATGTCGACATTGCCCAGCTGTTGCGCGCCAGCGGCACGGTCATGGCACCGGCCCCGGTGACCGTGGTGGTCGATTCACTGCCGGCGGCGGCGGGCTACTCGACCGGTACCTATGACTACCACCCGATCGCCGGCGACTTCCCCGAACGGCGCATGACCCCCGCCTATGCCCGCATCATTGCCCGTGAACGCGGCCAGTTCGACGATTTTATCCGGCACCACGGGCAAGAGTTCGCATTGGTGCTGAGCGGGCGCGTTCGTATCGAGTTCGAAACCGGCGAAGCGGTGAGCATCGGGCCGCAGGAGACGGCGTATTTCGACAGCCAGGTGGGGCATATCTACCTGTCGGAAAGTGACGATGGCGCAGATGCGCATGTGATGGTGGTGATGACCGATCGCTGACCCGGTGCTGCCTGCCAGGGCCCTATCGCCGGCAAGCCAGCTCCCACAGGTACTGCACAGGCCGTGAGGTTGATGCGGTCGGTGTGGGAGCCGGCTTGCCGGCGATAGGGCTCTTGCAGGCAAGCACCCGGTTATAACCTAATAACGAACAAGTCTATTTGGCTATAAAAAAATCTATATGCTGGGCTGCATCCGATAACGGGCAAAGTTGGGCAGTCGAGTAGCGTATGGATGTAGGTTCTTTCGGTTTCACCATTGCGGGCCTGGTCGTGGGTTTCATCGTCGGAATGACCGGCGTCGGTGGCGGCTCGCTGATGACCCCGATCCTGTTGTGGTTTGGCATCAGCCCGGCAACAGCCGTCGGCACCGACCTGCTCTACGCCGCCATCACCAAGGCCAGTGGCGTCTGGGTGCATGCGCGCAACAAGAACGTCGACTGGAAGATCACCGGTCTGCTCAGCCTGGGCAGCGTGCCCGCTGCGGCGCTGACCCTGTGGTTCCTCAGCACCCTGCACACCGACACCTCGGCGCTCAACGCCGTCATCAAGCAAGGCCTGGCGGTGGTGCTGATCCTGACCGCGCTGGCCATCCTGTTCAAATCGCGCCTGCAGGCCTTCGCCAGCCGCCATGCCGGTGACCACTACCACCTCAGCGACCGCAGCCTGAACACCCTTACCGTGCTCACCGGCGTGGTGCTGGGGGTGATGGTCACCCTCACTTCCATCGGCGCCGGCGCACTGGGTACCGTGGCGCTGTTCCTGCTGTACCCGTTCCTGGTCACCCGCCGCCTGGTCGGTACCGAAATCGCCCACGCCGTGCCACTTACCCTGGTGGCGGGCCTGGGCCATGCCGGCATGGGCAACATGGACTGGTCGCTGCTGGGCTACCTGCTGCTGGGCTCGCTGCCAGGCATCTACCTGGGCAGCCACCTCACCGGGCGGATTTCCGACCGCGTGCTGCGTCCGTGCCTGGCGGCGATGCTGCTGCTGATCGGCTACAAGCTGGCGTTCTGACCTTCAGCCCAGGCGCAGGCGCCACTGCCCGGTAAAGCTCAGCTCCAGGCGCGACAGCGGCAACACGTCGACCCGCTGACTGGCGCTCATCGGGCAGCCAAGTACGTGCACCAGCGCGGCGCGCATGACCATCGGGTGGGTAACCGCCACCCATTCACCTGGCCTGTCGAAGGCCCCCAACCAGGCGGCAATGCGCTGGCAAAGCACGGCGAACGACTCGCCGCCGTGCACATCACTGGCCGGGGCCTGCAGCCATTCGGCCATCGCCTGCGGTTGCTCGGCCTGCAATTGCTTCAGCGTCAGCCCTTGCCAACGCCCCAGGTCGCAATCGGCCAAGGCCGGCTCGACCTGCACCGGCCCCGAAAACCACGCCGCCGTCTCGCAGGCTCGCCGCTCTGGTGCAGTCAGCACCGGCACACCGGAAAGGTCGGCGAAAGGCTGCTGGCCCAACGGCAGGATGCCGTCGTCGGCACGGTGCAGGCGCCCGGTCTTCTGGGCCTGGGTAAGGGCGTGGCAGATCAGGGTCAGGCGGACGGCTTTCACCGGGTTTCTCTCGCAGCGGGTCGGGGCGCAAGGTTTAACATGCCTTGGCACTTTTTACCGCAACAACCTGGCACCGGCTGCGCCGACGATGGGGCCTGGTCAGATCATCAGCAGCATCAGTCCCCAAACCGGCACCGCTGCCAACAACCCCACCGCCAGCCGCGGCCAGTATGGCAGCAGCAATACCAGCACCATCCCCGCCAGCGACATCACGGCAAACCAGGCCACCGGCCCCATGGCCCAGCCCCAGGCCTGGGCACATAGCACCAGACTGGCCAGCAACGCCAGCCAGCCGGCCGCGCGCAAGCCAACACGCAGCACCGGCGGGCAGGTGCGGTTCCATACCTGCTTGTAATGCCGCTCCAGCCCCTGGCACAGCCCCAGCATGCCAGCGTAGGCGAACAACACGCTGCCCATGATCCACATCATCATGCCCCGGCCTCCATCCGCCGCCCTGCCCTGGCCTTCTGCGGCACCCACTGCGCCTGCCATACGCGCCAGGCCAGCAGCCCGAGCAATACACCCAACACCAAGGCACAGGCCACCACCCCCAGGCGCATGGCGTCGCCCAAGCCACCCAACGCACCCAGGCCAATGCACAGCAACGCGGTCAGCAGCAGTTGCTCGACCCAGGCCCGGCGTACCGGCCTGATACCGGCATGCAACAGCGCCAGCAGCCATACACCAAAGAACGCACGAACCTCCCAGCTCTCCCGCTGCGCCAGTTCCACCGGCAGCACACGGCTGGCCCACAGCAACCCCACGCACGCCAACAACAGGCCACTGACGAAGCCCACGTTGCATACCTCCGCCAACCGGTACCAACGCCGCACCGAAGCCTCGGCGCTGGCGTACTTGCGCCCACGCTTCACGCAGAACAGCACCAGCCCGCTGGCGATCATCAGGCAACTGACCAGCCCGCAGACGAAATACAGCCAGCGCATCGGGTAGCCGCCAAACTGGGCGAAATGCAGGCCGGCCATGACCCGCTGGGTCAATGGCGCCGCGTGCCATTCGGCGACGTCGCCGAGCAACTGCCCGCTGACCCCATCGAAGACCATGGCCTGGCCCTTGGCCAAGGCAATGCGGTTGCCCAGCCCGGGGCGTATTTCGATACGCGCCGCCGCCGTGTTGGGGTTGCGGATATTCAGGCCACCAATCGGCCCCAGGCGCGCCTCGGCCTGGGCCAGCAATGGCGCGACATCGACCAGCGCGGCCGGTTGCCTGGCCAGGCCACGAGGCTGCTCCAGGCGGGCATTGCCCTGGGCCTGGAAGTAGGCACGGTTGTCGCCGGCGAACAGCGCATCGACCCCGGCCGGGATGTAGATGAGCATGAAGATCACCAGGCCGGTGTAGGTGATCATCAGGTGGAACGGCAGCAACAGCACCGCGCTGGCGTTGTGGAAATCCAGCCACGAGCGCTGGCCCTTGTTCGGCCGGAAGGTGAAGAACTCCTTGAAGATCTTCTTGTGGATGACGATACCGGTGACCAGCGCCGCGAGCATTACCAGCGCCAGCGCGCCGACCACGAAGATGCCCCAGTTGCGTGGCAGGTCGAGGGTGAAATGGAAGCGGAAGAAGAAGTTGCCACCAACACTGTCCCGCACCTCGATGGCCTCGCCAGTGCGCGGGTCAAGCTGTACGGTGGGGCCATGGCGACGCTCGCCGGTGGACACGCGCAACCCGGGCGAGCGCTCGCTCGGCAGGCTGATGCCCCAGTTGCCAGCCTGCGGCTCGTGGGCCTGCAAGTAGGCAATGGCGCGCCGCGCGGCGTCGGCCTGGGGTACCTCGGTGGCCGGGATTTCCGGTTGCATCCAGTGGTCGAGTTCCTTGTCGAATACCGCCAGGGTGCCGGTGACGAAGATGGCGAACAGCAGCCAGCCGAATATCAGCCCGGCCCAGGTGTGCAGCCAGGCCATCGATTGGGTGAAGGTGTTCTTCATGCCAGCCACTCCAGTGCCTGCGGCCAGAAGCCGATCAGGGCAAGCGGTACGGCCACAGCCAGCGAGGCCCAGGCACGCAGGGCATCGCTGCAGGCGAAGGCCCAGAGGATGGCGGCGGTGTAGAAGATGAAGGCCGGCAGGGTCGCGACGATGACCGCATCGGCGGCAGCCAGCGGCAGGATGCGGGCCAGGCAGGCGCTGGCGGCGTAGCTGAGGGCATAGCCGCCGAGCAGTGCGGCACAGCTGCGGGAGAGGATCTGCAGCCAGGCGGGGGCTTTGATCATCGGGGGCTCCTTGGCGTTGATCGGAGGCATCCGGGGCTGCTTTGCAGCCCATTCGCCGGCAAGCCAGCTCCCACAGGGATTGCACAGGGTTCGAATACTGTGTGGTATCTGTGGGAGCAACTGTCTTGCTCAAATTCCAAACGTTGGCGCGATCCCTGTGGGAGCTGGCTTGCCGGCGAATGGGTCGCGCAGCGGCCCCTTGGATCAGAAGTTGATGTTCAGCGCAGCGAACACCGCCCTGCCCGGCTGGTTATAGGTATTGGCGCCCGAAGTACTGGCGTTGCCGCCACGCAGGATCTGCTTGTCGAACACGTTGTTCACCCCCACCCGCACGTCGTAGTTGGCGTTGAACTTGTACCCGGCGCTCACGTCCACCAGGCCGTAGGCTTCCACGTCCTGTTGCGCGGTCTTGTCGTAGCCTTGCTGGGTGCGTTCGTTGAAGGTCGGCGACTTCTGCTTGCCGAAGTAGGTACCCGCCACCTGGAACGACAGCTTCTCGGTGGCGCGCCAGTCGAGGGTGGTGTTAACGGTGTATTCCGGGATCACCGACAGCGGCTCGCCGGTCTCGCGGTTGTCGTTGTCGAGCATCCAGGTCAGGTTGGTGTTCCAGTCCAGGGCTGGGGTCAGCTCGATGAACAGGTTGCCTTCGATACCTTCCACCCGCGCCTTGCCGGCGTTGTCCCACTGGGTCACGCGGCTGCCGGTGCCGATGGTGTACAACACATCGGTATCACCGACGATCTTGTTCTTGTAGTCGTTGCGAAAGTACGTGGCACTGGTGCGCCAGGTACCACGGTCGTACATCAGGCCGATTTCCTTGTTCACACTGATCTCGGGCTTGAGGTCGGCGTTGCCCTGCAGGTAGCAGCCACCGTTGTTGGTCTGCTGCACGCTGCAACCATTGCCGCGGCTGTACAGCAGGTAGTTGGGGTTGGACTGGTACAGGTTCGGGGTCTTGTAGGCGCGCGCGATACCGCCTTTGACCGACAGTGCGTCGGTCAGCTTGTGCGACAGGTTCAGGCTGGGGCTGAAGTTGTCGCCGAAGGTTTCGTGGTGGTCGAAACGCAGGCCCGGGGTAATGGTGGTGTCGCCGACAATGATGTTGTCCTCGACGAACAGCGCATAGCTGCGGGCGGTCATCTTCGAGCTGCTGCGGTCGAAACCGACCAACCCGTCGTTACCGGTAGGGTCCGAGCTTTGCGGGCGCAGCGAGCCCTGGTCATTGAGCGCTTCGTACAGGTACTCGCCGCCCAGGGTCAGCACATGTTCGGTGCTGCCCATGGCGAATGGCAGGTTCACTTCGCTGCTCAGGCGCGTGTTGCGCAGGCGCGACATGGCGGCGCCTTCGGCATTGGGGGCACCTTCGGTACGGCCTGCCAGGCCCTCGTTGAGGCGCCAGTTGCGCACGTACTCGTAGGCCAGCACGGTCTTGCTGGTACCCCAGGTGAAATCGCCCAGGTGGGTCAGGTCGTAGGTACTGCGCTGCATCACATTGGTTTCGTGGCCGTACAGGCTGGACACGAACTCGACGTCACCACCGCCGTTGCTGTTCATGGTGTCGCCGGCAAAGATATTGCCCTGGCGGCTGTAGCCGGCACTGGCCTCGAGGCGGTGCTCGTCGTTCAGCTTCCAGCTCAGCAGGCCATTGATGTCCTTGTTGCGTACGCCTTCGCGGCCCGCCACCAGCGCACTGGTGGCATGCCCGGCGTTGATGTCCAGGTCGTCGGCATCGGTCTTGGCCAGGCCGCCGTACAGGCGGAAGCCGAGGTTGTCGGTCAGGCCGCCGCCCAGGTTGAAGTTGGCCCGGCGGCTGGCGCCCTCGGCGCTGTCTTCCGGCAGCTGGGTGTACAGGCTGACGCTGCCCTTGAGTTCGTCGGTGGGCCGCTTGGTGATGATGTTGACCACCCCGCCCATGGCGCCGGAACCGTAACGTGCGGCCGCCGGGCCACGCAGGATCTCGATGCGCTCGACCGCTTCTGCCGGTACCCAGTTGGTTTCACCGCGGGTATCACGGTCGCCGTTCCAGCCATAGCGCACGGCATTGCGTGCGCTGGATGGCTTGCCGTCGATGAGGATCAGGGTGTTTTCCGGGCCCATGCCGCGCAAATCGATCTGCCGGTTGTTGCCACGCGCGCCGCTGGCGCTGTTGCCGGTCAGGTTGACCCCGGGCTCGCGGCGGATGATGTCGGACAGGTCATTGGCCGGCGGATGGCGCTTGATGTCTTCGGCGGTGATGATCGACGTACCTAGGGCCTGGCGTGCCTCGCGCTCGGCGGTGACCAGGGTGTCCTGAATCACCAGCGCGTTGTCGGCGACCGGCATCTCCAGCACCTCACCCGTGCGCTGTTCTTCGGCCTGGGCCGCGCTGGCCACCATGGCCGGTGACGCCAGCGCGACGAACGCCAGGGCCAGGCTGTTGGGTGAAGTCTTGCACTGCATGGGTACATCTCCTGCGATTCATGAGCGAAACGGCACATCCCTGTCGGAAACCGGGAGCCCTCGCCCACCGGCCTCGCAAACACAGTTTGGTGGCCAACAGGGATGGTAAATATAGAGATTCGCAAATGTGTTTAAATCTTATTTACGAAGTTTACATGTTTGTAACGGAACTTTGCTGACACGACAGCGTTGCCGGCGCAGCCCGGCTATTCGCGCTGTTGCTTGCATACACCTGTCCGATTTGCATCCTGCGTGACGGCTCCTACAGTTTCGAACGTAGCCCTCTGCCGAGCCTCCTGATGCGCAGCCACGAAGAAAGCCACGCCACGAACGCCAGGTCCCTGTCGAAGATCCCTCGCAGTGTCTGGGCGCTGGGGTTCGTGTCGATGTTCATGGACATTTCCTCGGAAATGATTCACGCACTGCTGCCGCTGTACATGGTCACCGTGCTTGGTACCTCGGTAGTAGCGGTGGGCTTTATCGAAGGTATCGCCGAGGCGACCGCCTCGATTACCAAGGTGTTTTCCGGTGCCCTCAGCGACCGGCTGGGCAAGCGCAAGCTGCTCACGGTGCTGGGCTATGGCCTGGGTGCGTTGACCAAGCCGGTGTTCCCCATGGCCTCCGGGCTGGAGTGGTTGACCGCAGCACGCTTCGTCGACCGGGTAGGCAAAGGCATTCGTGGGGCGCCGCGCGATGCGCTGGTGGCCGACGTCACGCCCGCAGAACTGCGTGGTGCAGCCTTCGGCCTGCGCCAGGCGCTGGATACCGTGGGCGCCTTCCTTGGGCCGTTGCTGGCGATCGTGCTGATGTGGCTGACCGCGAGCCATTTCCAGACGGTGTTCTGGGTGGCGGTGCTCCCGGCGTTCGTGGCGGTGTACATCCTCATCGCCTTCGTGCGCGAACCTGAAACGCCGGCCACCACCCGGCCGATGCGCTCACCGCTGGCCCTGCACGAGCTGGCCCGCCTGGGCGCGGCCTACTGGCGGCTGATCGGCCTGGCCACGCTGTTCACCCTCGCCCGCTTCAGCGAGGCGTTTCTGCTGCTGCGCGCCCAGGACATGGGCCTGGCGCCGCTGTGGGCGCCGGCAGTGCTGGTGCTCATGGCCCTGGCCTACTCGCTGTCGGCCTACCCCGCGGGAGCGCTGTCGGACCGCGTAGGCCGCCGCGGCGTGCTGATGACCGGGCTGGGGCTGCTGGTCGCCGCCGACCTGCTGCTGGCCCTGCTGCCGGGCTGGACCGGGCTGGCCATGGGGGTGGCTGCCTGGGGCCTGCACCTGGGTTTCAGCCAAGGCATCTTTGCCGCCATGATCGCCGACAGCGCCCCCGCCGAACTGCGCGGTACAGCCTTCGGCCTGTTCAACCTGCTGACCGGCGTGGCGCTGTTGGTGGCCAGCGTGGTGGCCGGGCTGCTGTGGGACGGGGTCGGCTTCAAGGCGACATTCCTGCTTGGCGCAGCGTGTGCCGGTAGCACCCTGGTCGGGGTCGCATTGCTCCGGTCAGGCCCGATCACCGGCAAGCCGCACTAGGCCAGCGCTGGCTGCTGTTCCAGCAGCGACCAGCCGCCATGCCCATCTACCTCCAGCCGATGGGTATGGAAACCTGCCAGCGTGCTGCGGTGCCCGACACTGACCAGTAACGCCCCCGGCATTTCCGTGCGCAACAGTGAATACAGGGCATGCTCGAGCCCTTCGTCCATGGCCGAAGTGGACTCGTCGAGAAACACCACCTGCGGCCGGTTGAACAGCACCCGGGCAAATGCCAGGCGCTGCTGCTCACCGACCGAGAGAATGTGTGACCAGTCACAGCTGACGTCCAGTCGCTCGGCCAAGTGGGCAAGGTTGACCTGGCGCAAGGCCTGCTGCATCCGCGTTTCATCCTCAGGCTTGCTGGCCGCCGGGTAGGCGATGACGGCGCGCAGATCACCCAGCGGCAGGTACGGCCGCTGCGACAGGAACAGCGCCTGGTGGCCCAGCGGGCGCCTGACCTCACCCTCGGCATACGGCCAGAGGCCTGCCAGCGCACGCAGCAGCGTGGTTTTGCCGCTGCCCGACGGCCCCTTGATCAACAGCGCCTGGCCGGCGTGCAGGTCAAGGTTCAGGTCGGCGATAAGGGCATGCCCGTCCGGGCGCAGCACCTGCAGGCGGCTGATCGCCAAGGCATGCTCCTGGTCCTCGGTGATGACGCGCGGCAAAGCGCTCGCCTGCTCGTTGGCATCGAGGAAGCCGGTCAGACGATCGAGGGTAGCCCGGTACTGGGCAAACGCATCATACGACTCGCGGAAGAATGACAACGAATCCTGCACCTGGCCAAAGGCCTGGGAGGTCTGCATGACGTCGCCCAGCTTGATCGCCCCGCTGAAGAAGCGCGGTGCCTGCAGAATGAACGGGAACACCACTGCTACCTGGCTCACGCCCAGGTTGAAACCACTGAATTTCAGGTTCCGGAACACCAGCGCCCAGGCATTCACGATCAAGGCACCAAAGCGGCCCAGCAAGGTGCCCCGCTCGACCTGCGCACCCTGGTAGAAAGCGATGTTCTCGGCGTTCTCGCGCAGACGCATCAGCGCGTAACGGAAGTTGGCGGTGAGCTTTTCGTTGAGGAAGTTCAGGCGGATCAGCGGTCGCCCGAGGCGGAAGGCGATCCATGTGGCGACGATGACATACAGGTACACGGCAAACACCATCGCCCGGGGAATTTCCACACCAGCGACGGCCAGCGGTGCCGACAGCCCCCAGAGGATGCCGGTGAACGCCACCAGCGAAACCAGCGCGCTGACCGCGCCCAGGGCGAGGGTCACCGAGTTGCTGACAAAGGCGTTGACGTCCAGTTCGATACGCTGGTCAGGGTTGTCCACCGGCTCGGCCAGGAACTGGCCACGGTAGTAGGCATCGCCGTGCATCCAGTCGTGGGTCAGGCGCTCGGTCAGCCAGACCCGCCACTGGATGCTGAACGCCTGGCTTACATAGAAGGTGAACAGCGAACGCAGCACATGGATGGTGGCCAATACCGCGAAGACGCCGAGCAGGTACCAGAAGGCGGCTTGGTCAAGGCCTTGCAAGGCGCTGTAGAAACCGTTGTACCAGAACGAGAACAGCACGTTCAGGCGCACCGAGAATAGCGTCAATACCAGCAGCAGGGCGAACACCAGTAACGGCCGCCAACTGCGCCTGAAACTGAAATAGGGCCCGGCAAGCTGCCAGAACTGGCTGCCCCAGCGCGTACAACGTACAGCCAGTGTGGCGGCTGCTGTGAAGCAGACAAGGGTGATGAACGAGGCGATTGCCAGCCAACTCAGGCTCTCTTGCAGGGCCTGGTGCCAGTTCATTTCCATGATAGGTATCCGTGCTGAGTATTTCCGCGAGCGTAGCATTGACCTGTAACTCGTCAGGCATAAATGACGCACATTTCATGATTGCTTTTCGGAGCTACGCGGGGCCCTGTGGGAGCGGGCGAGTCGAGGCGTCGAACCGCCGCGAAACAGGCGACGCGGTGGATGGCACCGGCTTTGCCGGTGTTCGCGGGCTCGCCCGCTCCCACAGGGGCTGCGTATGCCTGGGAATTTTCGCACCACAAAGACAAAACCCCT